>JAFGDK010000122.1 GCA_016932165.1 Anaerolineales bacterium
AAGCTGGCAGCGCCGTATCGGTTGGAAGGACAACCTCTACCGTCTCAGTCGGCGGCAGGGGAGGTTCCTGTCCATTTCCGGCACATCCGGTAAGCAGCGCAATCACCAGAAGACCTAATATAATCCACAATCTTAATTTATGCATGGTTGTCTCCCAGAGAAGATATGGCAGTATTTTACCAAGATAATAGAACAAAGGCATAAGCCGCTTGACGGAAATGCGCATCCAGCATTAATTATGTATAATAACTTATCAAGCAACCGAAAGCAGGAAAACTATGGGACTCGATCTGAATGAACCAATTGAAGCTGAAGACGATCAAAAGCTCTCCCGCGCCCGGAGGAGGCGGGAACGCCGCAAGGTAATCGCCCCGCTGACCCCCGATGAGAAAACTAATTTCATCGAAGCCGTACTGAACAAAGCAGCCCCCTCCTTTGACTTCTTCCTGTTTTCCCTGTTTGCCGGAACAGTCATCGGGGCAGGCTATATGCTGGATTCAACTTACATCATCCTGCTTGGGGTGTTGATCGCCCCGATCATGGCCCCGGTGGTGGGCGTTTCACTGGGGGTCATCTTGGGTTCCACCAAATATTTCACCCGGGCACTTGGCGGGTTCCTGGTAGGAGCTGTCCTTACACTCCTCGGCGGATCTTTGGCAGGATTGATCACCCAGCTGACCTCTCAATCAGAAATCAGCGAAGTGCACCGTTTTGCCCAACTTGGATGGCCGCCGTTCATTGTGATTGGCATTGGCGCCGTGTTAACCACTGCTTTTATCGTGCAGGAAAAACGCAATCCCGGAATCCCCAGCGTGGCTGTGGCTTTCGGCCTATATCTCCCCCTATCTGCAGCCGGCTTTGGTTTGGGCAGCGGAATCCCGCACCTCTGGCCGGATGGATTGGTATTATTTACCATTCACCTGGCATTTGCCGCCCTGGCAGGAGCCATCACCCTGGCATTTATGGGTTTCCGCCCGCTGACTTTGTTCGGCTACTCAATCGGCGGGGTGATTGCCCTTGGGGCGTTGATCTTGGCGCTGGCTTTTTTCGGCGTAGGGATTGCATTCCAGGGCAACCTGGCTTTGCCCACCGAAACGCCCACTGTGACGCCCTCGCTGACCCCTACCCTGACATCCACCCCCACGCCGGTGCCGCCAACTGCCACGCTGACCCCGACCCTGACAAAGACGCCCACCTTCACCCCTACCTATACCCTGACCCCTTCCCCAACCCCTGTCGAGGCACGTGTTGATTCTAATAGTGGCATTGTGATCCGAGAGGAACCCAATATCGAATCACTGGTGGTCTCTCGGGCTGCCAATGGCGCGATTGTGCAATTACTGGGTGACAGTCATGTAGACGCATTCGGAAAAACCTGGCTGCTGGTGCTTGATCTAAGTACCAATATCCAAGGCTGGGTACAAAGCGGGTTGGTGATCACAGCAACCCCAGCGCCCTGAATTGTTCGAGCGATAAGAATACCAGATCGCTACAATCCTGGTTTTCCGCTGGGAAACATTTCCTGGCCGTACTTCTCATGCAGGTCGGTGCCCCCGACTGGCTGAGCAAGTTCGGGTATCTTCACTGGCTCCACACAAGGTTCCGGCACCAACAAAACATCCCCATTGTGAATCGTATCTCCCGCCCCCATCCCATTGAACAATGTGAGCACGTCCCATTTGAGCGGGTCATCGTAATATCTCAAGGCCAGCAGAGGCAATGTATCATCGGGCTGCACCTCATGCACCTCGATGCGCAGCCCCCAGTCTCCCATCGCATCCATATACGCGGTCAGCACCGCCAGACTATCCAAATCCTCCACCGGAACGCGGTAATATGCCGCCCAGGCCAGGATCTGGCGCTTTAGCAGCGGATCAACCTGGAAAGGAGGAGGGGGAGGCGGAGGAGGAGGCGCTTCGGGTTCCAGCAGATCGATATCCTGGCCGAAGGTCTCTAATGGCAGAATGTGCTTGCAGTAAATCCCGGAAAAATTACGGTTTCCATCATAGCTGGCAGTGCTCCAGGCAGCTTCAAACTGGGCATTGGTCAGACGTTTATGTTCCCCCTCCAGGCGGCGGGTTCCCCACCAAAGCGGGTCATTGACGTAGATATGTTCGTCATCAAAGCCGACCACAACCACAAAATGCGGGCCTTTAAAACTGCTCTGGGTGAGGCCTTTGTTGCGCCAGGCGCCGTAGTGGACCAGGGTAATAGGGGCCATCCCGCTGGCGACCGCCCCTCTGAGGGTTTCCATCGTCCAGGGATAGAAATAATCAAAATCAACATCATAGGTTGCCGCCGCCCGGATCATCTGGCTGACGGATACGTAGCTGTTCGCATTCGCACCAGAGCGGCGGAAAACCGTGTTAGTGGTCACATTTTGACCCAAGGCGTTGAGAATCATGGCAACACAGGCCGGACCGCAGTCATTACGGTACTGGCTGGCATCGTCATCGTATTGGGATTTATAAGGGATCGTTCGCAGGATGATACCCATAGCTGCACCTTTAATCTGCCATTTCAGGTGCAAGTTTTGTACTCAAACAGAACTGCTGATTAATGATCTCCTGCGCCCTCTGGGTTCAATTATCTCAGGTTGGGATTACAAATTCACGTACCGCTCCACTCGTTCACCAATCAGCTTCAAGCTGCCTTCCCAAAAGGACTGGCTGCGCAGGTCGATACCAAACCGGGCAGCCAGCTCTGCGGCCTGACCCATGCCAGTGCTAGAGAGCAAATCCTTGTATTCATCCACAAAGGCTGCGCCGCGCTCCTGATAGATAGTGTACAGCCCGGTGCCAAACAGCAATCCGAAGGCATAGGGGTAATTGTAAAAAGCCAACCCCGGGCGGTAGTAATGCGGCTTCCAGGTCCATATATATTTATGACGATACTCAGCATCCAGCCCGTCTCCAAAGGTTTCAGCCTGCGCCCAGTCCATAATCTCGTTGAACTCCTCGGCAGAGAGTTCCGCTTTCTTTCGCCGGTTAAAGACCTCAGTCTCAAACAAATAGCGGGAATAAATGTCCACCACCACCTGGGAGTCTCCCAGCAAGGCTGTTTCTAGGATAGCAAGTTCTTCTTCGCTGCTCTCTGCCATCTCGATGGCGGCATTGGTCACAATCGTCTCGCACATGATCGAAGCCGTCTCCGCCAGGGTCATCGGGTTGCGCGTTTGCAGGGCAGTGCGCCCAGCCTGGAACAGGCAGTGGTTGTGGAACCCATGCCCAAGCTCATGGGCCAGGGTGAAGACCCAGTCGAGGTTGCCCTCAAAGTTGAGCATCACACGGGATTCCTTGACAGCGGGAATCCGCATACAAAAAGCCCCAGCGCGTTTGCCCGGACGCGGGCCGGCATCAATCCAATTGTTTTTGAAGGCGGTTTCCGCAAAATCAGCCAGTTCCTCGGAGAATCTGGCAAAATTCTCGAGCACAAACTGTTGTGCCTGGGGATATTCAAATGTGCGCCTGGATTTTCCCATCGGGGCGAACAAATCCCACCAGGGGAGAGATTGCTTGCCCAATCTTTTGGCTTTGGCTTTGAAATATTTGCGGAAGCTGGGGAAAGACGCCTTCATGGCAGCCAGCATGGCTTCAAGCGTCTCACGGTCAATTTTGGATTGATCGAGAGATTTATGCACTGCATCTTCCCGGCCGCGGCGTTTAAAAATGGTGGATTGCGATCCTTTGACCCCGTTCATGGCGGCTGCCAGGGGCACCTCCACCGATTTCCAGGCCGCCATTTCTGCCTCATAGCCGCGCCGCCGCATGACTTCACTTGGGTTGCCGCGCAGGTTGATCACCGATGTCATGGGGAGCCGCTTAACCTCACCATCCTCCATCTCAACTTCCCAGGTAAGTTGGGAAGTGATGTTCCCCTGGAGCTTATTCCAGGCCGTAGCGCCGCTGAGGAACAGCTCTGCGGCCAGCTCCTCCTCTGCAGGGCTCATCATGTAAACACTCTGTTCTACTAAATCGGTGAGGTAAAAAGAATGGCTGGTAATGATTGGGTCGGCGTCTAAGATTGCCTCGATCTGCGGACCAATCTTGCCCGCCCATCCCATAAATTTCACTAATTCAACCTGGTTGAGGCGCACAAACAACGGTTCAAGGAGCGATAGTGTTTTCTTGGCCTTTTCATTGAAAGAATCTGTGGCGATAAAGCCGGTCAAGTAGGCCTGGATGGTACCGGCCAGCTCTTGGGCAGCTGAGATCCTGGTGAGGAAACCCGCGACCTTTCGGGCAAGATCCTCATAGGCATGGTCACTGGCGGCCGAGCTGGGATCGATCTCATTCTCGCTAAGGTAGCTTTCCAGCGCAATAACCTGATCGGCCAGTTCCTGGGTAGCCCGTTCAAATTCTGCGGATTCAAGGCCGGGGTATACGTTGGTCAAATCCCATTGCGGGAGTTGGGCATCTTCATTCATGGGTTTCCTCCAATTGTGGATTGATGTCTCCTAATTTTATCAAATACCAGCAAGTGGGAATCTGTTTTTTGATGATTTGGGGGACTCTGTTACAATACCATAATTGAGAATTCAGGAGCAGGAATGGAACCAACGCAAAGCATGCTGGGTAAAATATGTCTTGTTACTGGCGGATCATCTGGTATTGGAATGGCAACTGCCTGGCAGCTAGCCAAACTGGGAGCGATGGTCGTGATCACTGCCAGAGATGAGGCCCGCGGGCAGACAGCCCTTGAAAAGATCCACCAAAAATCTGGCAATCCGAACATCCATTTGCTGCTGGCAGATTTCAGTTCTCTCGCCCAGGTGCGCAGCCTGGCCAATGATTTCATTTCCCAGTTCCCAGCCCTGCATGTGCTGATCAATAATGCCGGGATCATCCCCCCTGAGAGACTGGTCACCGAAGATGGCTATGAAATGCAGTTCCAGGTTAACCACCTGGCGCCTTTCTTGCTCACCAAACTGCTGCTCCCCCTGATCAAGACCAGCTCACCTGCCAGGATAATCACGATCTCCTCGATGGTGCACGCCTGGGGCACAATCAATTTCAATGACCTCCAATCCACGCGCAGATATGACGCCAGTGATGTCTATGCAATGACCAAGCTGGCCAATATCTTGTTCACGGTGGAATTATCCCGCCAACTTACCGGCAGCGGAGTAACCGCCAACAGCCTGCATCCAGGGGTGATTAATACCAAACTTTACCGCAGCTACATGGGCATCAAAGGAGAGCAAGATACCAGCGACACCGCTCTTGAAGCCGGGGCAGCTACCTCGGTTTATCTGGCCGCATCCCCTGAAGTGGCTGAAATCAGCGGTAAATATTTTTCTTCAAAGCGGGAAAAGGAACCTTCCTCTGACAGCCAGGATCACGCCGCTGCCGAACAGTTGTGGCGGGTCAGCGAACAACTGGTTTCTAGTTAGATCTTGCTGACAGGGTACGGCGTGAGATCCATCGAGTTCAGAAAAAAAAATAACCCTCTGAGCTACACCTGCAGAAAAACTCAGGGCAGTTCTTTCACACAGCGGTAGCCATGCCGGGGATTGCCCCATCCCTTTGGCTGGTATTTGACATACCCGTTATAACTCACAAAGTAAGCGTTTTCCGCATCGAATTCCTCATACGCCCAATAATACACCGGGGCTTCGTCCGGCGCCCACAAGGGAGTTTCCTTATCCGGGGTCAGATAACACTCTACCAAGCCTTGTTCGCCATTCCAGATGCAGCCAGCATTCTCTCCATGCAGAGAAAGGGCAGCAACCAATTCTGCTACGCGCGGCATCCGCCAGAGATCAAGGGGCTGCTCTGAAAGGGACAGCCCGTCCTCAGACAGATAGCGGCAAAGATTGTATTGGTCGAAATCAGTTTGGGAGGCGTAAGGATCCCCGTAAGTCCAATCCTGCTTATCAATTCCTACAGGAGACTTTCCATAACGGGCAATACTGTGCCAGGATGGGTATCCGCCCCATTCCTGCTGCCAGTTCCACCCCGGCCCCTTGGGCGCCCAGACAAGGGCAGCCCCATCGCTGCCGGTGATCGTCCTGGCGCCGCGGCTGCCATCATCCACGCGTGAGAGCACAATCGGGAGGTTGACTGCCAGCATCCCAACCGTGATCAGCACAGGTATGCCGACTGCAATTAGCAACGCCAGGTTGCGCCGCCACCACTTTTCAGCTACCAAACCCAGCCTCTCACGCTTACGTTTGACCCGCCCCTGCCAGAGAAATAAGCCGCCCGCAATCACCAGAATGCCGCTGACCGGGAATTGGCCTGCAAACCGCTGCCAGGTAAACGTCCCCCGGATGAGATCATTCATCCACCACCAGAGGGTGAAGGCGGTTGCGCCGGCGATCATCAGCCAGCCGCCAACACGCGGCCAAAGCAGCGCAACCACTGAAAGGGCAAATATTCCCAAAAAGATGGCTAAGTAAGCCAACCGGATGCCCCAACCGCCGTACCAGCCTTCAAAGAACATTTCCCCCAATCCCCATACAGCCCACATGGCGTTGACAAAGAAAACGATCAGGCTTGCACCCACCCCAGGAACAAAATCCCAAATAGTGAGCTTCTCCTGTGACTGCGCCACCTCATCGTCCTTGATGGGTTTGCTTACTCCTGCCCACGAACCAACTCGTAGATCAAAATCCCAGCGGCTACAGAGAGATTAAGTGAGGTGGTCTTACCCCTCATTGGAAGGCGTACAACCTGGTCGCATAACTCCAATGCTTGAGCCGAGAGTCCTTTTTGCTCGCTCCCCAGCAGGAGGATAAAAGGGCCAGAAGTCTTGATCGACCGGTAATCCAAAGAACCATTGGCTGATGAACCTATCAACTGAAAACCATGGATTCCCGCCCATGATCTGAATTCCACCAGGCTGGTTTTGACCACCGGTTTCCAGAAAAATGCCCCCATACTGGCCCGCACCGCGGTAGGATGGAAAATATCCGTGCCGCCATCAATCAAGATCAGGGCATCCACACCAGCCCCGTCCACGGTGCGCAGGATCGTGCCTAGATTTCCCGGGTCCTGGGGCGATTCTAGCGCCACGCCGATAGCGAGGTTTGAGGGATTAAACTGGTTAAGCGGCTTTAAATTCTGGTGTACAACCGCCATGATCCCCTGGGGATTTTCTTTGCCGGCAAGATCTGAAAAAGCCTCTGGCGTAGTGCCAAAAACCGGTACATTCACAAGTTCGAGTTGCGAGATTAATTGATAGGCAAACTCACTGGAAAGCAAGTCCGGGGCATAGAGGACAAATTCAAGCTCTGCGCCACAATCAACAGCCTCCCCCACATGCCGGATCCCTTCCACCAAAAACAGTTCCTGGCTGGTACGGCCTTTTCTGCTACCCAGGCTGCGGATTAATTTTACCTTCGGGTTCTGGCGCGAGGTGATCAAAGTCATTCAATGCTGCCTTTCAGCGGGGGACTAAACCTTAGGAAGGCCGATTGGAAGAGTGCCGCCGTTCTCCGGCATTTCGGGGACCATGTCCGGTGTCCACTTGACCCTTACAATAGTGCCTTTGCCGATCTTAGTCCGAATATCAAATTGAGCACCGATGATCTTGCAGCGCTCTTCCATCCCTACCATGCCGTAATGGCGGGAAGCGGCAAAAGCGCCATCTTTGTTGCGGTTGAAATGGAACCCGCTGCCGTCATCCTCAATTGCCAGATCAATCAATCCTTCTCGGATCTGGCCAACAATCCTTATCTCTCTGGCATTGGCATGCTCAAGGGCATTCTTACTGGCTTCTTGTACAATGCGGTATATCTGGGTCTCAACCTGGCGATCGAACCGTACCAGGCTCTTTTCGACCAGATAGAGGAATTTCACATCTCCAGCCTGGGCAGCCTGCTCCTGCATATGATCCGCCAGATCTTCCAGGGCCATGGAAAGCCCATAATTCAACATTGGCGAGCGCATCCGGTAGATGGTGGTTCGCAGCTTATCAATCACCTGGTTGATTGTGTCTTGATCCAGGCTGTTATCCGGTTTACGTGCCATTTCTCCAAGCTCACCCAGCACCTGGTCATGCAGATAGCGCGCCACCCGGATGCGTTCTTCCTCCTGGTTTTTGATCAACTCTCTGGAAAGAGATGCCAGCTGGTAATTGGCTTCCTCCAGTTTCAGCTGGGTGCGTTTTAAGTCCGTGAGCACATATCCGATCGTCTGGCACTCAATGATATTCCCGTTCTCATTAAAAATCGCCATTGACCGCCACTGTACCCACTGGGTAGCCCCGTCCGGCATGGTCAGGAAGGTTTCATTAACAATTTCATTCTCATCCTTTTCCAGCCTGACCAAAATATCGGTTTCAATGATACGGGCTAATTCGGGGTAAAAGTCAGTGAGTTCCTTGCGCAACAACTCACCAGGGGCACTCAGCAGGAATTGCTCCGACCGGTCAAAGAATTCACAAAATGCCTGATTGACAAAAGTGAGGCTGAAATCAGGTTTCCACCGGAAAATCAACTCGCGCTGGTTAGAAACAATTGATCTGAACAACTCATCATTTTCTCGGATGGTGTTGTACATCACAGCCAGCATGTTTTTAATCCTCTGGATCTCTTCCGTCGAGGTGAAGGCACTCTCAAGCTCAACCAGATTTATTTCTTCCCGCCCCCCAGAAATTTCAATTTTTTTAGCAGATTCTCCCATTTCCGCAAAAGGTTTTGTAAATTTACTTGTCAGGAACATCGCCCCCACGATCCAGAACGGCAGCACAAGCAGAAAGATCATCCCCACCAGCAGTCTGGCGCTTTGTTGGATCTGGGCGACCAGATCAGGCGGCACATTCGCCCAATTGGTGGCCCACAGCACACCGGCAAAATGAGAGACACCGTAATACAGAATCACAAAAAGGGCCGCATAGACCATCATTGAGACGATCATCAAGCGCGCCCGCATGCTTTTAATTCTGAATCTGGGTTGGTTATTCTCCATCTGGGTAAGAATGGGTGCTGCCATGAAAGATAGACGCTGAGTTGGTTATGCTGCCTATTATATCCAAAAGCGCCAGTCATGTGGCAAGAATCTTAGACCGCGAGTAGAAAGTTGACCAATTTTAACCAACCCGAACAGGTAGAAAGACCAACCAACTTATGGGTGCTTAAGACTTATCAATCATCACGGATTCAATAACCTGAGAGCTTTTGCAAGTTATCCTCCGGTATATTTATTCCCAAAAGGAATACCAATCATGAGCACAGACAAACCCTCCTCCCGCCGGTCGGGGTTTTACAACCTCGCCATTGAAGAACGCATCCAGCAGCTGGACCCAGAAGGACATCTTCCAGCTGAAGTGATTGCCAACCTGACTGGTGAATCTGCCTTGACCCTGGACCAAGCCGATCACATGATCGAAAACGTGGTCGGGATGCACAGCCTGCCGCTGGGTATCGGGCTGAATTTCATTATCAACGGGCGCGAGGTACTGGTGCCGATGGTGGTGGAAGAGCCTTCCGTGGTGGCAGGGGCTTCCTACATGGCCAAGCTGGCCCGGATCATGGGAGGTTTCAGGGCTTCCACCACACCACCGGAGATGATTGGTCAGATGCAGCTGCTGGATCTGGCCGATCTGGAGGCCGCCAAAAAGGCAGTGCTTGCCAAAAAGGAAAAACTCTTGCAAGCCGCCGCGGAAATTGACCCGATTCTGAAGAAACTGGGCGGCGGGCCGCGCGACCTAGAGGTCCGGGAGATTACCGAATCCCCGATCGGCCCGTTTTTAGTGCTCCACCTGATCTACGATGTGCGTGATGCAATGGGAGCCAATGCAGTTAATACTGCCTGCGAGCGGCTGGCCCCAATGATCGAAGAGCTGACCGGCGGGCGGGTGCATTTGCGCATCCTCTCGAACCTGGCTAACAGGCGCTTGGCCAGAGCAGAATGTGTTATTCCTCTTGAGGCACTCGCGTTCGGCGATTACAGCGGTGAACAGGTCCGGGATGGGATCATCGAGGCTTGGGCTTTTGCAGCCGCCGACCCCTTCCGGGCGGCTACCCACAACAAAGGCATTATGAACGGTGTTGATGCAGTGGTGCTGGCAACAGGCAATGACTGGCGGGCAATTGAAGCCGGGGCACACAGTTTTGCGGTTAAAAATGGGCATTACACCTCTCTATCCGTATGGGGTAAAGATGAGGCAGGCAACCTCGTCGGTAGTCTGGAAATGCCAATGGCGGTTGGGATCGTAGGCGGAGCCACCAAAGTACACCCGACTGCCCGCGCCGCGCTGGAGTTGATGGGGATCAAAAGTGCCTCTGAACTGGCTGAGATCATCGTCTCTGTGGGGCTGGCCCAAAATCTGGCAGCCATCCGCGCCCTAGCCACCGAAGGCATCCAGCGCGGCCACATGGAACTTCACGCCCGTCAGGTAGCGATTGCCGCTGGTGCGCAGGGTGACCAGATCGAACAGATCGCCAAACAGATGATCAATGAAAAAACAGTCCGCATTGACCGGGCTGAAGAATTACTAAAGGAAACCAACGAATGACTGAAAAAATCGAACTGCTCAAACCGCAGCGCCCAGTGGGCATCGTCGGCTACGGTGCTTATGTGCCGCGCTACCGGCTGCCGGCGAAGGAGATCTCCCGTATTTGGACGGAAGGTCAGGGCGGCTTGCCGGTGACTGAGAAATCCGTCCCCGGTCCGGACGAAGATGTTGCCACCATGTCGATAGAGGCGGCTCGGAATGCCTTGAAACGGGCCGGAATTCATGCTCATCAGCTGCGCGCAGTGTGGGTTGGGTCAGAATCTCATCCCTATGCAGTCAAACCAACCTCAACCATCGTGGCGGAAGCGATTGGCGCAGTCCCCAATACGCAGGCAGCAGATTGGGAATTTGCCTGCAAAGCCGGCACCGAAGCAATGGTGGCTGCCATGGGGATGGTCGGCTCCAAGATGGCGGATTATACCCTGGCAATCGGGATGGATACCGCCCAGGGCCGCCCCGGCGATCCGCTGGAATACACCGCCGCCGCTGGCGGGGCAGCCTTTATCATCGGGCCGGCGGAGAATTCCGTTGCAGAAATTGAAGCCTCGTATTCATTTGTCACCGACACGCCGGACTTTTTCCGCCGAGCATATCAAAAATACCCCGAACATGGACACCGGTTTACAGGCGAACCAGCTTATTTCAAACACATCACAGCCGCCGGGGAAACCATGCTCAAAGCCACCGGCACCACCCCGGAAGACTACGCCTATGCCGTGTTCCACCAGCCAAACGCCAAGTTCCCTCAGAATGTAGCTTCCGCCCTGGGTTTCACGCGGGAGCAGATCAAAACCGGGTTGCTGGTGCCGATGATCGGCAACACCTATTCTGGGGCAGCAATCATCGGTCTGACCGCCATCCTGGATGTTGCTAAACCCGGAGATAAAATCCTGATGGTCTCTTACGGCTCAGGAGCAGGTTCAGACGCGATGGTACTCAAGGTCACTGAGTTGATTGACGAGCGCCGGGACAAGGCGATCACCACAATCGCCTATGTGGAGCGCCGCACAGAGATCGATTACGCGGAGTATGTGCGCATGCGCGGCAAATTAACCATGAAATAGACCTTCAGCCGCAGGCTGGACTATTGGCCTTTGCTCGCAACTTTCACAGCAAGCTGCTCCGCAAACGCCGCATCACAGATCTATTATCGGGATAGTGACAATTCGCCAACCCAGACCAAAATAGATGAAATAACCAAAGGAAACAACCATGCATGAAGTAGTAATTGCCGGGATCGGGCAGACCGCCGTTGGAGAGAAATGGGATATCTCTCTCAGAGAAATGGCCTTTTATGCCCTTGAAATTGGAATCAATGATGCAGGGGGGCTGCGGCCGCAAGCGTTATACCTCGCCAACATGCTCGGACCCGCGCTGGCACACCAATCCCACATGGGTACCCTGGTGGCTGATTTTGCCGGCCTGCAGGGGATCGAAGCATTCTCTGTTGAGGCAGCTGGGGCTACCGGAGGGGTAGCCTTGCGGCAGGCATATTTGGCTGTAGGCTCGGGGGCAGTGGACACCGCCATTGTAGTCGGCGTGGAGAAGATGAGCGACCAGACTGTGAGCAATGTGGGGGCGGCGGAAGCTACACTCACCGACAGCGATTATGAAGCCGAACAAGGCCTGACCCCCACCGGCCAGGCAGCCTTGCTGATGCGCCGTTATATCTACGAATACGACCCGCCAGAATATGCCTTTGGCGGTTTCCCGGTGCTGGCCCACAAGAACGGGGCGGCAAATAAATTCGCCATGTTTCAGAAAGCGATCAGACCAGAACTTTACCAGCGGGCAGGGATGGTCAGCGAACCTTTGAATATGTTCGATGTTGCACCTGCCGCAGATGGGGCTGCTGCGGTGATCCTCACCCGGCCGGAACTGCTACCAAAGCAATTTGCCCACCCGCTGGTGCGCATCTCCGGCTCCAGCGTGGTGGTCGATACCCTCGCCCTGCACGACCGGCCTGATCCTCTGGTATTCAATGCGGCGCGTCTTTCTGCTGCCAGGGCACTGGAAATGGCTGGCAAAACCAAGCACCAGATTGATCTATTTGAGTTGTTCGACGCGTATTCGATCTATGCCGCCCTCACCCTGGAGGCGGTTGGCTATGCCCAACCAGGTACCGGCTGGCAATTGACAGAGGATGGCAGGCTGGAACTGGACGGTGAACTGCCAATCATGACCTTTGGCGGATTAAAAGCCAGGGGCAACCCTGGCGGGGCAACCGGGTTATACCAGGCAGTGGAAGCTGTTCTCCAACTGCGCGGGGATGCTGGCGGAAACCAGGTAAAAAACGCCCAAACAGCCCTGATCCAGGCCTTGGGCGGCCCGGCGTCGACAGCAGCAAGCCATGTCCTTGAAAGTATCAGCTGAAGCGGTTTGTTTGAGGATCTATGCTCCCATTTTGCTTCACAAACGCCGTCAGCCGCCTGCTTGTACTAAGCTTGCGGTTAAATTGACAATCCTGAAGATTTTGATAGGTTCCTGATAGTTTTTGATAGCACAATACAACTACACTTATGCGGACGAAATAAGATTTTCGTCTTATAAGGAGAATTTTTATGGACATTCCGAGACATTGGAGACTACGTAAGCAGCGTTACGGCCTTGTGGGCGAGGTATGTGAATCTTGTAATGCCAAGGTCTTTCCCCCGCGAGATATCTGCCCCGAATGCGGTAAGGAAGCCAAAACCCTGTACACATTCAGCGGGCATGGCGAGGTGTACTCGTACACCACCGTTTTTGACGCCCCCGCCGGATTTGATGAAACCGCCCCCTACACCGTGGCGATGATCAAGCTGGATGAAGGCCCCCTGGTCACCGCCCAGCTGACCGACCTGGAAAACCGCAAAGTCGAGATCGGCATGCCAGTCGAGATGGTCACCCGCAAGCTGCGCAACGCCACCGACGAACGCGGCTTGTTGGTCTATGGCTACAAGTTTAGACCGGTGATGAACTAAACCAATTTTTACTAAGTTACAAGCCAGCCCCCGGAAATCCGGGGGCTGTTTAATTCCCAGGAATAATGGTCCTCGATGAACCCCAAACGATTCAACTATGGCAATAATCTTGCACCCTTTTTGAGGTAGAAAATTGCATACTGGTTTCGCTTGCGCCCCTCTGGGGCTTGTGCTAGTATCAGTTTTGACTGAACCAATTTGTATTTGCGTTTAACAAAATTACAACGCTGAATGGAGAAAACAAAATGAAGAAAGAAAAAATGCTCTTTCTGATCAGCCTGATGGTGATCACCAGTCTGCTGTTGAGCGGCTGTCTGCAATCAGCCTCCACCGGGGAAGTCACCCCGCAGGATAACAGCGAACTCCAGACGATCCTCGATGCTGTAGCTGAACAAACCCCGGCATCTTCTGCTGATGACGGCACCGGCGGCAGCCCCTCTGCTGTAGACAGCCTGCAGCAAACCCAAACAGCCGAAGCCGCCATCCCCACCCCGGAGCCGCCGCCAGTGGAACCGACAGCCACCCCGGAACCAACTCCAGAGCCGGTAGCATTGGACCTGCAAGTGCCCGATAAATACACTCTGCGTGAGGGCGAGTTCCCGTGGTGCATTGCCCGCCGCTTTGACATCAACCCGATCGTACTGTTGAACTTCAACGGTCTGGCTGGCTCGCAGTACAAAGTTGGGCAGGTGCTCTCGATCCCCGACAATCCCGGCACATTCGACGGCGAACGGATGCTGGCTTCGCATCCGACCACATATAACGTCAAGGCCAACGAAACCTTCTACTCGATTGCCTGCCTGTTTGGTGATGTATGGCCTGAGGAGATCGCCGCCGCCAACGGTATGAAAGTCGATGACGATTTGGCTGCAGGCTCAACCATCGAAATTCCCTAATTCAGCATTGAATACCTCACACAAAGCAGGCTGCGACGCAGCCTGCTTTTTTAATGCACCGAAAAGACAATCAGCCAGCCGCCGACAACCCAATCAAAGCATAGACTCTCCTGCCAAGAATAGGCTATTAACCCCATTTCCGATTAAACTGGTGAAAGCCGAAGTTGTGAGGAAAAGCGGATATAAACATCATCATACTCAATTCAGTGGTGGGGTTCGAAAACTAAACAGTATAATAAAGAAAATCACAACCCCCGGAGCCTAACCATGAAATTTGAAACCACAAACTCAGAGGAACTTTACCGCGGGAAAGCCATCAACCTGTGGCGGGAGCGCGTGCTGTATCCCGACGGACGGGCAGCCACCGTAGAAATCATCAAGCACCCCGGCGCAGTCACCATCCTGCCGGTGGATAAGGAAGGCAATATCTGGTTTGTACGGCAATACCGGCATCCTGCCGGTCAGATGCTGCTGGAATTACCAGCAGGCACCCTGGAAATAGGCGAAGACCCACAAAATACCGCTGCTCGGGAGATCCGGGAAGAGATTGGGATGGCAGCCGAATCGCTGGAAGAACTGATCCGTTTCTACCCTGTGCCCGGCTATTCCACCGAGTACATGTACGCTTACCTGGCAACCGGCCTGTATCCCGCCCCGCTTGCTCAAGATGAGAGCGAGTTCATCCAGGTGGAAAAATATCCAATTGTTGAAGCCTACGCCATGTTTGAACGCGGGGAGATCATTGACGGCAAGACCCTCGCCGTGCTGGCTCTGGTTCAAAAACGGCTGACGGGCTGAGAGTCCTTGGGCAAGTAACTGCCAGAAAATCTCCCTGGTATATGTAGCGCAATCCACAGAAACTTCTCAGTTAGGCTGTCCATCCCGCAGGGCATATTCTCCTCGGGTTCTGCGCTTGCATCCCAACCTACAATAGGCTATAATTCAGACAGCTTCCCCATTATCTGGTTGATAAAAAAATACCTAATTATGCCGATTTCATTAAATTCGGGGAAATGATCTACGGCGCAAACATTTCCATGGTTCAAATTCCATACAAATAACATCAAAAAGAGAGAAGAATCTATGAACGTTTTCGAAATGGAAAACCTATCGCTATCTTCCTTACGCAAGATGGCTCATGATCTTAACATCGAGCGCACCAGCCGGTTGAAGAAGGAAGACCTGATCATTAAGATCAGCCAGGCTGAAGGCGCCAAGAATGATGACGAGGTGCGCGGGGGTATCCTTGAAATCATGAATGAAGGGATCGGGTTTCTACGCACCGATCACTACCAGGCTGGACCAGACGATATTTATGTCTCTCAGACCCAAATCCGCCGCTACGGGCTGCGAAACGGTGATCTGATCATTGGTAAAGTCCGCCCGCCGCGGGATTCTGAACGACATTTCGGTATGGTCAAGGTCGCCAGCGTCAACGGCGTTGAGCCGAATGAGGCCAAGAACCGCCCAAAATTTGAATCCCTCACCCCCATCTTCCCCGAACAGCGGTTTGACCTTGAAACTGACCGCTCGACCCTCTCCACCCGGATGATCAACCTGGTAGCCCCGATTGGACGCGGCCAGAGAGGCCTGATCGTTTCTCCCCCAAAGTCGGGTAAAACCACGATCCTCAAGGCAATTGCCAACGCCATCTCCACCAAGTGTGATGATGTCCACATGATGATCGCCCTGATCGGCGAGCGTCCCGAAGAGGTAACTGATATGGACCGCTCAGTGGATGCAGAAGTGATCTCATCGACCTTTGATGAGCCAGTCACTGCCCATGTGCGAGCTGCCGAGATCGTGCTGGAACGCGCCAAACGCCTGACTGAAATTGGCCGGGATGTTGTCATTCTGATGGACTCGATCACCCGCCTGGCCCGGGCTTACAACCTGGTGGTCTCTCCATCCGGCCGCACACTCTCCGGCGGTATCGATCCCTCGGCACTTTATCCACCCAAACGTTTCTTTGGGGCTGCCCGTAACGTAGAAGACGGCGGTTCCCTGACGATCATTGCCACCTGCCTGGTGGATACCGGCTCCCGAATGGATGATGTGGTCTATGAGGAATTCAAAGGCACCGGCAATATGGAACTGCATCTTTCCAGAGAACTTCAGGAACGCCGCGTCTTCCCGGCAATTGATATCGACCGCTCCTCAACACGCCGTGAAGAGCTGCTCCTCGGACCGGATCTCACCCAGCGTGTCTGGCTCATGCGCCGCATGTACGGACAGATGGTCAACGATCCTCCAACAGGCGCAGGCATGAGCATGGTCCAAGCCACCGAGGCGATTCTCAACCAGATGGCCAAGACCGAGAATAACCTGGAATTTATGGAGACGTTAAAATAGTCATTCTTCAATAGGGCTAAGGGTTTTCCTGAGGAGGACTATCCCGATCCCTAACTGACCAAGTAACTCATCAACTGGCGCTGGACTTAAGCAACCTTGACCTATTTTTATCCCCAAAAACACGAGGAGACTAAAACAAATGTCTGAGAACCAATCACTTCCCAGCTGGGATATGACCAATGTTTACCCCAGTCTTGAATCTGTGGAATTTGCCAAAGACAACCAGAAATTTATCGATCTGGTTGATAAGATGGAAAAATACCTTGATAACAACCAGGTCCACCCTGATGCAGATCTTACTGAAAACGACCCGGCCAGGCTGGCGGAGATCATCAAAGGGTATCTCAAAATGATGAACGAGACCATCGAGACCGCTGGCACGCTGCAGTCTTATATCTACTCCTTCATTTCCACAGACTCATTCAACCAGAAAGCAGCTAAAGCCCTCTCCATTCTTCAGCCGATAATGGTCAGAGGCCAGCATCTCGGCGATGTGCTCTTCAAGGGATGGGTAGCCAAGCTGAAAGACCAGATCGACGATGTGATCGCCCAGGATGAAGTCTTGCAAGAACACAGCTTCTATCTGAAAGAAACCATCGAACTGAGCAAGTTCATGATGGGCGCTGCGGAAGAATCTCTCGCTGGGGAACTCTCTATCAGTGGGAGTCAGGCTTGGAGCAAACTGCAGAACGACATCACCAGCCAGTTGAAATGGCCGATCGAAAACGAGGATGGCGAACTGGTCGATACCCCGCTGACTGCGATCATCAACCTGCGCAGCAACGAGAATGAATCCATGCGCCGCCGGGGTTACGAAGCAGAACAAGCCGCCTGGAAAACGGTAGAAGTACCTCTGGCTGCTGCCCTGAACGGGATCAAAGGCGAGCAGAATGTGCTTTTCAAGCGCCGCGGCCGGCAAGATTCTGTCCACAACTCGCTGGACCAGTCGCGTATTGACCGCCAGACGCTTGAGGCCATGCTCGATTCGATGAAACGCTCTTTTCCCGCCTTCCGCAAATATTTCAAAGCTAAAGCCCAAAAACTGGGCAAAGATACCCTCCCCTGGTGGGATCTGTTTGCCCCTCTGGGAAAGGTCAGCCGCGAGTTCACCTACGCTGAAGCCCAAAGATTTGTCCTGGAAAACTTCAGCAAGTTCTCGGAAGACCTGGCCGACTTTGCCGATACCGCTTTCAAAAAGAACTGGATCGATGTTGGTCCCAAAGAGGGCAAAAGTGCGGGTGCATTCTGTATGGGCGTGCCGGCGGTGAAAGAATCCCGCATCATGCTTAACTTTGAGAAGAACCTGGATTGGGTTTTTACCCTGGCGCATGAATTGGGCCACGGATACCACAATTTCTGCGTCTACCAGGCCAACCGGTCGCAGATTAACAGCGACATGCCCATGACCCTTGCTGAGACCGCCTCAATTATGTGCGAGACAATCGTGACCGATGCGGCAATCAAAGTCGCAGCCGATGAACAGGAACAGCTTGCCATCCTGGAAACAGCCCTGATCTCCGATTCACAGGTGGTGGTGGATATCTACTCCCGCTACCTGTTTGAAACCGAAGTCTTCAAGCGCCGGGCTCAAGCAGAGCTCTCTGCAGAGGAATTTAACGAGGTGATGGAATGGGCACAGCAAGAGACATACGGCGAAGGATTGGATCCCAACTTCCGCCAAAAGTATATGTGGACCTGGAAACCGCATTATTATTTTCCCCAACTGGCGTTTTACAACTATCCCTACACCTTCGGCCAGTTATTCGGCACCGGCTTGTTTGCGATCTATAAAGAACGCGGCGAAGACTTCGTCCCCGAATACAAGCACCTGCTCTCCTCCACCGGCCTGGGCACCGCCTCCGAGCTGGCCAGCCGCTTCGGGATCGACCTGCACAGCCCCGACTTCTGGGACGGCAGCCTGAAGGTGGTCGCAGACAGGATTGATCAATACGTAAATTTATAGGCGCTGGGTGACTGACAATAGTCAAATAACACCAGCAGTAAATGTTCGAAAAGGCACCGAGTAATTAGAAATACGCATTCCTGATAAGCAAACAGAGCGGTAGTTAGCCGCTCTGTTTCTATGATCTGCCGATTAATTCCTCAGGTGCGCACCTCATCACCCCATGCCCATGGGGCCTCGTTATTCGCTTTTCGCTTCCTCTTCCTTCCTGAAGCGGTTCATCATCCGGACGACCATGAAGATAGACCAGGCCACCACCAGGAAATTGATCACCGTGTTGATGAACAGGCCGTAATTTAACGTCACCGCGCCTGCCTCTTTGGCGGCCGCCAGAGAGAGGTAAGGCCCCGCAGTGGCGCCTTCTTTAAGCAGGACGAACAGCTCAGAGAAATCGGCCCCACCCAGCAGCAGCCCGATCGGCGGCATGATGATGTCGTTGACCAGTGAGTTGACCACGCCGGAGAAGGCCGCCCCGATGATGATCCCGACCGCCAGGTCGATCATGTTGCCCTTCATGGCAAATTCTTTAAATTCCTTCCACATAATATTCCTCCAGGGTATATATTTTTGTGAATACATTATCCCATAAAAACCTGGGTGATTAGTGATTTGGCACCCGGTGATCCTATGGGGATTCAAGGCATATATGAGGCTAAAGACTTTCGAACAAAAAGTGAATAGAAAAAATACACTGGATCGCAGACGTTTCTCACAAGCGGCTGAACGTCGGGGTTGGGGGGGTGATTCTCGTCGACACCAATTCCTGCCCTTTTCCAATTGCTTTAGATATTCCTGGCTTCCACAAAGCCAGGCTGCCGTTTGTCAACCCGCATGAAACTTTCAAGAAAAAATCAAAAATGTGTCGCACTTTGTC
>JAFGDK010000123.1 GCA_016932165.1 Anaerolineales bacterium
ACCCATCAGCTTCTCTAGCCGACGCTCATAAACTGCTTGCAAACGCTCACGCTCCAGCATCACCCAATCATCGTAGAAACCTGGGAGCAAGTCCCCTTCATACGCGGATACAGCCAGAATATGCTCGTCGATGCAATCTTCGTTGTTAAGACAAGCTTCTAGGGAATACACGTCCACCTGATCATCTGCCCGCGGAGTATAAGTCACCACCAGGTCATCGCTCTGAAGGCGTTCGTTTATGCTGGTGCCAAAGGCTTTTCGGATACGCCATAGCGCATGCCGCAGGTTGCTGCGCGCATTGATTTCTGTTGCATTCGGCCAGAATTGTCCAGCCAACTTCTCCCGGCGATATGATTTTTGGGGATGGATTAACAGAAAAGCAAAAAGAGATTGAGCAGGGCGTGTGGGGATGATAATCGGTTGCCCATCTAGATAGATTTCAAACTGCCCCAACAACCTTACTTGAAGCATTTATCCCTTTACAAAGATCTTCTTTTTTTCCAGGAAAGTCTCAGGTGATAAGAAACGAAATGGTCGATCAACTTATAACGAAGTTGATGTTTAATGAGGTGAGGTGCTATAGAAATTATAACATCCTAAAATCTTTATGAAAATTTATTGAAAATAATAAAACACGGGTACAAACACGCTCCATAAACAGCTCTCTGCGATACTGCGAACATAAGGAAAAGGAGTTTTCGATGAAACGTTCAAATATTTTGATTGTGATGGTAGTATGTCTGGTTTTGATCTTGACCACACTAGTCAGCGCGCATAAAGCCAATCCCGGTGTTTTGCCTCCGGATGCCAAGGTCCAAGGGCTCACATATGGAGAATGGTCTGCAAAGTGGTGGCAATACGTCTTGTCGATACCAGATGCGCAAAACCCTCTGACCGGCGGCACGGGAAACCAGTGCGGTATTCAGCAAATTGGGAATGTTGGGCTAGTTGCTTTTGACCCGACTTTGGAGGAACCGATTGAATGCCAAGTGCCAATTGGGACGATGCTCTTCCTTGATATTTTGAGTGTTGAGTGTTCAAATGTCGAGGAGTATCCTTTTTATGGCGGAGATGAAGCAGAGATGCGTTCTTGTGCAACGGGCTTTACAATTACCGACCTGCAGGCTGCAATCGATGGGGTCGAGGTTCAGAATTTAGATCGATATCTCCACACCTCCCCATTGTTTGATTTTACGCTGCCTGAAGATAATATTCTTTACACCGATGAACTGGTTGGACAGTCCGTTTCTTATGGTGCTCATCTGATACTCAACCCATTGAGTCCAGGCGCACATTCGGTCCATCTGCATGCATCAATACCGGAATTTGAATTCACAATTGATGTGAATCTTGATCTTACCGTGCTACCTTGATACATATTGATTTGGCTTGTGTTATCGCCAGATGGCAAAACCACCTAAGCCGGGAGTGAATCCGCTTCAACATTGACGAAAAACCAGGTCGGACGAGGATATTCATCTGATTGATAGTCAGATGCCAAGATCTCCAAAAAAAACGGGACGTTTTAAACGTCCTGTTTTTTTTCAACCAATCTGGGTTTATACTTTGCGACCAAACTTCTGCTCGAGCAGGTCTGCCAGAGTAGGTTTCCCAATTTCCTGAAGTTCGTAGCGCACCCGTTGATAGGGCTGCTTGATCTTAATGATCCTGGTGAGATCGATCGGGGTGCCGACAATTACCAGGTCCACATCTGCATTGGCAATCGACTGTTCCAGCTCTTTCATCTGTTTCTCGCCGTAACCCATCGCGGGGAGCACATTTCCAGTGGTGGGGTATTTATTATAGGTGTCGATGATCGAACCAACTGCAAATGGGCGCGGATCGACGATCTCAGCCGCACCGAAACGTCGGGCGGCCACCCAGCCTGCCCCGTAAGACATCTCACCATGGGTCAGGGTTGGGCCATCTTCCACCACCAGGACACGCTTGCCTTTGATTTCTTCCGGGCGGTCCACAAACAGCGGGGAAGCACCCTCGATCACGATGGCATCAGGGTTCAGGTTCCGCAGGGATTCACGCACCGCAAGCACCCCCGCTGGTTCCGCTGTATCCACCTTGTTGAGCACAAACACATCCGCCAGACGGGCGTTGGCTTCTCCCGGGTGATAGGTTCGTTCATGGCCCGGACGGTGCGGATCTGCCACCACGATGTGGAAATCTGATTTATAGAAGGGAAGGTCATTGTTGCCGCCGTCCCAAAGGACGATATCCACTTCCTGCTCTGCCTGGCGTAGAATCGCTTCATAATCCACGCCGGCATAGACAATCACGCCGTTATCAATATGCGGTTCGTATTCTTCACGCTCTTCAATCGTGCACTCGTGCTTATCCAGATCGCTGTAATCAGCAAATCGCTGGACAGCCTGTTTGGCCAGGTCGCCGTAGGGCATCGGATGGCGGATCGCCGCCACTTTGTAGCCTAAATCCCTCAAAATCAGGGAGACCCGGCGGGTGGTCTGGCTCTTTCCGGCACCGGTGCGCACGGCACAAACCGAAACCAGTGGTTTGGTGGACTTGACGGTTGTATTATCCAATCCCATCAGCCGGAAATCTGCGCCAGCAGCCAGTACTTGTGAGGCTTTATGCATCACATAATTATGCGGCACATCGCTATACGCAAAAACAACCTGCTGAACCTTATGGGTTTGAATCAAGTCAAGCAAATCTTCTTCAGGGAAGATTGGAATCCCATCTGGATAGAGGCTGCCTGCCAGCGCCGCCGGGTAGGTACGCCCCTCAATATCCGGGATTTGGGTTGCAGTGAAAGCCACCACTTCATATTCATGGTTGTCTCTAAAAAATGTGTTGAAATTATGGAAATCCCTGCCTGCTGCCCCCATGATGATGATACTTTTACGAGCCATATCGGTTGTGTCCTCCAAAATGGTAATTGATCCAGTAGTTCGCCCCGCCATTATATCAAACCTTAAGCAGTTTCATGATTGCTCATAGAATCTTAATCCGGGTACAGCTTGATGATCTGTTGGGCATAATCTTCAATCGTACGGGCTAACGGCAGTGGCTCTAGAACCTTCACAGCACCGCCCAGATCAAGAATACTACGCCGGGCCTGGTTGAAACTATCAAATCTTAGGGATAACAACTGCCAATTTGGATCAGTGCCAGCTTCGATTGTCTCAATAATTGCTGAGGTGAGGTGTTTCAATATCCGCAAAGCTTCGGGCGTGGCTGATAATCTCGCCCGGTATCCGAAACCCATCGCCTCTTGTCGGGAAATCCAACGATGCCAAAAGCTATGGAGGTCAAATTCTGCTGAACGGGAAAAGGTCTGGTTGGTTAGCTTGAGTTCCTGAATATCTGACAGCCAAAAGACTTTTAGATTACCCTCGATGCAGCCGACCAGGAACCACCTTTGCCGTTGTGAGACCAGGCTGTACGGCTCAACCTGATGATCTGCCTGGTAGCCAAATTGATACCGGACGGTGATATGGATGACCCGGTCTTCCCAAACTGCCCGGTACAGTTCCCGCAGGAAGGCAGGTGCGTGTTCAGGGCGGTCTTGCCACCAGCTTTGATCGATCAACATTCGTTTACGGGCGTCTTTTTGATACTGCTGTAAATAATCTGGCAGGGCGGCAGTCAGTTTGAGCCACGCAGTTTTAACCTCCTGATCCATCCCCAATGAAACCAGCGCAGCAGGAATATTAATCATGAATAGAGCCCGAACCTCCTCTGGCGATAAGCCGGTGAGTGAGGTCCGGTATTCCTCGATCAACTGAATTCCCCCACCAGGTCCTTTATCTGTGTAGATCGGGACACCAGCGCTACTAAGGGCAATCACATCACGGTAGATAGTCCGCTCTGATACTTCAAGCGCACCCGCCAGAGCCTGGGCTGTCTGCTTCCCCTTGGTCTGGAGGATCATAGTCATTCTTAATAACCGGTCAGCTCTCATTTCACGCCTCTACCCGAGTGTATCATAAATACCTGACAATAGATGACAGGTATATCAGTTACGATTAACCTAATAAGCGCTTATCTGGTAAACCAATCAAGAGAAAGGATAAAAATGACCGAGTTTGATGTAAAAGTTGTTGAATTACCTGCCATGAAAGCAGCTTCGTTCTATGGTTTCGGCAAGTCACCTGAGCCACAAGCCCATGATGCAGCGATCAGTTGGCTGAAAAAACACAACCTGTTCAAGCAGGGTGCATATCGGAATTTTGGATTCAACAACCCAAACCCCTCCGCAGGGAGCCAGAATTACGGCTATGAGGTCTGGATCGTGCCCACCAACGGGCTTCCTGAAGGGCATGGTGCAAAAGAGGTTGAATTTGAGGGCGGGTTGTATGCCGTCGCCTACTGTCCCAGCCTGGATGTGATCGGAGAAATCTGGCAAATGCTGGTTGCCTGGCGGGATGGCAGTGAATACCAGCCTGCCTGTCATCAGTGGCTGGAAGAAGCGCGCGAACACTGGCTGGCCTCCAAGCCGGCCGACCACTTCGATCTTTACCTGCCGATTGCGAAATAGGGTTAAGGTCTGATCTAAGTCACACACTGAAAACACAAACCGAAAACAGAGCGAGCAGTGAGAGATGATGGGTCTAGTGAAAGATTTGCTAGATCCATCATCCCTATCAGCTTAAGATTCACATTCCAGATGGAGAGAGCTTTGCAAACTTATAGCGACCAACCAGCAAGGGCGAATACCTGATCAGCAGATAAGCCAGCGGGATGAAGGCGATCTGGGAAGCGATTGCATACCCAATAGAAAACAGGAATACTGGTATCGGATTCGTTGGTACCCAACCCAGAGCCAGCACAAAATTATCAAGCACAAAAATATTCAAACCGTTCAGTAAATAAAATACAACCGAGTTTTCCCCAACAAATCGGAGGAGTTTTGATTTTAACTGTCTCAACCTGAAAAGAAGAAAACTGGATGCGATTCCCAAAAAGGCAAGTGCGATAAACCCAAAATAGTTCCCATATTGCCGTACGGACATATCAATATAGATATTCGTTTCTACCCAACTCCCAATCATCCATTTAGATGAAAGCATCCATATCGAAATGATGACAAGCAATACCAGCATAGAAGAAATACTGCTTTTGCGTTCTGCCTTGAGATCATCTTTCAGGATAGAACCAGCCAGATAGAACCCGATAGCCGGGAATGCCTCACCAAGGTACCAAAACGAAACCTCAAGACTTGTAATCTCCTGGAATAACGGCTGGTAAACATCAAAAATAAATCCAATCAAAAATGCTGAAACGATCAATACTATCCGGCTGGTAAAGGTGACCAGGCCTTTGAGGATCCTGGAAAACATTGACAAGATTACCTCAACCATGAATAAGCACACCAAAAACCAGGAAGGGTGAAAGAAATCAAAGTGACCGAAGGGGTATCTTGCCAGAGTATTGAAAAACTCTGCTTGAGACATTGTAGCCAGGTTGAATGGAAGGTAGGCAAAGCTCCAGAACATTGCAGGGACCAACAATATGACTGCTCTTCCAACTATTTTTTTTGTAGAACTGTTCTCAGGTTTCCAAAAGATCCCGCTGAGGAAAAAGAACAAGGGCATATGAAACGAGTAGATGAAATTGTGCAGCCACAAATATTCCGAATACCCCGACGGGATGAGCTTATCCAGAAAGTGCCCGAGATAAACCAGGACAATTCCAAACCACCTTAGGTTGTCAACGTAGGGGATTCTATCGCGGCTGCTTGAGTTGGCACCAATCTTCATGCTGAATTAACTCAATTCGATGAAGAATATGTGACTCACAATAAAACCAGGGCCAAATAACCTTAGAATTATTCAGGATTTAAAACCGCCAAAACTTCGGCACTGTGCTCTGCCGGTTTGACGTTTTCAAATACCTTGATGATCTTTCCAGTCTCATCGATCAGGAATGTGGTGCGATAAATGCCCATATATTCCCGGCCATACATCTTCTTAGTGCCCCACACACCGTAAAGATTGACCACTTCCTTCTCCACATCTGCCAACAATGTAAAGGGCAGATCATATTTGGTCTTGAACTTGAGGTGGGATTTCTCATCATCGGCGCTGACGCCCAAAATCACCACCCCGGCTTCCTGGTAGGCGGAATAATCGTCCCGGAAGTTGCAGGCTTCAGTGGTACAGCCAGAGGTATCATCTTTGGGATAAAAGTAAAGCAAAACAACCTTGCCCTGATAATCACTCAGGGTATGCGGATTGCCATTTTCATCTTTGAGGGAAAAATCAGGCGCCATTTGGCCAGCTTCAGGCATCGACATCATATTCTCCTTACGGGATCAGATCCAGGGTTTTCAGGGTTGATTCAAGCACATCCAATGTCATAGGCTTGATCACATAGGAACTAGCCCCTCTTTGCATCGCCAGTTCAGCAGATTCTGGCTGGTCATCTGAAGTGACAACGATCACCGGCACCAACTCCAGGTGAGGTTCCCGGCGCAAATAACTGAGCACTTCAAAGCCGGTCAAACCGGGCATGTTCAAATCAAGGAAAACAATTGAGGGGGTCATCTCCTTGAGCGCATTCAAGGCAGCCCGTGCGCCGTAAGCTGGTCTGGCTTCGATATCAAAGAAAGCCAGCATATTCACCATGCTGTCGGCAATTTGACGGCTGTCATCCACAATCAGTGCTTTAGGCATTTTGATCTACTCCACCAGTCCTAGTGTTTGATTGATTGCATCAATATTATAACCGGGGAGGGATAATATTGCCTTGTGAAAGTCCGGCTGATCGAGCAGATCCCACAATGGGCTCAGCAATTGGCTCTGATAATGGGTTTCCGGGACGACCAGGTCATAACGTTCTTCATACAGCGGTATAAAATCAAGTTCTAAAGCCGCAGCGGCAGCCGCGATACCCATCCCGCAATCCGCCCGGCCAGAAGCCACTGCAGCCCCAACCGTCAGATGAGTGAATTCTTCATCCTGGTATCCGCGCACATCTGAAGGCGAGATTCCTAATTGGGCCAGGTGATAATCCAACAGCACGCGTGTCCCTGCACCTCGCTGGCGATTAACGTACCTGATCTCTTCCCGCAGCAGGTCTTGGAGGGTGTGGATATCTTTGGGGTTCCCTTTCCGCACCAGCAATCCCTGCTCCCGGTTCACCAAGCCAATCACCCTGACCGGGATGCCCGGTAAATATTGGCGGATGTAGGGGAAATTATACTCACCGGTTTCCGGATCCAACAGGTGAGACCCTGCCATATGCGCCTCTCCACGCCGCAAAGAGACCAATCCCCCCAGGCTGCCAACATTGGCAGAAGTCAACCTTCTGCAGGCGGAACTTAAGAATTGGGCGATCAGATCCATGGTCAGATCATGGGAACCGATCGCAAAAATGGTACGGTTGATTTCCGCCCGAGAACGATAGAGGCGCACCTTAACCCTGGCACCAGCGGATTCACCCTGAGAGCCGCGCGGGATCAGCGCCAGCCCATCGGCACGAACCAGCGAGGAGATCACCCCGGCCCCACGCGGCAGTGGGGCTGCAAGAATCCGATCTCCCACCCGGCCGACCACTACCCGCTGAAAATCATCGTCTCCGCCAGGGGAAGCCACCTTGCGGGTGAGTTCCGCTTCAATTTCATCTGGCTGGTACGCGTGCCGGCCTAACCAACGGGCAAGTATCCGCTCGACGAAGATTTCACCTGTCAGGGCAGCGGAAACCGGATATCCCGGCACCCCAACAATCGGGACAGACCGTTTGTTTTCCGCCTGGATGATCCCCAGGATTACCGGATGGCCAGGGCGGACTGCCACCCCATGCACCAACAGCGTCCCCAACGCCTGGACAACCTTGGCAGAAAAGTCCTCTGCCCCGGCAGAAGAACCCGCATTCAGCAGCACCAGGTCATTCTCTTGCGCTGCAGCTGCCACAGCTGATTTTATCTGCGTCAGGTCATCGGCCACTTTCAGACGTTTATCGCTAATTCCGCCCCAAAGTTCTACCTGGGATGAAAGCACCAAACTGTTGTATTCCAGGATATCGCCAGGCAAAAGCTCTGAACCGATCTCCACCAATTCGCTGCCGGTCGGGATGACCGCCACTTTGGGCTTACGGCTGACGTAGACTCTGCTGTGCCCGCTGCCGGCGATGGCACCAAGGTCCACCGGGCGCAGGATGTGACCGGCGGGCAGCACCAGTTGAGTGGCGACCATATCTTCACCAAGAGGGCGGATATGCTGCCAAGGCTTGGCTGCCTCTCGAATCCGGATTTTTGCCGGATTGCGAATTTCTGAGGTGATCCTGCCTTGCTCATCCAAAGGTTCAACATGCTCGATCGGGATTACTGCATTGAAACCTTCTGGAAGCAGATCCCCGGTATCCAGATACCGGGCTTGATTGCCAACCACCAGACTCAACGGGGCTGTCTGCCTGGCGCCTTGAGTCTCCAAAGCGTGGACAGCAAAACCATCCATCGCTGAAGCGTGATAATGAGGAGAAGAAATCTTTGCCCACACCGGACGGGAAAGCACCCTGCCAACCAGGTCAACCGCGAGAGGCTGCTCCTCTTCACCGAGGACACCGTCCAAACCAGCCTCAACCAGAGCGCGGTCAAATCGATCCAAAGCCTGGTCAAGGGGGATATCGTGTAAATATACAGACATGTGATTAAACCTCAGATTAAATAAACCTTCACCCGGCTGCCAGCTGCCAGGCCAGTGGCATCCGCAGGAATATGCACCAAACCCTCACCGCGAACTAGCGTGAAGATCAAATTACTTTTACCAAAAACCGGGGATGCCACCAATCCATCTTCACCCCCCTCAAGAGAGACAGCCACCCACTCTTCCCGGCCCGATTGGGAAGACAGATTGACGGCTAATACCGCCTCGATCACTGGAATATCCTGTCTTTCCTGCCTGCCCAGCATGCGTTTAATCGTCGGGGTGACAAAAAGTCCTGCAATCACCAGTGCTGAGACCGGATTCCCAGGAAGGCCGATCACCGGTTTGCCATCACAAACCCCGAGAATGGTTGGCTTTCCGGGACGCACATTAACCCCATGCACCAGCACACCGGGTTCCCCAAGCTCATCGATGACGATGGCGGTTAAATCACGGACACTGGCGGATGAACCCGCGGTGACTACCACAAGATCACAGGTCTGGTGGGCTTTGGCAAACAGTTCGGCGAGATCACGGTGGGTATCAGGCGCTACACCGAATAACTGCGGTAGGCCGCCAGCCTGCCGTACTAACGCTTGCAGCGTGTAGGAATTAATATCCCGGACTTTCCCGGGAGACAAGTCTTCGGATGGGTGGATCACTTCATCGCCGCTGGAGAGAATACCCACCAGAGGTTTCCTGGCGACTTCAACCTCGGTAATGCCAAGAGCCATCAGACCACCGATCTCAGCCGGGCGGATCAGCGTCCCGGCGGGGATCACCTGTTCCCCTTGCTGAACATCTTCGCCAATTTCAAGTACATTTTCACCAACAGCTACAGCGCGCAGCAGCTCAACTTCTTTCTCGCTTGCCTGCTGGGTATATTCGATCATCATGACCGCATCCGCCCCTTGTGGAAGCATTCCCCCAGTATGGATCACAGCACAGGTGCCAGCTTCCAGGACAAAGTCTGGCGCCGCACCCATCGGCACTTCTCCAACCAGCGGCAGGTAAGCGGGCAGGCTCTCACTGGCGCCGTAGGTATCCCCTGCCCGCACGGCAAATCCATCTACAGTCGACCGGCGAAATCCCGGGATGGGAATCTCCGCCCTGACTGATGAGAACAGCACCCGTCCAAGGCTGTCCTCTGTTCGGATATTTTCAGATTGTGGATTAAATTCAAGATTGTGATTCAGGATCGCTAAGGCTTCACCAGGAGGCTTCAGGGTTAAGAACTCAGGCATCTTATCGCGTCCAGAAGGAATAAGAGAACAGATAGACCACCGACCCAACCAGGGCGGCTGCGTTGAATGTCAATGCTTTCCAATTGGGTTTGCCCCCAGCCCCAATCCGGCGCATCTGCCAGAACTGGGTGAACCCCAGCGGCATGGTCATATATGTTGGCAGCAAGATGGCGCGAGGGAAGTCAAAAAACCACAGCGCAGCCAGGACAACAAAGGCCAGTAAAACGAGTGTGTTATGCACTGTCATGGCATTTTGCCAACCGGCTCGGATCAAAAATGTGCGTTTCGCATATTTCAGATCAGTAGCATAATCTGGGAAAGAAACAGCCAGGAAGAAAACCACCAGCAGCAGCACCACGGGGAGCCCGGTAAAGGCTACCAGGCGGTGGATTTCACCAGTTTGCAGGTTATAGCTAAACATCGGAACCAGGTAACCGCCTGCAATTGCGGCGACAAATTCCCCATAACCAGATCGGGAAAGCTGGATAGGCGGGATCGAATAGGCTAGTGATAGGAACAAGATCAGACTCATGAGGATCGCGGCAGACCAACTGAGGGTGCCTGACCAGATCATCACCAGGATGATAGCTACTGATAAGGTCAATGTGACCACAAAAGCCGATAAGGCTACCTTGCGGTCTAATTGATCCTCATTCTTGCCAAGCTGTCCGCTGCCTCCAGAGAACAGGGTTCGATTTTGATTGTCGCGATCTACCGGTTGGTCAAAATACTCATCCAAATATTGGCCCGAAAGTTGTGTCAAAAGAACCCACAACAAACCAAAATAAAACACCTCCCAATTGGTTGGGTTGCCTAAATATTTGGCGATCCCCGCACCCAGAATTGATAAACCAAATCCACCCAACAGCAATATCGGGCGTGTGAGTTTAAAGAATAATTTTACTGGATTCTTTTTCATACTTCCCTGCCGATCGGACAGCTTCCTGAAAAAGGAGTCAGACTAAGTATAACGCAGGCTGCCAGGAATCGTTTTCAACGCGCAGAATTCATACAAAACTATTACAATCCAACTTTCCAGATATGACTATGGGGTTTGATCTTCCGGATTTTCACCATCTTCGTGGGTGGTCAGTCTGATAAAGATTGCCGGCATTTCACATTCTATGCGGACAGCGACACCAAAGGGAACGAGTACCGTCTTTGGTGACTGGCCATCCAAGGTCAGGATTGATTCGGCTTGGTAAGAGGAGGAATCTTGGCGTAAATCGGTCAGACGGAAGACCGCCTGCCCGGTTACCACACACCAAACCTCATCGGCTTTCTTTCTCTGAAACTCAAGTTTTTCACCCTTTTGAAGCTGAATAAAATCACATTGCCCAAACCGCCGCAGAAATGGATCGGATTCTTTTACAATCGTCAGGTTTTTCTGCTTCCAATAAATATTTTGAATCCATAAGTCATGAATTTCCACTACCGCTCCTTAATTGTTCCTTGATAAGGGTGCGTACATCCCGGATATGTAAATTGACATGCAGGTAAAACAGGCGGAGCATCTCCTCCAGGGTTGTCTCTCCTAGAAAGGGATGCTTCCCCTCGAGTCCGAGATCCTCCTCAGACAAGCTAGCTACAAATTTTGTCATGCGTTTACGTCTGAACTTAAACTCATCCAACAATTCTTGTGGCGGCAGGCCTTTCAATATTGCAACAGATTTTGCATTATATTCATCAATATCAATATTTTGTGTTAATCCGCGCCCCCCATCCCGAATATCTTCAAAGAGCTGCAGGAGAGAGGATTCAGTATCAACAATATGGGCGAGAACTTCACGAATACACCACTGGGCTCCATCGGAATAAAGCTGAAGCGGCCAGGCGTCCTCCGGCAGTTGATTGAAGAAATCCAGCGTTTTTTGACCCTCATTGAGAAATGTTTGAACCAGTTTCTCAACTCTATTCATACCCGCTCCTGATCTGCATGACCCGGCTTGCATTTACTACCGCCAGCACAGTGATGCCCACATCGGCAAATACGGCTTCCCACATGGATGCTGAACCAGCTATCCCCAGCAAGATGAAGATAAATTTTGCACCCAAAGCCAGGATGATATTTTGCCACACAATACGGCGAGTGCGTCTGCCAATTGTAACAGCCTCTGCAATTTGAGCGATAGAATCGCGCATCAAAACCACATCTGCGGTTTCCCGGGCGGCATCTGTACCCAAGGCGCCCATCGCGATACCCACATCGGCGCGAGCCAGGGCCGGCGCATCATTAATTCCATCTCCCACGAAAGCCACCTTCGCCCCACCCTCTTCTGAAAGAATTTCCTCGAGGGATGCGACCTTCTCCTCCGGAAGCAAACCAGCCCGGAAATCATCCAACCCGGCAGCGGCAGCTACCCGGCTGGCGACATCCTCCTGATCGCCGGAGAGCATGGACAGGCGGGTGATACCCAGCTTTCTGAGAGCAGCCACCGCATCCGAAACACCCGGCTTGATCTGGTCTTCAACCACCAAATAACCCAAATAAGAGCCATCGCGGGAGACATGCACAACAGTACCAGGCACGTCACAGGTGGTATGGGGGATACCTTCCCGGTGGAGGATGGCATCATTCCCCAGCAGAATCGCACTGCCGTTTACCCGTGCTTTGATGCCGAAACCAGCATCCTCCTGGTACTCCTCAACAATCTCTGGTCGAACCACCAGGTCACCTAAACCCTCCTCCCGATAAGCCTTGCGGATGGCTTCAGCCAGCGGGTGACTGGAGTACAATTCAGCGGTAGCCGCAATGGTAAACAATTCGCCTCGGGGAATACCCAACTCGGGAACAACTTCCGTGACCCGAAAACTTCCCTGGGTGATGGTCCCGGTCTTATCAAAGACAACCACACGCAAATCAGCGAGAACATCGAGAAAATTGGCACCTTTGATTAAAATCCCGCGCCGGGATGCGCCTCCAATTCCGCCAAAATACCCCAGCGGGATACTGACCAGCAAGGCACAGGGGCATGAGATTACCAGAAGGACAAGGGCGCGGTAAAACCACTGATCAAAAGCCTGCCCAGGCAAGATCAGTGGCGGGATCAGTGCCACACCCAGTGCGAGAATCACCATTGCTGGAGAGTACCAGCGGGCAAACCTGGTGATAAAGCGTTCTGTGGCGGCTTTTCTGCTGGCCGCATTCTGAACCAGAGCCAGCATGCGGGAAACCGAAGATTCGGCCAGCGGCTTACTAACTTGCACCTGAAGGACACCAGTCTGGTTAAGGGCGCCGGCAAACACTTCACTGCCAGGAGAAACGGCAACCGGGACAGATTCCCCGGTTAACAGCGAGATATCCACCAGAGATGCACCGTCCAGCACAACCCCATCCAGGGGGAACTTCTCACCCGGGCGCACGTGAACTTGCTGCCCTACCTTAATCTGCTCAGGAGGAACCTGTTCCTGGCGGCCATCAGGATGAACAACAACTGCATGATCTGGATGCAGATCCATTAAGGCTTCAATCATTTTACGGGAGCGCGAGACAGACCGGTGCTGAAGATATTCACCCACCTGGTAAAACAGCATCACCCCTACGGCTTCAGGGAATTCGCCGATGGCAATTGCGCCGATGGTGGCAACGGTCATTAGAAAAGTTTCATCAAACCAACTGCCAGCCCGGATGTTCTGAACCGCCCGCCAGATCACCTGGTGACCAGAGATCAAATACGCAGCCCCAAATATCAGCAATGAGCCGCTAGAAAATGGCGGCCATTCCAATCTGCTCGCCAGCCCTAATCCAATGATGAATAACACCGCGGCAGACCCGATCAAGATCAACTTGCGCCGCAATGGATCAACCTCCAGATTCCCTTCAGTCTCTACTTGTAGCTGAACCTGGGGCTCAATCTCCTGGATGCGGTCAAAGACTGCCTTGGTGTCATCTGCATCCAATTCCAGGCTGGCGGCTGCAAAGTTCAGGTGTACAAAACGGACTCCTGGCATTTTTCCAACGGCAGTCTCGATTTTTTGTGCGCAACTGGCACAGCTTAGGTTTTCAATCCGGTATTGTTTGAGATTGCGAGTAGGTTCAGCCATGCAGGATATGATCTCTCCCGGTTTCGTAGATTTCAATAACGTGATCGTCATGCAGAGAATAGTATACTTCCCTCCCCACCTTCCGGCTGCGGACCAATTTTAATTGGCGCAAGCCGCGCAAATGATGAGAGGTAGCAGATTCGCTCAACTCAGCCGCCTCCGCAATCCGGCCCACGTTGCATTCCCCCTCTGCCAAAATGGCAATGATCTTCAATCGGCTGGCATCACTGAAAGCTGAAAATAATTCAGCCAGCGTCTGGATTTGAAACTCCTGCATAATGGTCATGCTAAACCCTCCAATATATGAGCATATATTCATATATTACCAAATTATTTACAGGATGTCAAAAGAAATTATGAACAGTGAATTTAACAACTAGAAAATGGGGAGTTCCTCAGAAGTGAATGCGCAGCTCAGGATGGTGATGATACGGCCAATATTTTTGAAACTTACGCTTCTCGCAAATTTCCGTCAGCTCTCTCAGTGCTGGACAATTTACTTACTGATCTTCGAAATTAATTTCGTCCAGAAACGGTGCCATAACCGTTCTCCAAACCGCAGGGTTAGATCAGCAGCCGCATCAGAATCAGGCACTGCCCGGTGCCAATCACTTTCAAGCTCGCGCTGGTGCTTCTTTAGCCAGAGGTAAAGGTCTGTCTCGGTACGTCCAGGGAAATCCTCTAGCAATTTTTGCTCACGGATAGCCTCAACTGCCGGCAGATAAACATTGTCTACCCAACTCGCACTGGCTTCTTCAATTGAAATCTCCTCTTCCCTTTCCAGACCCATATAATGGCGGTGGACAGCGATATGTTCTTTCACTTCTTCATACCGGCCGGGCACGGTGACCTTAATCTCAACATCTGGACGAACCCAGTAAAGCTGGGTATCGGCCATCAATTCATTCCACTCTGCTTTCAGCACAACGTCTTCAATATCATCATCCGGATCCAGATCTACCTCAGTCCGGAATTCCTTGACATAGGCTTCAATTGTCTCCGTTCCAAGGTGTCGGGAAACAGAAACGCGGTGATTCCCATCCAAGACGAAGTAGATATCGCCCACCTGGTATACCTCGATTGGGTCCAATCCCTTGGTCTCGACTAACTCCTTGACCTTTGCCCAGCGCTCTTCATCACTATCCAGCATTGGATTAAACTGGCGATTAAAGTCATAATACCTGCTGACTGTGCCAACAATCGAATCCAATGGGATCTCTTTGAGCTGCTCTTTTTTGGGGTGAGTCAAGGCCAGGGCTTGTTGGACATCATCAAAGAGCAGCAGGTCATCTTTACGGCCTGTTAATCGGGAAAGCAATTTTTCAAGTTTAGCCCTGCGTCGAGCTAACTTGAATTGTTGTAAGGCAGAAAGTCGTTTGGCACCGTCCATCTTATCCTTGTGGGTCTCCTTGTGTAATATCCAGCACCCTATAGGGACAGGCATTCACCACAATCGTTTCCTTAAACTGGATCGGCGAAAAATTAATATGGTCGTATATATGGATGTGCCCGTGGAAATGATACCTTGGTTTAAATGTCTGGATCAGCCAGCGATATGCTTTGAAACCCACATGAGCGGGATCAGAATTATCTCCCACCTGGAAAGCTGGGGAGTGTGTAATCAGCACATCCAGATAACGTCCATGCACCAGCTTATTCCACAACAACCGCGGTATTTTTCCAACCACTTGCAGCCATACTTCCCACTGAGGATACTGGTAGCGAGCATCCGAATAGTGAACCGAGCCTTCAAATCCCAGGAAAATAAAGCCATCCATCATTCTGAATTTACGGTGCATATTTCTTGCGCCCCATGGATAAGATTTCTCACCCTGCGATGATATTTCCACCTCAGGATCATGGTTGCCGTGTACAAAAAACAGCGGGACCCCGAGATTGTCAAGCACATATTCCAGGTAATAGTACGGCAGGTCGCCACAACTGATCACCAGGTTCACATCTGAGAATCTACTTTTGATATTCTGGCTATAAATCCGATTTAGAACTTGGTCGCTGAGCAATAAAATTTTTAATGTTTTCATAGACATTGACAATTCAAGGTTACCACAAATAATGCATCTAGGAGGGATGCATTACCGCTGATCAGATGTTTTTGCCAACTGATTTTAGCGGTTTATTCGGGTTGATTTACATAGAAGTTATCAAAAAAGACATTCACATCGGACTCGGAGAATGCGCCAGCAATCAATCCGACATCTCCGACCTGGTAGCTGGCATCACGTACCCGGATCAATTCTTGTCCATTGACTGTCAGGGCCAATTCTTCACCCTGGCATTCCACTTGCATATGATTGGTAGCCAACCCAGTATTGACCGCATCGCTGTGCTGGTAACCCTTCATCCCCAGGAAGAATTCATTTCCCTGGTACATTTTAAAGATTGCGTAACCACCATCGGAGCGGATCGTCAGGAAATAGAAATCCTGGTTATTTTCCATCCTGCAAATCACACCCATCTCTGCCAATCCTGCTGACCCGGTAAAAGCCATATCCACATCAATAATCACGTCCCCGTAGGTTTGACCCGCTACACTCCACGAGAATATATTCGGATCATCCACACCGATATGATAAGTGCCGCTGTAATAATCTTTGATCCCTCCCTGCGAGCTGATCTCCCAACCACTTGACGGGTCAGAAAAATCATCCTCAAATAACAAAAGAGGGCCCGCCGCCCCCACCGAAGATGTGTCCAACCTGTTGCCGCATCCTGACAACAGGATTGCACCGAGGATGAACATGACATACAGGCAGAATCGTTGTTTAGAAAAATACAGGTTCATCAGCACACCTAACTCATTATACAACTGACTACGTCAGTTGTTTGATTCAGTATAAGGAATTCGGTGCAAGTTTCATTCCAGAGATTGTTTCGTGTGCAACTTTAACACAGGCTGTACGTATTGGGTATTAATCAACAAACATACTAAACAGATTATTGGAGTGAAAAATGAACGATGACAATGAACGCAATCACAATGGATTTGACCGCAAATTTGAATGGAATTCAGCCGATAACAACTGGATCATGGGGATTGTCCTGATCGTGGTTGGCGGGTTATTCCTGCTGGATAGTTTCAATATCCTGGATATCAGAATGACCAATTGGTGGGCAGTCTTTCTCCTGATTCCCGGCTTGAGTATGGCGGTCAACGGCTGGCGGGGCTATCAGGAAACACAATCTGTCAGTGCCAGAAATTCAGGCATGTGGGGATTAATTTTGATCATGATTGCCTTCTCCTTCTTCTTCAATATTTCCTGGAATCTGATCTTCCCGGTTGTTCTGATCGGGGTGGGCGCATATCTTCTTTTCTTCCGATAGCTCAGATCAGAAATAATTGGCAGGCCTGAGAATTCAGGCCTTTTTTCTTTAAGATCATAGATTAGGATAGAATTATGCAGAGTGAGTAAGGTTTTTTATGGAAAGGATTATGGATGGAATTTTCCTGGTCATTTGATCTAAAAAAAATCGATTGGGCTGAACTTTCAGAATTGATCAGAATTGCACCGCTGACAGAAAAGACGCCTGACCATGTTAAAACGGTATTTAGCAATAGTAAATTTAAATGCTTCGTGTTCCGAAATTCCCAGCTGGTTGGCGCAGGGAGAGCCCTGGCGGACGGATTGGATTGTTCATATATTTGTGATGTGGTTGTCCACCCGGATTTTCAAGGGATGGGGCTGGGACAACAGATTGTGCAATATCTGATTGAGCAATCAAAGGGACACAAAAAAATCATTTTGTACGCCAACCCAGGAAAAGAGGTGTTTTATCACAAGCTTGGTCTTAAAAGGATGAATACTGCCCTGGCATTATTTGAAAACGAAGCTGAGATGATCAGGAAAGGCGTGTTATCCAATTGAGCGGCCAGGAGAGTTTCAGCCTCCTGGCTCTTATCCAAATGGCAGCCAGTTACTTGTTGCGGATTTTTAAATCTACAGCAAAGGCTGTGGTGTTGAGATAGAACTTCTTCTCCGCGGTGTCATAATTCGCGCTCTTGTAACTGTAACCCGTCATCACATTGCTGGTGGTTTCACCGTCTATCTTTACCTCGACGACAAAACCGGTGGAATCTATCTTCAGGCCGATGTCCTCAGGCACATCCAGGGTGATATCTCCGGCAAAGAATTTAACCGCGTAATAATTCTCACCCGGTTCCAGGGCCATATCCCGCAGATCAATATCAATATCACCGGCGAACATCCGCACCTCGGTATCCCCGGGTTTCCAATTACTGTCCAGGGTAATATCCTTGGCGAAATAATGTTGAGCATGATCGGGAGCAATCGCTTTTGGCCGGAAGATCAGAATTGCCCCAAGGGCAATGAAGGCCAGCGGCCAAAATAATTTTCCTGGATCAATGCTCAAAAAATTGGCGAACAGGTATAACACTCCCAGCAAGATCAAAAACAAGGCCAGGATTTGTTGGTTTCTTTTGCTCATTTTTCTCTCCTAGTGGCAGACCAATTGGTCTAATGATAAATTGTATGGCATGACATCACCATAACACCGATCAAATTCACTATCTATACGGATTATCAGCCGCTTGGTCGCGAATTATCATCAATTCTGTGCAACATTCTTAAAAAGACAAAATACTATATACTTAGGAGGAGAAAAGATTTCGATATGGAAAATAGAAAATTTGCTGATCTCTCTAAATCTGAGAAATTCCTCCTGCCCCTCAACCTGATTAGTGCAGGCATCGACCTGGCATTCAGCATCCCGTTGGTTGGAAGGCTGGGCAAATGGGTGTGGAATTCATTCCTTACCTTGCTGCATTTCTTGTTTGGTCTGATTGAGCTCCTGTTCTGGATGGCAGGTTTCAGGCCAACCAAAAAACTCCGGATTGGCTTTCTGGTATGTACCGGTGAGGACGGAGAAGCTCTGGCACATCCCGAGGACATCTCCCCGGCAATCAAATATGCCGAACGGGCATTTGAAGGTGCCAGAATTGGACTTGTGCCTGCATTTCCGCCACCCAAGCGTCTATCCGAATCTGAGGAGGAAGACGAGGGGCGGAAATGGATGAGAGTTCTTTCTGCGGAGGACTCTATCCAAATCATCAATGCCAATTGCGATCTGCAAGCCGTCCTGCAGGATCTCGGTCTGCATGGCAGCCGATTCCAATACAACACTGTACGCGCACTTTTCCATTCCACCTTGCGGCGGGTTTCCGGATACGGCGCGCCAATCGCAATCTTTGTGATTAAAGACCTGAACGGATTTGGGGGATGTTCACTCGCCTGGCTTTCAGACTATATCACCGTACTCGCCCGATCGCTAAAGACCACTGCCCATGAAATTGGGCATGCGTGCAATTTACTCCACAGGAAGGACCCGGAAAATCTGATGAATCCATCTTCAGTTCACCAAGATTCGGTAACCCTCACCATCTGGCAAATCGCCATGCTGCGTGCCTCCCGGCATGTCACCCTGATCTGATGCAGCTCACCAACCACGCAGCTCCGGTCAAAGTGCAGCTCGGGCGCAACCTGGTCAAGCAGATCAAGCGCGGACATGCCTGGATTTATGGCGAAGCGCTGCGAGACCTCCCTAAAGTAAGAGAAGGTACGCCGGCAATTCTGGTGGACAACCGAGGCGGCAAAGAGATTGCCCGCGGTTATTTGGATCCCGAAGGGGCGATTGCCTTCAGGGTGTGCACCACACATTTCGGACAGGCGCTTAATACACAATGGGCACAGGGACAATTCAATCGCGCCGCGGCACTCCGTCGAGACCTCTTTTCTCCTTTCCAACAGACAAATGCCTACAGATTATTCAACGGTGAGGGAGATGGGCTTCCAGGGTTGGTTTGTGATGTGTATGACCGGGTGGCAATCCTGATCACCGATGGCCCGGCAGCCGCCAACTTCTGGCAAGTCGATGGAATTGCTGTCTGGCTGGTTGAGAATCTAAAAATCCAAGCTGTTTTCCATAAGCAGCGGGTTGGACCGCAAAGATGGGTAGAGCAGGTGGCAGGGCAGGAGGTTGAACAGCCGGTTCATTTCATCGAGAATGGTCTCAAATTTACCGCCGATCTGGTTGAGGGGCAAAAATCCGGCTTCTTCCTGGACCAGCGCAATAATCGAAGACTGATCCAACCGCTGGCGAAGGATAAAACTGTGCTGAACGCCTTTGGTTACACAGGCGGTTTCTCCGTTTATGCGGGAATAGGGGGGGCCAGGACGGTGACCACATTGGATCTGGCCGAACCTGCCCTCAAAGCTGCTGAAGCGCATTGGTCGATGAACCAGCTTCCTTGCGTCCGTCATCAGACCGTCAAACAAGATGCCTTTGAGTATCTGGAAAGCGCAGGGGGTCAGAATCTGCGCTGGGATTTGGTAATCCTCGACCCGCCGTCCTTCGCCCCTTCCGAAGCAAGTGTGCCAGCCGCGGAGAAGGCTTACATCCGGCTGATAACCTTTGGGGCTCAGGCGACCGCCTCAGGCGGGTTACTGGCAGCATCATCCTGTTCCAGCCACATCCGGCGGGATCATTTCCTGGAGATCATCACCACCGCCATCTCCCAGGCCCGGCGCATGGCCACTTTGATCGGCATCCACGGCCAGCCACCTGACCACCCCGCCCCGCTGGCCATGCCGGAATTGAATTATCTCAAATTTTTGCTGCTGAAGCTGGATTAAGCACGGCTTTCAATCTGTGCCAAAATTTTATCCGCCGGGTACCACATTCCCCTGGCTTCTCCCAATAGATATAAGGAACCAGTGATCACAATCACCTCGTCTGCCCATGCGGTGGTTCGGATATGTTTTATCGCAGCCCTGACATTTGGAGTTTCGACTATCTCCAGATCCGGGGTAATTTCCCGGATCACTTTTGCCAGTTCAGATGCCGGGGCAGCAGGTTTGCCAAAAACGTGCGGCTGGGTGGCAATCCATTTTTTGGCAATCGGAGCCAAGGCTGAGATGATCCCGCTGAAGTCCTTGATTGAGAGGGTACCAAGGATTATGGTCATTTTTTTACCGGGATACTCATTTGCAAGACTGGCAGCCAGCGCTTCAGCCTTATGCAAGTTATGCGCCCCATCCAGGATCACAATCGGATTTTGCTGGATGACCTCAAACCTGCCGGGCACTACTGCCCCAAGTCCCTTCCGTACAGCCGAGGGCGGTGATTCAAGCAGTCCCTGCCCGGCGAGAAGATCAATGCTGGCGACTGCCAGAGCAGCATTCTCTATCTGGAACTCACCCCTCATCACCAATTCGAGATCCTCATAGGTTTTATGGATCCCCTCCACACGGATCAAGCGCCTGCCGCCCTTATTAATACTGTGGAAATTAAAATCCTCTCCAAGGACAAATAAGCGCGCCTTCTTGTGGTGCGCCTCCGCCCGGATGACTTCTAACACTTCCGGCTTGGTCTCTGAAGTGATCGCCAGCCCGGCATGTTTGATGATCCCTGCCTTGTGGTAAGCGATTTCTCGAAGAGATTCCCCCAGCACTTCTACGTGGTCATAATTCACATTGGTGATCACCGCCAGCTTGGCCGGGACGACATTGGTGGGGTCATAGCGGCCGCCGAGGCCGGTTTCGATCACCGCCCACTGCACCTGTTGGCGCGCCATCCACATAAAGGTCAGTGCTACCCAGGCCTCGCCGTATTTCAAAGCATTGAAGATGCCGTTCTGGTAGGTCCACAGGTCGTATATTTTTCGCATCTCAGCCACTAAAGATGCAAACTCAGAAGGGCGGATCATCTGCCCGTCAACGATCAGTTTCTCATTACAAACCTGCAGATAGGGGCTAACGTGGTATCCCGTCCTGATCCCAGCCGCCCTGAGCATTGCCGCCAAATAGTGCACCACCGATCCCTTACCGCTGGTGCCAGCTACATGGATCGAGTGGAAATCGGTTTCCGGGTTATCACAGTAATATAAAAAGGATTGCATCCGCCGGATTTGATCCCGGAATTCTTCCATGCGTACTTCTCTCGATTTTGTCTGGAAGTATCTCTCTCCCTCCGGATCGGTGATCAGGGTGAAAAGCCATTTCTCAGCCTGGCGGAATTCCCGGATGGCGGTTTCAATCTGCGAGTTTTGGAGTATGTCAGGGTTCATAGTCACATTATACGGGTTTCAAGAGATTGATACAATCATAAAAAAAGAAGCGCACCAGGGTGCGCTCCGAGGATTCTGATCATACACCCATCAGGGTGTGGGTGTGTAGAACGGCGGGGCTGTGGATGCCGGCAGGGTAAACTCTGGCGGGCTTTGACCCGGAATAGTGATCAACACCACCAGCGGTTCATTGCGGGCTGGACCGCCGCCGAACAGGTTTCCTTTATCATCCGACATCATCCACAGGCTGGTGAATTCACCGGTCTGCGGTCCCGTCCACAGCTGGATGGTGATGCTGACATAGTCACCGGGCGGCACAGCCACATTCCCGCCGAGTCGCAGCGGGGTGATGCCGCCAAGCTGGAAGCCATCATAATGCACAATTGCAAAATCGCCATTCCAGGTACAGGCACCCACATTCCTGACATACCAGGTCTTGAAGAAAGTTGTATTGGGCTGTACGATAGAGTACGGCGGGTAGGTCACATCGGCCACAAATTGCATCGCCAGGCAAGGCACTTGAGTGGGGCCAGGTGTGGTTGTTGGTCCTTCTGGCGTGGCTGTACCTTCCTCAGGTGTGGCCGTCGGTTCAAGTGTAGGTATACCTGTCTCAAGTGCAATCAAGGTCTCGGCCAGGGCAGTCAATTTGATCTCATCGTCAGAAAGTGTAGGCGTTTGCGTGGGTCCCAGTGCATCAGTGGGGATTCCTGGTGTGGGCATGACAGTATCAGTGGGGATCATGATCTGGGTAGTGGTTGGCTGGGCGGCTTGATCCAATTGAGCCTGGATCTGAGTGGCCAGGGCATCAGTATCCACAGTTGGATCTGCGCCATCACCGCCTCCCGCGCCATCCTGGGGGCCTACCAGGGGGGAATCGATTGCCTGCCCACCAGCCACTGCTGTACCGTCGATCAGACGTTGGTTGATCGGGCCGCAGCCTGCCGTCAAGACGGCGATCAGTACCGCCAACAAAATGACAAATAACAGTTTCCTGCTCATCACAATACTCCACTTTCTGACTTGGATAGGTCAACTATACAGGAAGAACCCAGAACGTGCAACTCATTAGAAATTACTAACAAAGAAGAAACTCTCAAATTAAACCTGGACGGATAGTTGGGCCAATTCGGTTTCGAGGGCAGCCCGCTGCTCCAGCGATAGGCCTGTGAGTGCCTCCACCTTCGGCCCCTGGTAGCTCTGAAAACGGGATTGGCGGGATGCACCAATATGACCCAACCCACAGCGGACAACCCAATGCCAGCCGTTCTCGCCTGTGACAGCCGCTGCCCGGTAGAACAGGTTAATCATATCCTGGTTGACCAATCCAGGATAGGTGGGACCTGAGGGATGAGCAAACTCCTCCCTGATATCCTCAATTTGATCCACTGGTGTATCAATAACCGCGTCTTCAAACAGATCAGTGAGTTCCACTCCCAACAAACCGGCAATCGACTCCCTTTCATCAGCGGCTAATCCGGGCATTTCTTCAACCCTCGGCCCGGAATAAACCGCCAGACGGTCATTCACCAATTCGGATAGTCCGGCAGCAGCTAACATTGCCCGTCCAACCCGGTCCAGCCGTATCGCAGTGAGATAGAATGCATTGATCACTGCCTGGTTATCGATTTCTTTGCCGTAAGTAGGCTGATTGGTTTGATCAGGGATATTTTCAGGTTCTTGCTCTTGCCTGTCTGGCGGCTGGCTGCCTGCATCAGGCAATTCGATTTCACAAGCAGCCGCTTCGCTCAGTCCCAAAGCGGCAATGATCGCATCCCTCTGGGTTTCAGTCAGATTAGGAAGCTCTTCGATCACCGGCCCCTCATAGATTTGAGCTCTATCGAGGCCGATGTAATCCAAACCGGCATCGGTAACCAGATGCCAGCCGCCGATATCTTCCAGCGAGGCGGCATAATAAAAGGCGTTGATCAAATCCTGGTGGGTGATGCACCAGGCTGCGGAATTTCCGCCGCAAATCTGGCGGACGAAGTTTTGAAGCGTATCCATCTGCTGGGGCTCCAGGGGCAGCTCATGAACTGCCGGCCCGTCATATGGGCGTGCGGCATTGCCAATTGGATCAACGAGATAATTAAAACTGCAGCGGTTAACCAGAGCATCTACAGAGACCTTTACCTGATCAGCAGTATCAATTAAAGCTGCCATCATATCGCCATTGGTGATCATCGGGGGGATGCTGCGGGGGGCCTCAATATTCAGCCATACGCGCAAATCCTGGGAGCTGCCAGCAAAAAGATTCATATCCACGCAGGGAGCTTCATCCCGAATTCCCGGGACAATGCCGCGATCCGTGGTCTGCCAGAACCACCAGCCTTTGCCGCTCCAGTTATTGGCTGGCACCTTGGGCTGCTCAACCTGGTAATTGGCAATCCACAGCGGGTAGCGTGTGAACCGCTCAGTGTTCTTGAGGATTTCATCCCAGGTGTAGTATTCAGTATAGATCATTGGCACCCGCCCGGTTGCAGCTTCCACAGTTTGCAGCCATAGCTGGATGCGCTTATAACGTTCCTCCAGGCTGATGGATTTCCATTCCACTTTCATGAAATCCGGGTACATCTCGATATCCACCACCGGAGGGAGATCATTTTCGTGAAGGGTTTTGCCAGCAATTTTCAGAAAATGGTTGGCCTGGGCTACCGGGTCCACCTGTGGGCGGAAGAAATGGTACGCCCCTCTGATAATCCCCTCACGCCTGGTGCGGGTCCAGTTGTAGTCAAAACGGGGGTCTACAAAATGTTCAGCCTCAGTGGCTTTGATAATCGCAAATTCCACCCCGCTCTGCTGAACCTTTTGCCAATCGATGGTCTTCTTGTAATGGCTTACATCTATCCCTTTAGCTCTTTGCACTGCTGCCACTGCACTTCTCCCTAGAATAAGAATGATTTCAGTAATTCTTTGGTTGCAGGATTGATGCCAGCACTTGCTCATATTTTCTCTGATTGCAGGGGGAAAACAGCTGGGTTATGATATTGTGAACAACCAACCAAGGAGTGACAAAATGAGCTTCATCGGTAATATCATCTGGATGATCTTCGGCGGCTTTATCAGCGGGATGGGCTATATTCTCGGCGGGCTGCTGATCTGCCTTACAATCGTCGGCATCCCAATCGGAGTCCAAGCCATCAAGCTGGGATTCGGTACCATGGTGCCTTTCGGGAAAGAGATCGTCGCGACCGAAAAAGCAGCCGATCCGGGAAACGTAATCCTGAATCTGCTGTGGGCGATCCTGTTCGGCTGGGAGGTAGCACTTTCACATCTGGTGCATGGAGTGCTGCTATACATCACGATTATTGGGATTCCGTTCGGCAAACAGCACTTCAAGCTGATACCGCTGGCGCTAGCGCCATTTGGCCGCGAACTAAGATAATTGATCAGGAAACCAGGATTGGTCCAATCGCGCTTTTTTGCTGTCCACACTAATACAGGTTTACGCTCTGTCAGGGTTTTTTCTGCCGCCCAATCGGGATAGCCCCCATAAAAAAATGGGGAGGAGCGAGCCAAGTGCCAGATAGTACCCCAACCTTTGCAGATTAAGGGAAGTCTGGTCCAGGCTGTATCCGGTCAGAAAGGTTGCGATCGATGTCGCCAGGGTAAATAATCCCAGGTCGAGAGCAAAGACGCGCCCGCGATACCTATCAGGGACCTCTGTTTGGATTAACACATTACTATAGGTCCAGTTGATCGAAGTACCCATCAGGCGGATCAATACCCCAACCCCTCCGATCCACAAATTCGGCGACCAGGCCATCAGCAACCAGCCAATTGGAATTAGGCTATAACCGGCGTGGATCACCTTTTGAAGCCCGACAGGCTCTCCCCCCGTAATCTTATCGACAGCCAGCGGCCCGATAATGGCGCCCAATCCCATCATCCCAAACAGGAAACCCAGCGAGATCGCCCCCTGCTCCCCAACTGGAAAGTATTGCTCTGCCAGAACGATGACAAAAATATCGGCGCTGCCTATCTGGCCCATTGTTTTGACCAGGGTCAGGAGCCCGACCCGTGGTTTTTCGATCACATACCTGAAACCGGCAGCCAGCTCCCTAAATCTCCTGGTCGTGCTCTCGCCCTGATCACTGATCCCGGTATAGCGGATACCCATCAAAAAAGAAGCTGAAACAAGAAAGGTGAGTGCATCTGCAATCAACGCTGTTTGCGCCCCAAAGATCCCGGCAAACACCCCGCCCAGGGCTGCGCCGACCGCCAGCATGGCAGACCAGGTGATACTGGAAAGCACATTGGCAGTCATCAGTTCTTCTTGCCCCTTAACCAGGCTGGGAATGATGGCAGAGGAAGCTGGTTCAAAGAAGGAAGCAGCTACAAATTGAGCTACTGTGAGCACATAGATCAACCAAACCCGTTCCGGCCTGTCGACCCACAGAAAGCTGAGGACGATCCCGGCGCGCAGAATGTCGGCCGCCACCATGATCACCTTCCGGTTGACTCGATCTGCCAGGGCGCCGGAGAAAGGAATTAACAAAAAACGCGGCAGGGTGCGGGCAATTAAAATCCAGCTGATCGCCAGATCAGTTTCTGTATACTGGTTGACAATCATCACGCTGGCAATTGTGTTGAACCAGTCGCCAATCAGACTGACCAGTGATGCCAGCCAGAGATTTCTGAATCCAGGTCGCTTCCGGATTAGTGACAGATATTTGTTTGCCAAAATGGTCTCATTTCAAACTGAGGTCTGGGGATTTTTCCGCTTACCCAGCCAAAGAATAAAGACCACAAGCAGAACAATGAAGCTGCCGTTAACAAACAGCCATTTCATCAACGTGAAGGCTGAAGCAAGCAAAGCTGCCAACTCCAGGCGGAGCGGATAAGCGCCGATGACCACAGAGGCGGCAATGTTCTCCAGAAAATCGAAGAGTACCCCAACCAGAGGAACCAAATTTAGCAGCCGGAGACGGTTTTCAGTCGTTGTGAATCTATTAAGGAACCAGCTGATAGTAGAAATCAAGAATCCCCCATACACCAGCGGAAAAATCAGATCAAAGGTGAAGCGCGCCCGAACATATGCCTGCCTGCCAGCTTCTCCATATGCCTCAGCAATCTGGAACAATTTTTGTGGGCGATAGAAGAAGGAGGTATCCGGAGAGCCAACATCACCGGAATAGGCCTCTGCCCTGGCAGACTGATCCGGCAGCACCCAGATCATAAAGGCGGTCATTAATATAGTGAACGTCAGCGTCAGCCATCCTTTGGAGATCCGCGAAAGCCATACAGACAGGGCATTCATGGCTGGCGGTCTCCGCTGACCGGTTTGTAATAATTGGTCATCCTGGCGGTGGTGAGCAGCTTGCCCGACTCGATCAAATACACATCGACCTGGTGCACAATCATTGATTTAGAACGCCGAACTACCCGGCCGACAGCACGGACAGTTCCCTGTGTAGCTGACCGGATATGCGACCCACTGATCTCGATCCCAACCGGGATGACCTGCGAAAGATCTGCTCCCCAGGTGGCATGGAAACTGGCGGCTGTTTCCACCAGCGCCATGGTGATCCCGCCATGCAGCAATCCCAGCGGCTGCCGGGTTTTGTCGGTAATCGGCATGGTCATCACAATCTGTTCATCGCTGATCAATTCCAACTCAATTCCCAGATGGGCAACGGCTGTATTTGCGCTAACCTGGTCAAAGCTGTCCATCCAAGCCTGTTCATCCCGGGGGATTTTAGCTCCATCCATCAGACGCTGTCCTTTCGTTGGATGAACCGCCGCTGCCACTCATACAGCTTGTTGAGCGCCTCCATCGGGCTGAGCGCGTTAATATCAATCTGTTTCAGTTCATCCAACAACGGGTTGGTTTCGGGGAAGAGCGCGATCTGCTGGGGTGCAATGGGGTCGATCTTTACCGCGCTGCCTGACGAGGCTTCCAACTGGCGGAGGATCTCTTGGGCGCGCTGGACAACCGTCTTGGGCAATCCGGCAAGCTGCCCGACGTGGATCCCATAGGATCGGTCGGCACCGCCAGGGACGATCTTATGCAGAAAGACCACCTGGTTGTCAGCCTCACTGACAGCCACATTGTAATTTCTCACCCCCGGGAGCAGTTCAGAAAGCTGGGTCAGTTCGTGGTAGTGGGTGGCAAATAAGGTCTTGGGGCGCAGATCGGGGTGGTTATGCAAGTACTCCACAACCGACCAGGCAATTGAGACCCCATCATAGGTGCTGGTGCCGCGCCCAATCTCATCCAAAATCAGCAGGCTGCGGTTGGTGGCGTGGTTGAGGATATTGGCAGTCTCGACCATCTCGACCATAAAAGTGGACTGCCCGGCATGAATCTCGTCCTGGGCGCCAATGCGAGTGAAGATGCGGTCTACCAGGCCAATTCTGGCAGCGTCAGCGGGGACAAAACTGCCCATTTGTGCCATCAGCACCACCAGGGCAACCTGCCGCAGGTAGGTAGACTTTCCACTCATGTTCGGTCCGGTGATCAACCTGATCCGCTCCCCCTCTTCAAAGAGGATGTCATTGGGCACAAAACGATTGCCGTGCTGAAGGGTATGCTCAACCACCGGATGGCGGCTGTCCTGCACCTCCAACAAATCTTCCGCCACCACCTGCGGGCGGATGTAGCCGTGCAGGGCAGCAATTTCCGCCAGGTTGGCAAGCAAATCCAGCTCAGCGATTGCGCGCGCGGTTTTTAGCAGGCGGTCAGCAGAATGAGCCAGCAGCGCGTTGATTTCCCTGAAAAGACCCAGTTCGACCTCATGGATTTGCTCTTCAGCGTTGAGCACCTGGGCCTCATAATCCTTCATCTCAGGGGTGATATAGCGCTCTGCGTTAACCAGGGTCTGCTTGCGGATGTAATCCTGAGGCACCATATCAGTATTTGATTTGGTGACTTCAATATAATAGCCATGCACCTTGTTGTAGCCAACCTTGAGCGATTTGATCCCCAGCCGCTCGCGTTCCACCTTCTCCAGGCTGGCGATCCACTTACGGGCAAAGGCAGAGTTCCCCACCAGGTCATCCAGCTCTTGGGAATAACCCGCCCGGATGATGCCAGTATGCTGGACTGTCGCCGGGGGCGAATCAGCAATGGCTGTTTGCAGGAGATCAAGCTCATCCTCACACAGAGAGAAGCGAGATAAAGTGCCCGCCAGCGGGCTGTCTGCCACGCTCAGCAGTCCATGCACCGCCGGTAAGTGTTCCAATGTGTCCCGAATCGCAACCAAATCCCGCGGTTGAGAAGTGCCGCCTACCACACGGTTGGTCAAACGCTCAAGGTCATTCAATGATTTCAACGCAGCGCGGACCTCAGCCCTCCCCAGGCCATCCTGGAAGAAGTAATCCACCCCTTCCTGACGGGAAATGATCTGCTCCACGTCTAATAACGGGCGGCTGACCCACTGCCGGATCAATCTTGCACCCATCGGTGTGACCGTCGCATCCAGCACCCCCAACAGGGAGCCCTTAATGCGCCCATCCCGGATCGTTTCCGTAAGCTCCAGGTTGCGGCGGGTATTGGCATCCAACACCATGAACTCAGCAAGACTGTAATAGCTTAGGTTTCCCAGCAATTTAAGAGCAGCAGGCTGCGTCTCACGCAAATATTGCAGGATCCCTCCAGCCGCCCGGATGGCTAATGGATGTCCGCGCACACCGAACCCATCCAATGTACCGACCTCAAATTGAGTGCGCAGGCTTTCTTCACAGCGGCCGATTTCAAAACGCCAGACCGGCCACCGGGTTTCAAAGCCTGGCAGGTCGTTCTGATGATCATCCGCATCGATTATGTCTGGAACAAGCAGCTCTGCCGGACGCAGCCGGTTGATCTCGGCCCGCACTGCGGTCCAGACATCCCCCCCGCTCAATTCAGTAGCGCCGAACTCGCCAGTCGTGATATCCGCATAGGCGACCCCGGCACGGTTGTCTTCGATCACCAGGGCAGCCAGATAATTGTTGCGGTCTCCAGGCAGCAAACCAGGTTCCACGACCGTACCCGGTGTGATGATCCGCACCACTTCCCTGGGCATTAAACCATTCACCGGGGTATCACTAATCTGCTCACAGATAGCCACATGGTAGCCTTTCTCAATCAAACGAGAAAGGTAATTTTCCATTGCATGGTGCGGAATTCCGGCCATGGGTACGCGAACGCCCTTGGCCACATTACGGGAGGTAAGCACGATATCCAATTCACGGGCCACCAGCCCGGCGTCATCGTCAAAGGTCTCGTAAAAATCTCCCAAGCGGAAGAACAGAATTGCATCCTTATGCTTGGTTTTAATATCCAGGTATTGCTGCCGTACCGGGCTGACTTTAGAAGACGAGGAAGACATACCCCCATTCTAAGTCGGCGCGGGGTTTTGGGCAAGGGGGCAGAGGCTTTGATTGATGATTGACCACCTTGGGATTTGGAATAAATCCTTCAGCTAAATTTATTCCCTCCTGATCCCTCGGTGCCAAATCACCCATCAAAAATACCCCCACCTACTTCCCCTCCTGTCTCCATTCGTGTATAATTGAGTCACTATACATGCGACGAAAGCGAGGTAAAAGATTATGGCAAGTGTGACATATGATCACGTATACAAAAGGTTTGGCGACGTTGTCGCCGTAAACGACCTGACGATCGAAGTCCAGGACAAGGAATTCCTTGTGCTAGTTGGTCCATCAGGTTGTGGTAAATCCACCGCCCTGCGCTGTCTGGCCGGGCTGGAAGAGATCAGCGAAGGTGAGATCAAAATTGGCGACCGGGTCGTCAATGATGTTCCCCCGAAAGACCGGGATATTGCCATGGTCTTTCAATCCTACGCTCTCTACCCCCACATGTCCGTTTTCGACAATATGGCCTTCGGCCTCAAGCTCCGCAAAATGGACAAGGAAGAGATCAAGCGCCGTGTGAATGACGCCGCTACGATCCTCGGCATTGAGAACCTGCTCGACCGCAAACCCCGCCAGCTATCCGGCGGTCAGCGGCAGCGTGTAGCCCTTGGCCGCGCCATTGTGCGTGAACCTAACGTCTTCCTGCTGGACGAGCCGCTCTCCAACCTGGATGCCAAACTGCGCGTCCAGACCCGTGCCGAGATCAGTAAGCTGCACAAGCAGCTTGAGACCACCTTCATCTATGTGACCCACGACCAGACAGAGGCGATGACCATGGCTGATCGGATTGCAGTGATGAAACTCGGCATCCTCAACCAGGTGGACACCCCGCAAAACTTGTATGACTACCCGGTCAACAAGTTCGTGGCCGGCTTCATCGGTTCTCCATCAATGAACTTCTTTGAAGGCAAGCTGGTAGAAGAAGGCGGCAAGATTATCTTTGACGGCAGTTCCTTCAAGTTACCGCTGCCAGATTCCAAGACCGATGTTTATAAGGCACACACCGGCAAGGATGTAACCTTCGGTATCCGCCCAGAAGACATCCACAACCCCGACTTCCAACCAGCCGGCATCATCCCCGCCCTCGTGGATGCCAAAGTCGAGGTGACTGAGCTGATGGGTAACGAGATCTTCGTTTACCTCAATACCGGCAATCACAGCGGCTACATTGCCCGCGTTGACCCCCGCTCCCACTATCAATTTGGGCAGGATGTCCGGGTAGCCTTCAACATGGATAACATCCACATTTTCGACAACGAAACTGAGGAAGCGATCCGCTAGAAGGAGCAAATCGTACTATAATATCCCTGCCTCTTGGCAGGGATATTTTTGATTATCAAGGTGAAGAAGATTAATTCTTCACCCCTTAAATGGGAGTTTGACAGAATGGAAAGCCGCCATTTTGCCAAACTCCAATACTTGTCTGCAATCAATATCAGATAAATAGAAAAGGATAAGAATATGCCATTCGACTATATTACTGAACTGCTTGAAAAGAACAACAAGAAAATTGTACTCCTGGTGATGGACGGCCTCGGCGGATTGCCGATGGAAGCCGGCGGAAAAACTGAACTCGAGGCTGCCCACAGCCCCAACATGGATAGACTTGCCGCGGAAGGCACACTCGGGCAGACAATACCAGTTCGTCCTGGGGTGACCCCTGGCTCCGGACCGGCACACCTCTCTCTGTTCGGCTATGACCCCATTGAGTACAAGATTGGGCGCGGCGCCCTGGAAGCCTGCGGGGTAGGCGAAAACATTAAAGCCGGCGACATCGCCGTCCGCTGCAATTTCTGCACCCTCGACAGGGACGGCAAGATCACCGACCGGCGGGCCGGGCGCATCCCCACCGAGGAAGCCCTCCCGATCATCGAAAAGCTCAAGACCATCCAGGTGCCAGGCGTCGAGGTGACTGTGCGCCATGTGAAGGAATACCGTTTTGCTATCGTGATGCGCGGCGAAGGCCTCTCCCCGGAGATCGATGACACCGACCCGCAGGATACCGGCGTAGAGCCGCTGCCAATCACGGCCATCGATCCAAAAGCCGATAAGACAGCCGCCCTCTTCCGCCAATGGTCTGACCAGGCACGCAAGATCCTCTCAGACGAACCAAAGGCTAATTTCTTCACGATGCGCGGCTTTGCCACCGATCCGGGCTTGCCGCCCTTCCCCGAGGTGTTCGGGCTCCGGGCAGCCTGCGTGGCGGTCTACCCGATGTACAAGGGCGTTTCCGATCTGGTCGGGATGGACGTAATCAAATTCGAAGGAGAATACCCCACCGACGAATTCGCTGCCGTTAAACGGGTGTGGGAAGATTACGATTTCTTCTTCATCCACATCAAGAAAACTGACAGCATGGGTGAAGATGGCAATTTTGATGGCAAGGCAAAGGTGATAGAAAGCGTAGACCAGGCTCTGCCTGAACTTTTGGCCCTCAAGCCGGATGTGGTGATGATCACCGGAGACCACTCTACCCCTTCCAGGATGCGATCGCACTCCTGGCACCCGGTGCCATTCCTTTTATGGTCACCAGCTCTCGGGCTGGCAGATAACCAGGACCACTTCGGCGAGCGAGCCTGTCAGTTGGGAGGATTGGGAACCTTCCATGCCACCCAGACGATCCCGCTGGGTCTGGCTCATGCCGGCAAGTTGCTCAAATACGGCGCTTAAGCATTCATAACCTTTAGTTATGAATGCTTAAGAGAATGAAAAGGTGGACCACCTTTTCATTCTCTCCACACTCACAGCGATTTTTCATGCATCCTTCCCAAGAACAGGGAGGAGCCCAGAAAATTCTTGTGGAGGAATTATGTCCAAACACGAGGAAATTCAAAAATTCCTGATAGATCACCTTAACACAGTCCGGGAGAATGATATTGAAGGCTATCATGCAACCACCGCTGAAGACCTCACCCTTTACGAGTGGTGGGTGACCCCCAACCGGATTGACGGATTGGGATTTCATGACTTCCTGCTGGAAGAAAACGCCCGTAAAGGAACCACCTTTGGATCCGAATCCGATCCAGGGGTGGAGAACAGCCATTCCCGTTTTGATCTCTCCAACCTAAAGATTCAGAGATACGATGATACGGCAATTGCCAGCTACACCTTATTGATCACCACGGCATCATCAGCTGGGATCAAGGTGGCTTCGCACAACGAAAGCCGCGTGATGGTCAAATTGAACGGCCAATGGAAGGTGGTCCACGTGCATAAATCCCCCTCCTGGCATGCCCCCCACCAGCCCGAATAACCCGGCAATAAACCTGTTACGTTTTTGAAACGTCTGCATAAAAAGGTTATGGCACACTATAGGTGTGCCATTTTCTTTATTCAGGCAAGAGGCAAAACACTATGGCGGAAATAAAACCGAAAACTGAATATACTCAGAATGCTTACTTGATCGTAAACAGTGAAGTCTTCCCGATCCGGAACCAGCTTACCAATTTGGGGCGCAAGCTGGACAATCATATTGTTCTTAATGACCCGCGCGTCTCCCGCAATCATGCTCAGATCAGGGTGATGGAGAGCCAGTTCATCCTGCTGGACCTGAATTCCACCGGCGGGACGATGGTCAATGGCAAAAAGGTCAGTAAGAGCGTATTATATTCAGGAGACTCGATTTCGCTGGCAGGCCTGGAAATTAAATTTGTGCAGGACACTCCTCGGATGATCTCCAAAGCCATGGACCGTACCCAGCCACTGGATGACGGTTTCAAGTATGAAGAAATTCCCACGCAGATCATCCCAAACCGGTTCAGCAACCTGGACACCGATGCCAGGACTCGAAAACCCCCCACAGAGGAATAAAAATAGAAATCAGATCAGGAATGAACGCCATCAGCTACACCCGGTGGCGTTTTTATATTGTTGATCCTCCATCATGGAAACTATGACAATCTGTTAAATATTCAATTAAAATCAAACCCTGGTTAAAAACCTGCTGTATAGTGAGAATAACTAACCAGGTGAAATCTCATCCAGGGAGCGAGCCAAGATGGACGAAAAACAAACTTTCTTTGATTTTGCCGCTGAGGTGGGGCTGACCAAGCATCTAGGCGGGGTTGCTGCGACCGAGTTATTGGTCGATCTCTGCCGTATCAATCAGGATTCGTATGTGCTGGATGTGGGCTGCGGCGCTGGCGTGACAGCCTGTTTCCTGGCCTCCAAAACCGGATGCAAGGTGATGGGCATCGACATCCATCCAGGAATGGTGGAGAAATCCAGGCAGCGGGTCGAAAGGGAGCAGCTGGTGGATCAGGTAGAGTTCCGGGTCGCAGACGTTCAGAAGCTTCCTTTTTCTGATGACACTTTCGATGCAGTGATCAGCGAATCAGTGACCGCATTCCCCAAAGATAAAGCCTTGGCCGTGCGAGAATACGTAAGGGTAACCAAGCCAGGCGGATATATTGGCCTAAACGAAAGCACCTGGCTGAAATATCCCCCAACGCAGGCAATGATTGAGTGGGTTTCCCAGGATGTCGGCGCCACAGTTGAGCCACTTCAATCCCATCAGTGGCAAGAGCTTCTCTCAAATGCTGGGTTGACCGACCTGGTGAGCAATGTTTCTTGCGTGGATGTGAAAGAGGAATCCATGGGGATCATGCAGCGGTATGGCTGCGGCGGGCTGTTGAGAATCCTTGGCAGGGCGTTTAGACTCTACCTCAGCAACCCAGAATACCGGAATTTTGTCAAGCGTACCCAGCAGCAGGGCGTAGTGCCAGACGCAATCACGGAGTACTTCGGATACGGTCTGTATGTTGGGAAGAAAGTTTAGCGAAAAAATTACTTCTGCTTTTCACGCAGACCGAGCCAGAGCGCCAAGCCGCCAAGCAAAGTAAAGATTCCCACCAAACCAAAGGCATCCTGCCAGAACCGAATGGGGAACAGGCGAATGAGGGTGTCTGAGTAGTAGAACAGCCAGCTATCCCCTTCAAAGAAAATGCCGTGGAAATTGGTGAATACGAAGTCGAATGAGAGCAGCATCAGCAGCATCAATGTCCCCAGAATCGCCAGGACGATCCAGCCAGCAGTGGACAGCATCTGTTTCAATTCAGGCCACCAGCCTCCCCGCCAGGCCCAAATGAGCAGCCCGGCAAGCAGTACCACCGTGATATACCAGACTCTCAGGAAAGCCACCGTGAGCACCTGCACATCCACCATGTGATCCAGCTCGCGTTGGTTGAACAACACGGTACCGTCATCGAATTTCAGATCACCCAGGAAGGACTCTTCAGCGCCATTCAACAGGAACTCCAGGGCAATCGGGGCATATTCAAGACGCTGCGCTTTGGTCATACCATACGGGTCTTCGGGAAACCAGGGCAGGTTATATTCAATCTGCACGAAGGTATCAGTGAGCAGCAGGCGGATACCAGAAAGAACCAAAAAGCTCAAAACCAGAATGACCAGGATCAGCTGAAAAACAAACTTAACAGTACGGTTTTCAATCATCGCAGCACCTCAAGTTCTCCGGTGAGCATAAATTCCAGCACCATGCGGTTGATCACCCAATCAACTGGGGCCTTATCGTCGGTGAAGACGATGGTTGGTTCTGGTAGAGGCTGCTGGAAGAGGATGGTTTGTTCAATCGCATGCAGCAGCAGGGGATGAACTGCCGGGTCGCCCCGCAGCACAACATAATTGGACAACAAATCATCGATTGTGGTTGGCTGCACGGTGGCATAGACCATCGTATTCAGCGTATAGGGGATATCCATCACATGCACACTGGGGAAAACCGTCTGCAGGGTAGTGACCATGGCATCGATCAATGCCCGGCTGTTAGGCGAGCGGCCCACATTAATCACCACCACCCCCTGATCAGTGAGATGCTCCCCCACGAGCTGGAAGAACTGCTGGGTGGTCAGGTGCCAGGGAATGTATGGCGGGCGGTAGGCATCGATCGCCACCAGGGTATATTCTTCCTCACTGGTGAACAATCCCCAGCGGCCATCCTGGGCATAGGCATTTAAATTGGGGAGATCCATACCAAAATACTCCTCCCCTACAGCAATGATTTCAGGGTCAATCTCGTAGCCGTCGATTGGCAGCGGACCAAAGACCTGTGTGGCCTGCCGGGCGGTTGTCCCGGCGGCCAGACCAATGATGGCGATCCTTTCCACATCTTCCAGACCAGTATCTGGATAGAAAAAGGGACCGGCCAGGAACTGCTGCCATGGGCCGGCATAATCCAACACTTCAGGGTGATACATAGAATGCACCCCCTGGCCGTCGTTCAGACGCAGCATGGTGTAGCCATCCTGCTCGATTACCTCGATATAGTTATAGGCCGATTCACGCTCGACCACCTGGCCGGGAGTAGCCTTAAACGTGCCTCTCGCCCAGAGGAGAGCAAAGAGTGCCAACAAAACTGGCATCCACAGCCAGACAAGCGCTTTTCCCCAGCCCTGACTGATCCCCAATCCAATCAGGGCAACCAGCATCAAAAACACGCTGATCGAGATGAAAGTGATCGTGGTGCCCAACAAGGGGATCAGCAAAAGCACGGGTAAGAAAGTGCCGATAAACGATCCCATTGTGGAAATGGCATAGATGCGCCCAGATACTTTTCCCGCTTCCTCAGGGGTGGTGATTGCCAGCCGGATGGCGATCGGGGAAACCATCCCCAGCAAGGTGACCGGGATAATGAACAAGACCATCACGACCACGAATGAACCAACCAGATCTCCCATTTGCAGGTTATCGAAGGCCGTGGCTGCCACTTTCAGGATTGGGCGGGAAACAAGGGGCACAACACCAACGGTGAACCCGCCCCACAGCATCACGCTGAATAGAGTTTTGGCTTGGGGGCGATCGTCCGCCAGCCTGCCGCCGAGGAAGTACCCGGCGGTAAGGTAGATCAGGATCAAACCGATGATGCTGGCCCATACCAGGTTGCTGGAGCCAAATACATTCCCCAGCAGGCGCGAGGCGGCCATCTCGGCGGCCATGGTCACCAGACCGGAGGAAAATACGGCAATATACAGGTAACGTCTCAAAATTAGTGCTCCTTGGGGGAGAGAATGGGAGAATTATAATCGAAGGTTATCTCTACAATCTATATTAAACCACGCCATTGGACAAAAAAACGCCAGCTCAACATGTTGAGCTGGCGTAACAATGGACGTAACGGTTAATTAATTTACATTCACCTTCAGAGTTGGTGTTTTTTGAGCACCGAGAGAGGCCAAGATTGAGACATTCACACCCGCAGGAATATCCGTCGGACCCAGGCTCATTACGGTGACATTCGTACCTGCCAACTTCACCTCAATAAAATAATTTCCGGCAGGTAAAGAAGCTGAGAAAGACTCCCCAAACTCAAAGGTGAAAGCGTATCCACCATTCACATACACATCCACAGGCAGTTCTTTCTCAAGCCCTAAACTACGCCCATTGATATTGTGCCTCACATAGAGATCAAAGGTTGATTCAGCCGCGGTAACTGGCGCAACGCTGAAACCAAACCCTAAAATCATGGCAACCAAGGCAGCTACAACAAATATTCTCGAAATGTTCTTCATTTTTAAGTCTCCTTTTTGGATATGATTTCTCGTATTCTATGTGAATATCCATTATTTGTCAATATATAAACAATATAATTTCTATATATTAATATATTTCTAATAGTTCAATCAGGACTCGTGTTCTGTCAAAGGTCTTTCGAATCGTTCGATAGTTGATTAACGAAACACTTAATACTTCGTCAAAGGCTGCATGCAGGCGTTTTATAATTATTTTTTTATCAGCTGCTTTTCTTTTAAATACACCTTTTTGCTTTAACAAAGTACCGGGTTGGGAAATGGCCAGCTTTGTTCAGGCACATTACGGTTCTCATCTATTTGATCCCCTTTCAAGCATCAAAATATTCAACTTAGCTGGATACCAGATTAAAGCAGGGGTTCTGAACTCAGCAGATTATCTTCAATTAATCAGATAAGTATGCCCATATTTCCAACTCTTCTCAGCTATAATGATAACGTGGTTGATCATTGTTCATAAAGCTGAATAATTAAGTCATTCATCAACCCAAAGCAGGGATGTATGATGGCAGATGACCTTCCCACTTGCACGGTTTTTTATGCCAATATGCAAACTGCCCTTCTTGATCAAATCTGGATTGCCGCCTCAGACAATGGCATTTGCTGCCTCCGATTTGATGAGGATTCCGCTAGTTTCATCTCCCACCTTGCCAAACGAGTGATCACCGGTGAAGCCCCAAGCATCATACACAGCGAAGCTGAGACCAAGTGTTACCAGGATGCAATTCTCGCCTATCTGGAAGAAAAAACCCCAATCCCCGAGAGCCTGCGCGTTGATTTTCACCAGTTGACCAGCTTCCAGCAGCAGATTCTGGAAATCGTGCGCCGGCTGCCGATGGGGTCCACCACTACCTATGGCGAGATTGCAGAACAAATCAAGAACCCAAATGCCTCCCGCGCCATTGGTCAGGTGCTGCGACGCAACCCGATTCCGGTTATAATTCCCTGCCACCGGGTAATTAGTTCAAACGGCACTCTCGGCGGCTATGGCGGTGTGATCGGCAGCAAACGCAAGATCACCCTGCTGAAGCATGAAGGCGTGATTCTTGCCTGAACATTATTAATCAATCCTAACTGAATAGGTTGCTCACCCAGTCCTTCCCGATTACCTGCGGGAAGGACATTTATGAAGCACATAACTAATATAGGAAATCAATTATCAATAGCGAGGTTATCATTATGACGAACGCAGATATTCAATTGTTTATTGAGAGGTATCCGGGGTGGTCAATATTAATCCTGATCGCAGCCAGTTTCCTTGTATATCTCATCGGCCGCTTTCTGGTTGGGCGTGCCCTGGTTTATCTCGCCAAACGCACCGAAACCAAATATGATGATATCGTTGTGGCACATTTACATCCTTTCAGGATTGTCTGGCTCGCGCCCTTGTTGTTAATATATGCGTTTGCCGATCTAGCCCCTGAGTATCAGGACATTATTGAGAAAGCCGCCCTCTTCCTGATACTCTGGGCAGTGGCTCTATTAATTAACGCCCTTCTGAATGCGGTCAATGAAATCTATGAGAGCAGCCCGGCTTACACCGGTGTCCCGATTCAAAGCTATCTCGACCTGGTTAAACTGTTGGTGCTGTTGATCGTCCTGGTGCTGTCGGTTTCCTTGGTCACAGGCGAATCCCCCACTGTACTGCTGACCGGGATCGGGGCGGCAACCGCGGTCTTGCTGTTGATCTTCCGGGATACGATCCTCTCAGTGGTGGCCAGCTTCCAGATCGCCGCCAATGATCTGGTTAAAGAAGGAGACTGGGTCGAAGTACCCAGCTATGGTGCCGACGGCGATGTGACCAACATCAGCCTGCACACGATTAAAATCCAAAACTGGGATATGACCATCTCGGTGATCCCTACCCACAAGATCCTGGAAGTAGCCTACAAAAACTGGCGCGGGATGACCGAAAGCGGCGGGCGGCGGATCAAACGTTCGATTGCCCTCGATCAGAACAGTATCCGCTTCTGTACTGCAGAGATGCTGGAAAAATACAAGGTGGTAGACCTGTTGGAAGAGACGATCAACCAGATGAAAGCGGAAATTGAGAAATACAACTCCGAATTTGGTGAAACGTCCCACTTCCCGCTGGACGGCCCACAAGTAACGAATGTGGAAATCTTCCGATTGTATATCCAACGTTACCTGGAAAACCGGGCGGATATCCACAAGAGCGGGTTGACTTTGCTGGTTCGTGACCTTGCGCCCTCTGACCGCGGCCTGCCAATTGAAGTTTATGCCTTCACCACCACCACCGAATGGGCAAAATATGAGGCGATTCAAGCCGAGATCTTCAACCATCTGATCGCGGCGGCCAGGTTCTTTGATCTGCGCCTCTTCCAGCAGCCCACCGGTCTGGATATGACCGGGTTCACGGTCATCGACGGCAAGAAATTGGCAGCTGGCAGTAGATAGCGAGCAGTTGTTGTCAGTTTCTTAAACCTTAAATCTCGATTTTCGTAGTCTCTAAGTGCCTAAGTGCCCAATCACTAGACGTTAGAAATGATAAAATAGCGGGAACAAACATCTATTGGGAGCAGGTTCATGCCAGAAAAACTGACTGGAAACCAGATTCGCAAACAATTTATTGATTTCTTCGTGGAAAAGAAGGATCATACCTTCGTCCCTTCCTCATCCTTAGTACCGGGGGGAGATGCCACCCTGCTGTTCACCAATTCCGGGATGGTACAGTTCAAAGATGTCTTCCTGGGGACCGACAAGCGGGATTACACCCGCGCTGCAAATTCCCAAAAGTGCATGCGCGTGGCCGGCAAACACAATGATCTTGAAGACGTGGGCATGGATGATACCCACCACACCTTTTTTGAGATGCTGGGCAACTGGTCTTTCGGCGACTATTATAAAAAAGAAGCCATCGAATGGGCCTGGGAACTGCTTACCGAGGTGTGGGGGCTGCCAAAGGACCGGCTGTATGTGACTGTGTTTAGGGATGAACTGGGCGAAATTCCCACCGACGAGGAAGCCGCGGAATATTGGAAGCAGCAACCCGGTTTGGACCCTGAGCACATCTTCTTTCATGGGCGCAAAGACAATTTTTGGGAGATGGCCAATACCGGTCCCTGCGGGCCGAATTCTGAAATTCATTATGACCTCGGTCCAGACCACGGCGAATTGACTTACCTGGAAAACGGAAAACTCGATCTGGATGGGCGGCGCTTTGTAGAGTTATGGAACCTGGTCTTCATGCAGTACAACCGCACCGGACCGTCCACCCTGGAGCCTCTTCCGGCCACACATGTTGATACCGGTATGGGATTTGACCGTATCGTCTCAGTGCTGCAGAAAAAGACCTCCAATTACCGCACCGATCTTTTCTGGCCGGTGATCGAGAAAATCCAGCAGCTGGCTGGGCACACCGATGCGGAGAGGGAAGAAAACTTCACTGCCTACCGGGTGATTGCCGACCATGGCCGGGCAGCCACCTTCCTGATCGCCGATGGGGTTAATCCGGGCAACATGAACCGCAATTACATCACCCGGATGATCATCCGGCGAGCTGCCCGTTTTGGCACCAAGATCGGATTAATTCAGCCATTTTTGGCTGATGTGGCTGAAGTCGTGGTTGAAAACTACGGAGAAGCCTATCCAGAACTGGGCCAAAACAGGGCGATCATTCTCAACCAGTTGACCCGCGAGGAAGAGCGTTTTCAAAAAACAGTTGAGGGCGGGGTAGCCCAACTGGAAAACCTGATGGCAGACACAAAAGCTGCGGGGGAGGCTGTTCTGGGCGGCAAGGAAGCATTTGAATTATACGCCACCCATGGTCTCCCCTTGGAGATCACCCGGGATATTGCCCAGGAGAATGATCTCCGGGTTGACGAGGAGGGGTTCAAAACCGCCATGGAAGATCACCGGATCGCTTCGGGCAGTGGAAAAGCGATGGGCGCATTGGGTGGCGAGGATGCAGAAGCATTTCAAAATATTTTTCATCACCTTTTAGCGGAGCAAAAGATTGACGCTCATGGGGTTGGGTATAACCCCTATGAAGCTCTGGAAACAGAAGGCGAGATCCTTTTCCTGCTGAGGGATGGCGATGAAATCGAAACCGCTGAAACCGGGGATGAAGTCGAGATCATCCTGCCCAAAACAGGCTTCTATGTCGCCGCAGGGGGCCAGGTTACGGATACCGGGACAATTTCTGCAAAAGACGGGGGCTGGGAAGTTGAAATTGATGGCACGCGCCGTCCAGCAGCAGGCTTGATAGCACACCACGGAATAGTGGTATTGGGGTCGCCCAAGGTTGGAGACCAAGCAAAAGCAGTGGTGGATTTACAGCGGCGGCAGGCTATCATGCGCAATCACACTGCCACCCACCTTCTTCACGCTGAACTGGACCGTGTTCTGGGCAGCCATGCCCGCCAGGCCGGATCTCTTGTCGCTCCAGACCGGCTGCGCTTTGATTTTACCCACCCCGAACCAGTCAGCAAGGAAGAATTACTGGAGATTGAAGCCAGGGTCAATCAGCACATCCTGGCAAACTACCCATTAAAGGTTGAACTTAAATCTCTGGACGAAGCCAAATCTGAGGGCGCTCGGGCTCTATTTGGCGAGAAATACGGTGATGTGGTGCGCACCATCCAGATCGGCGGAGAAACCCCTTTCTCCTACGAATTGTGCGGCGGCACACATGTCAATTCCACCGGCGAGATTGGCACCTTTTTAATCGTGAGTGAGGGCAGCGTGGCTTCCGGCATCCGCCGCATCGAAGCCGTCACCGGACGTGAAGCCTACAAACGCATCCAGGAGGCACTTGCCGAAACTCAACAACTTGCCGATTTGATGAAAACCGCACCATCCCAGATTATGGAAAAAACAACTGCCCTGATTGAACATAACCACCAGCTTCAATCCGAGATCCAAAATCTGCGGCGGCAAATGGCCCATAGCGCTTTTGAACAGCAAATGGAACATGCCGGTGAGATTAACGGGGTGCGGATACTTGCCAGCACGCTCCCCGGCGCAGACAGGGACACCCTGCGCCAGATGACCGACCTCTTCCGGCAAAAGCATTCAAGCGGCGTGGCAGTCCTTGGCACAGTGATCGACGGCAAACCGGCTCTGATCGCCGCGATTACCGATGATCTTGTGAACAAAGGTCTGAAGGCTGGAGACCTGATTAAAGAAGTGGCTGCAATCGTCGGCGGCAGTGGCGGCGGGAGGTCTAATCTCGCACAGGCAGGCGGCACCGACCCGCACAAGCTGGATGACGCCCTCGCGATTGTCTATGATTGGGTCCGCGCCAAACTGGCATAGATCTCGCATCTCGATCAGAAGGCAAATTATATTGGGCTTTCTCAGACTATGAAAACACAGGTAATTCACCTGGAATCCTACGACGACCGCCATTCAATCCTCGACCGTTTAAACTGGGGTCAGGCTGACCGGATCATTTTGGTCTGGCCGTTACGTGGAACACCGTTGGATCATAAGCTGGATCTGAAACTAATTCATCGGCGCTGCCAGGAAAGTCGGGTCAGTTTAGCGCTGGTGTGTAAATATGCCCCGGTGGTGGATGAAGCCCACGCCCTGGGGATCCCAGTCTTTCGGTCCCTGCGCCAGGCACACAAGGTAGCCTGGGAATACTCTCTGGCCCCCTACCTGCCGCCCACCAAACCTGAACGGAAATATAACCGGGCAGAGTTGGCTGAAATGCGCCTCCAGGCCAACCCGCCAGACTGGATGACACTGCCTGTCACCCGCAATATTGCTTTCTGGACAGCCATATTCGCCATTTTGGTGATGGCCTTCTTCTTGGTGCCTGGCGCAACAATCGAATTTCTGCCAAAATTTAAAACCCAGCAGCTCGATCTTACTTTGAAAGCGAACCCGCAAATTGATAGCTACAATCTATCAGGCACAATTCCTTCTCGCCGCCTGACAATCAGCGTGGAGGGACGATCAGAAACAACCCCCAGTGGACAGACCAGCATTCCGGATCAGGCGGCAGTCGGTTTGATCATCTTTACCAATTTGACCGATCAGGAAATATCAATCCCGGCAGGCACTATCATCCGCACCGCAGACCCAAACACTTCTATCCGATTTGCCACATCCACGAACGCGATCATTGAAGCCAAGGCCGGTGCAGTCATCCAGGTGCCGGTCGAAGCTGTAAATCCAGGCATAAACAGCAACCTGCCATCTAATTCGTTGGTGATCATTGAAGGCGATCTTACCCGCAGCCTGACAGCGGTAAATCCAGACCCCACTACCGGAGGAACTGTTCGGATCAGCGCTTCACCCTCGCCGGAAGATTATGCCAGCTTGAGAGAAGAGCTTCTCATCTCTCTCTGGGATACAGCTCTGGATGAAGCCAGGCAGACGCTGGCAGAAAAGGATGTGATCCTGGACACCTCACCGCGCCAGGTCGCAATTCTTGAGGAGTCCTTCTCCCCTCCGGAACCTGAACCCAGCAGCAGCCTAACCCTGATCCTCCGGGTGGAGTATGAGCTGCTTTACTTGAGTTGGGAAGACCTCTCTGCCATGGGGAATGATATTCTGGATGCCACCTTGCCAGATGGATTCCAGGCCCAACCAGACACCCTGCAGATTGAACCATTATCCCCACCCATCTTCGTTGATAGCGACCAGGCTGAGTGGGAGATCAGCATCTCGCGGAGGACGTTTGAAAACGGTCAACTGCAGCCCTCCATCAGGCAAATTCTGGGAAAAAAACCAGATCAGGCAGCCAAATTTTTAGAAAAAGAACTCGACCTTACCACCTTGCCTGAAATTACACTCTTCCCTGAGTGGTGGCCATTAATGCCCTTGCTTGAAATCCGGATAGAAGCCCTTGACCGGCTTCAGAATTAGACCATGCGAATTCTATGTGTTGACCCTGGCGAAAAACGCATCGGTCTGGCGATCAGCGACCCAACCGGCACGCTGGCGCGCCCCCTGAAGGTCATCAAACACCAGCAGCGGCAGGCAGATGCGGATACGATTGCCCAACTGGCTGTGGAGCACCAGGTGGTAAAAATCCTGGTAGGCATGGCAACAGGAGAAGACGGCAAGCCCAATTTCTCTGGACGCAAAGCACTGCGGCTTGCCGCGGCAATCCGTTCCAGGTGTGAGATCGAGGTTGAAATGGTGGATGAGACCGATAGCACCAAACAGGCGGTAATCAGCCGCAAACACCGGGGGTTGAGCCTTCCTGCCAGCCACGGCCACCACGATGACGAAGCTGCCGCAGTGACTTTGCAATATTACCTGGACACACTGCCTCCCAACCATCCAGGCCCCGAAGATGAATAGCTCCAGATCACGGCTGCTGGCTTTTTTTCTGATCCTGCTGGTTGGGGGAATCCTGCTGGCTGCCTTGTTCAGCCTGGATTTCATCGAACAAATTCCCAGCCGGGCAGAGGTGGTCTATGGACCTCCCACAGCCTCCTTATCAGACCGCCAGCGTTTAATCCTCTCCTGGCGGCTGCTCAACAATCAGGAAAGAATGCTCAACCCTGCCAACCCGTCCCTCGGTGAGATTTCCTTTGTGATCGAAATTGGCGAATCTACAGACTCAATAATCAATCATCTCGTCCTGAATAAGCTGATCTCTTCCGCCGATCTCTTCCGGGACTATCTGGTCTACTCCGGGCTGGATACTCGCTTGCAGGCAGGAGAATTTCTGCTCAATGGGCAGATGACGATGGTCGAAATTGCTGCGGCCTTGCAAGACTCAACACCACGCACCGTTGATTTCACGGTACTGGCGGGATGGCGGATGGAAGAAATCGCAGAAAGCCTGCCCACATCAGGACTAGCAGTCACTCCAGCGGAATTCCTTGCTGCGGCGAACCAGCGCTATTCTTCTCCTAAATTCCTCAGCCGGGTACCCGAAGGTTATGGACTCGAAGGCATGTTCGCACCTGGCACATGGGAACTGAACCGGGATATTTCCGCCACAGACCTGGTGCTCTTTCTCACCACCCAGACCGAAAATGCAATCACGCAAGAAATTTTAAACGGCCTGGAACAGCAAGGTCTGAACCTTTACCAGGGTCTGATCCTCGCCTCGATCATCGAACGCGAAGCCGTGGTGGTGGATGAAATGCCGGTGATCGCCTCTGTGTTCATCAACAGGTTAGAAATTTCAATGAAACTTGAAACCGACCCCACCGTTCAGTATGCCTTGGGGTATAATCCTGTCCAACAAACCTGGTGGACCAACCCGCTTAGCTATTCTGACCTGGAAGTGGATTCTCCTTTTAACACCTATCTGTATCCAGGTTTACCGCCCACCCCGATTGCCAGCCCAAGCCTGGCCGCGCTTCAGGCAGCAGCTTTCCCGGCAAAAACGCCATATTACTACTTTCGGGCTGCTTGCGATGGATCGGGGCTGCACAACTTTTCAGAAACCTATCAGCAGCATCTGGAATATGCCTGTCCCTGATGGTCCTCCGCCAAAAATCCGGCAAAACTACTATGATGACAAAAATCCAACGTTACCCCACACTTGATATTCTCCCCGCTGAAAATATCCGGTTGCACGAACACCACGATCCACAGCGAACCTCACCGCTGAAAAGCCGGATTGATGACTCTGGCGTACTGTACAACCCGCCGATTGTGATCCCGTTTTCAAATGGAGATACTGAATTTATGGTGCTGGACGGCGCCAACCGGGTAACCTCATTGAAAGAACTCGGTGTCCCCCATCTTCTTGTTCAGATTGTTGACCCCGATTCTCCCGGGTTAAGTCTGCAAACCTGGAACCATGTCATCTGGGGGATTGACCCGCAGCAGCTAATTAAAAATTTTCAGCAGATCCAAGAATTCTCCATTCAGAAGTGTGCTGAAATCGACTTTACGCCCCACGATCTGGCCTGTATCCAACTAGCGGATGGCTCCAATCTGCGTTTGTCAACTTCCTCTCCGGAGATGCGGAGTGACAAGATCACCGAAATGGTCAATCTATACGGCACCCAGGCTCGTTTTGACCGCACCATGATCGAGGATATTCGCAACCTGGATGGTCTTTACGACCAATTAGCTGGGTTGGTGATCTATCCGCAGTTCTCAATTGAGGAAGTGGTACAGTTTTGCCGGAATGGCCGCTTATTGCCTGCAGGGGTCACCCGATTCATCGTCTCGCCGCGTGCTTTGCGAGTGAATTATCCTCTTGGAAACCTGTGCGGTGACCGCACCATCGAAGAAAAACGTGAAATTCTGCGAACCTTTATTCAAGACAGGCTGGATAAGAAAGGCGTTCGCATCTACACCGAAACCACAGTCTTGTATGATGAATAGTCGGCCGAAGGTGGTACCAGCATAAATTGATGTGCTGATTCCCTTACCTGAAATTTCCCCTGACCTGGTTATGGTCCTTTTTATCCAGATAGGCGGGTTTGTACTCTCTCCCCCCACTTACGGTATAATTGCTCCCTGGTTAGACAATGGTCTAATTTAATCATACATCTCATACCTGGAAGGCATGATGGATATTTTCTTTGACAACCCCAATGATCCCCCCGTACCACCGGAAGAAGTAAAGATCAGAAGGCTGACCACAAAACCCTACGAAGATGGCCGCCGCGTCTCAGTTGAATTTGAGGTCACGCCTTTCTCTGAAAAGCCAAATATCGAAATGGCCGTGTTTAATCCGGAGAACAAAATTGTGGCGGCTTTCAGCGTTTTGGAGGCAATCGAGAACAAAATGACCTTCACGCTCCACCTGCGCGAGGAAAAACCCCAGGGAAACTACATCCTGAAAATGAAGATCTACTACACCGACCTCTCTGCGCTCGAGGATGAACTGACTGCGATCAAAGATATCCTGCTGGACAATAAAAAGGTAGTTGCCACAGCAGAATCTAACTTCAGGTTATAGGCCAGAGCACCTGCATGAAATCGATCCTTAAACTGATCAAGTACGTACGACCATACTGGCTGCATTTGGCAGGGGCAGGGATAGCGCTGCTCATAATCCTGGGGGCCCAGCTTGCGTTTCCCACCATCATCCGGGAAGTGGTTGATACCGGCCTGATCAAAGGCGAGGTTAAATTCATGTTGCAGGCCGGTCTGATCATCCTGGGGTTAGGTGTTATCCAGGCAGGTTTTGCTGCCTTGGGGCGCTATCTCAGTGAAACAGTCTCGATGCGATTTGCCTACGACCTGCGAAATACACTATTCAACCAGATCCAGCACCAATCTTTCAGCTACCATGACCACGCCCAGACCGGGCAGTTGATGAGCCGCTGTACCGAAGACCTGCGATCCTTGCAGGCTTTTTTTGGGCGGGGGTTAATCGAACTTCTCCAGGTAATCCTGCTGATCATCGGCTCGGTGATTTTAATGGTCCGTGAAAACCCGCCGCTCACCCTGATCACCATGCTGCCGATGATCCCATTACTGATCCTGACGACTGACTTCGGCGGACGGGTCACTCAACTGTTTTACGCCATAGACCGGGCGCTGGGTGATCTTTCATCACGGCTGCAAGAGAATGTGATCGGCGTTCAGGTGGTGCGTGCTTTTACCCGTGAGGGATACGAGATCAACCGCTTTGAGACTTCTAACCGGGCCTTGTATGATGCCCGCGTCCATGTAATCACCGAATGGTCCAAGATCATGCCCACCACGATGATGTTGGTCTCGTTGAGCACCATCCTGCTGCTCTGGTTTGGCGGAAACATGGTGCTGGATGGAAAACTCACAGTCGGGCAGGTCGTCGAGTTCAACAGTTATATGCTCCTGATTGCCATGCCGGCCCGCCAACTCACCTGGTTTATTAATATGGCTGGTGAAGCAGAAGCAGGGGCGAGACGCATCTCCGAGGTACTGGATCACAACCCGGAAATAGCATCGGCAGCCAATGCCATTTCAGCCGAGGGAATTAAGGGAGAGGTTGAATTCAAAGAGGTCAGCTTTACCTATCTCGGAGAAACTGAACCTGCCCTGGAAAATATCAACTTCACCGCCTCCCCAAATCAGACCATCGGGCTGATCGGACATACCGGTGCAGGCAAGACCACTTTGGTCAACCTGATCGGGCGGTTTTATGAAGCCCAACAAGGTCAGGTGCTGGTGGACGGGATTGAAGTGCAGCAGTATGAGTTGCAGTCACTGCGAAGGAAGATCGGCTATGTGCTCCAATCGACTTTACTATTCACCTCCAGTATTGCTGAAAACATCTCCTTTGGACGTCCGGATGCCTCGATGGAAGAAATTGTTGCGGCTGCCAAAGCTGCCCAGGCAGATGATTTTATCAACAGCTTTCCAAGAGGATATGACACCATCGTGGGTGAGCGCGGTATCACCCTGTCTGGCGGCCAGCGCCAGAGGGTGGCAATTGCCAGAGCGTTATTGATCGATCCCCGCATCCTGGTTCTGGATGACTCGACCTCCAGTGTCGATACCGAGACCGAACATCTCATCCAGCAAGCCCTGGCCCGATTAATGGTGGACCGGACAACCTTTATTATTGCCCAGCGGATTTCCTCAATCCGCAATGCCGACCAAATCCTGGTCTTCGACCAGGGCCGGATTGTGGAACAGGGCAGACACGATGAATTGATCAAACAGAACAGCTTCTATGCTGAGATATTTACACTTCAGCACGACCAGCAAACCCAGGCTCACCTAGAAATGAAAAGAATTATCTCTGATAATGCAGGGGGGCCGGAAAATGAGTGAACCCGCCATCCAGATCCCTGAACACTACCGCCGCGAGCATGAGGACAAGCAAGAAGGTATCAAGCCAGAAATACTAGAGGGCATATTGAGCTTTATTGCCCCCTACAAACGCCAGATGATCATTTCCTTTTTCCTGATGCTGATCGGTTCGATCGCTTCAGTGGCGGGGCCGTATTTCACAAAAATCGCCCTCGATGACGGCATCGTGGGGCAAAACCGTATCATTCTTCGCAATTCACTGCTCCTCTACCTGGGGGCCGTGTTGTCCCAATGGGCAGTCACATTTATCCGGATCAACATCATGGCCAAAGCCGGCCAATCCACAATCTATGATATGCGCGCCAGGCTCTTTGATCATATCCAGCAGCTCTCAATGAGCTTCTTCTCACATTACAGCGCCGGCCGCCTGATCTCACGGGTGATCAACGATGTGGCCGTACTGCGACAGTTTGTCACCTGGGCGATCATCGCCTCGGCGCGGGATATGCTCACCGTGGTCGGGATTGTGATTGCCATGCTGAACCTGAACCTGAGACTTTCGCTCATCACCCTGGCGGTGATGCCGATGATCGTGATCGCTACCTTCCTATTCCGCAAGCATATCCAGGATATCTACCGCCGGGTACGGGCGGGGATGAGCTGGGTGAACTCAGTTCTGGCAGAAAATATCAACGGCGTACGGGTCATCCAGGCATTTGGCCGCCAGGAGCATAATTACAAACACTTCAAAAACCAGGTGAACCTCTACCAGCTTCAAAACAACCTTCAGGCAGCCAAACTGGTCTCGATTTTCTTCCCCACAATTGACATGATCGGAACTGTGGCGATCTTTCTGGTTGTCTGGCTGGGCGGGGCGGCTGTGATCGGCGAGAGTGTGACCACCGGTGTGCTGGTGGCTTTCATACTCTACATCCAGCAATTTTTCCGTCCGATCCAGGATCTGAGCCAGCGCTATGATCAATTCCAATCAGCAATGATCGCAGGGGAACGCATCCTTGAACTATTGGCCACTCCGGTGGATATTCAAGACCATTCAAATGCCTATCTGCTGCCCCCGATCAATGGAATGGTTGAATTTAACAATGTTTCATTCCACTATGCGGATGACCCCTCAACCGCCGTGTTGAATAATGTCAGCTTCAAAGCAACACCGGGGCAGACCATTGCGCTTGTCGGCGAGACCGGCGCGGGCAAATCCACCCTGATCAAGCTGATCAGCCGCTTTTATGACCCGGGCGAAGGCGTGATCAAGATTGACGGGCATGATATCTCTAAAGTCACTCAGGCCAGCCTGCGCGGGCAAATGGGCGTTGTGCTCCAGGAGCCGTTCCTGTTTGGCGGTACTGTGATGGAGAACATCAGATTCGGCCGGCTGGATGCCGCCGAAGAGGAGGTGATCGCTGCTGCCAAAGCCGTTGGCGCGCACGACTTCATCTCAGCAATGAAGGATGGCTACCACACTTCCGTCGAGGAAGGCGGCGCACTGCTCTCAGTCGGCCAGCGCCAGTTGATCTCGTTTGTGCGCGCCTTGCTGGCCAACCCCCGCATCCTAATCCTGGATGAGGCGACTTCCAGCATTGATACCCAGACGGAACAGATCATCCAGAAAGCACTCTCCACCCTGCTGACCGGACGGACTTCATTTGTGATTGCCCACCGTCTTTCCACGATCGTGAATGCCGACCAGATCATCGTGATGGACCAGGGACGGATCGTGGAACAGGGCATCCATGAAGAACTGCTGGCCAAGAAGGGCATCTATTACAATCTGTACAAGATTGGCTTCCAGGAACCAAGAGCAGAATAACCCCCGGAAATTTCTCATCTTCCTCTAACCAAAACAACCAGGTTTTCGGAAACATTCTTCGCATTTTTTCCGTTTTACGATTAGGTTTCAGAAAAAGGAGATGTGAAATGAAAACCCAAAAAAATCTACTTATCGTTACACTTCTGGCAGTCATGCTGATGGGATCAGCCTGCAAGGCAAACCCGGAAGCTGATCACGAGGTGATCGGGATGCCCAACCCGGCCTCTGTATTCTGTGAAGAACAAGGCGGCAAGGTAGAAATCCGCACCCAAAAAGATGGCAGCCAGAATGGTGTCTGCGTCTTTGACGACGGCTCGGAATGCGACGAATGGGCTTTCTACCGGGAAGAATGCCGGCCTGGCGACTTCTTCCCCGCTGAAAGCAGCAGTGAACTCCTGAGGATCCACAGGCCAATGAAATCAGCCACCCATCTGTGATGTTAACTGCTTTGTATGGGGCTGTGGTTTCGCCTTCGTCCAAAGATCCCTCCGACAGCTTGCTGGTGCTGGCTTCTGAAGGATTCGCCCCGATGTTTGTCACCGGCGAAAACGGCGAGATCGAAAATATGATCCAGGAGCGGAAGGATCAAAATGAACCTGCCAACAAAGCCAATTTCTGGGGCTGGCTGGACTGCCCTTCTATGGATCAATGCCTGTTGACCGTTACCCGCATGAGGATGGACGGGCCAGGCGCTGAAATGCCTGGCGACAGAGTTGATGGCTGGGTAGGCGTAATCTATAGCGGGCCAGCTGGCTCTCGATCGGGCAAGGATGATTACTTCTCCCTGCTTGGGGATCTGCCCATCCGATACGGGATCGACAGCCGGGATGAAGACTTGCAGCTTCAACCTGAAGAACTCTGAGACAGCAGCCAGGCTATCCGCGTTTGGGGCGAACTCCATCCCAGGCGGATGGACTGGAATGCAACCCGGATTGTCGTGACCGAGGTTGAATTGATCGAGGTAGATGCCTCCCTGATCCCTCAGGCACCCAGTTGGTAACCGATCATTACCACATTAGACCAAACACAGGCCGCTTCACCGGCCTGTGTTTGATTCACAGTTCAAATGCCCATGCTGAGGTGTGAAATCTGGTTTTATGGTTTAATCGGCACTATGAAGATATGCAAAAAAACCACTGCGCTTCAACGCCTGGCCGCATCGATGATCCTGTTATTGATTCCCGTCATCCTGTCAGGTTGCGGTGCTGATCTGCTCAACACTTTACAGGGAACAAACAAATCCACAAATCCTCAATTAGTGGCGACCAATACCGCCGCCCCAACCCCGGAGCTGGTCTCAATCCCAACGGTAGAATCTGATGATCCTTCAGAAACACCGGTCCCAACACTCCCATCTGCAAATACATCTGGTGAAATTCCCGGGCTGATCATCTATTCGTTGGCCGAAGGAGGATATTTCCATCTTTTTGCCTGGCATCCGGAGACCTTGCCCCCCACCCGCCTGACCTATGGGGAATGGGATGATAAACACCCGGCCATCAGCCCCGACGGGCGCCACCTGGCTTTCACCTCCAACCGGCTGGGACATTGGGACCTGTTCATCCTCGACCTGACCACCGGGATTACCACCCAGTTGACTGACGACCCAGCTTATGAAGGCCATCCGGATTGGTCCTCTGATGGGATCTGGCTGGCATATGAAAAATATGTGGAGAACAACCTTGATATCTATACGCGGTCATTCGCTGCTGATGTGGGAGAATTGCGCATCACTACGCACCCATCCCCAGATTTTGAACCCGCCTGGCAGCCTGGCAGCACACTCCTGGCTTTCTCATCCGCCCGTAACGGCGCGATAGATATCTACTTCGCAGAAACTGGCGGGGAATCAGCTCCCCAAAATTACACTTTCAACCAAACCCTCGACCAGCGCAGTCCGGCATGGTCACCAGACGGGGGAACACTGGTCTGGGTCAGCCGTGGGAAGCATTACCCTGCCCTCTTCCGCGCAGAACATTCCGAGCAAGCTGCCCAGGCAAAATCTGTTACCGCATCGGTTGAAAGCGTATGGGATCCAACCGGTAAATACCTGCTCAGTGTGCAATCCATCCCCGATGCTGCCTGGCTGGCAATCCAAGAGGCAGCTGCCCTGAATTATGTTGTGCTGCCGACTCAATTCCCCGGCCAGATAGCCGGCATCGATTGGGGAGCGAATGCCTTACCAGTAGATTTGCCAGCAGGGATTAAAGAAGCTGCCCAATCCCAACCCCCTGCTCCCTGGCTGGATGAATTAATCCCTAGCGCGGGGGCGCTTTCGGGCAGACAAAACCTGATCGATCTGCCGGGGATCAAAGCCCCGCACCCCGCCCTGACCGGACTGGCAGTGCAGCCGTTCTTTGCCCTCAAAGACCGCGCCAATGCCGAATTGGGCTGGGATCTGCTCTCCGACCTGGAGAACATGTTCGTGTTGATCACTGAACCGCTGCCGCCAGGCCGCCAAAACGACTGGCTCTACACCGGACGGGCATTTGCACTGAACCCGGTTTTGATCGACTATCAATATATGCTGGTAGTGCGGGAAGAATTCGGCCCGGATACCTACTGGCGGCTTTTCTTGAAACCGCTGGACCAATCCGGGATGATGGGCGAACCTCTCACACAGTACCCCTGGGATTTCGATGCCCGTTTCTCCGGCTCGCCGACCGCATACGAAAACGGCGGCGCTCCCTACCTGGAAATACCTGGCGGCTATTGGGTAGATTTCACTACCATGGCGCTGAATTACGGATGGGAACGAACTCCCGCCCTGGTCACCTGGCAGAGCTACATCCAGGGCGCCCAGTTCAATGTGTTTGCGATCACCTCCGGCCTGGATTGGGAAGACGCTATGCTCCAACTCTGGCCGCCTGAGATCTTCCTGGGGCAAAACTGATATGCACACAAACAAACTCGCCCCTCTTCTTCTCATTCTTCCGATTGCATTGACCCTGCTCTTATTAGCAGCCTCCTCCCAGACTGTGACCGCTGCGGAGATCATCACGACCTCCACCGACCCTACGCCCTTACCTGACCCACTGGAGAACCCCCTGCCGCTGACAGCGGTGGACCCGCAGTCCTCGTGGCGAGCGCCGCTATATCCCGTCCCCTGGGCGCTGACAGAACATGACCACTTCTTCTTCCAGCGTCCGGTTACCGTGGACAACGTGAACTGGCCTTTGCCTTCTTATCGTTATGGCGGCGTGTTCTTTGCACCAGATGTGCCCCACACCGGGGTAGATATTGTAGTCCCTGAGGGTACGCCCGTGCTGGCCATCGGTGACGGGCAGGTGATCTGGTCGGGGACGGGACTGTTATTTGGCGATAACGATGAGGAAGACCCTTACGGGATTGCGGTGGCAATTAAACATGATTTTGGCTGGGAAAACAAACCACTTTTCTCGCTTTATGCCCATCTCTCGGAAACAAAAGTTGAGAAAGGGGACTATGTGAAAACCGGCGACCTTATCGCCCTTTCGGGTAATACCGGCTTCAGCACCGCACCCCACCTGCATCTTGAGATCCGCATGGAGACCAATAATTACTACCAAACCTATAACCCTGAGCTCTGGCTGGCTCCTTCTCAGGGGAATGGCGTGGTGGTTGGCAAGCTGACCGATGGCGCTGGGGAAATGCTGCTGAAGCAGGAAGTCATCCTGGAAAACCAGCAAACCCTGGAAGAATTCCGCGGTAAAACATACGGATCAATCTTCACCGTCAACGGCGATCCCTTCTACCAGGAAAATTTCGCCCTCTCCGATATCCCTGCCGGGTTATATAAGGTGAGAATTCCATATTTTGGGTACATGTATGAACTGCTGGTCCGCGTCCAACCCGGTGCGGTGACCTACTTCAGATATCGCGGCTTGATGGGTTTTTCAGATTTCCAACCTTATAATCCGCGCCCAGAAAATTTGCCTGAAGGGCAGTGATGTAAGACTTGGCACCGAAGGATATCCAGTGCCTGATAGCTAAATTTTCATTTTCTGAATAAGCTCGATATGAAGAACCACAAATTCGCCGGGCGTTCGGCCAGACGGCGCATGAAGTAGGGGTACCACTCTGTGCCAAAGGGGACATAGATTCGCACCGGATATCCCTGGTTGGTCAGCTGCCGTTGCAAATCCCGGCGGATGCCGTACAACATCTGAATTTCCAGTTTTTCTTTGGGGATCCCATATTGCTCAGCATACTGAATCCCAAAATTAATCCGGGCTTCGTCATGGGTGCCCAGGGCAGTCACCGGAGGACAGCGCCCATCCTCGCTCACAGGTGGTGAATCCTCTCGCCTGGCATGATCAAGCAATTGGGCAGTGATCTGGTCAAAGGCAGCATCCACATCTTTCTTGTGTGGATATGCAACTTCTGGCGGCTCCTTATAAGCCCCTTTAACCAGGCGAATGGTGGTATCCGACTGCAATAAGGCGGCCACATCATCCCCACTCCGATAAAGATAGGATTGGATCACCATACCCAGGTTATCAAATCCGTATTGATTGCGCATTTTCCAGTAAAGCCCTAGGGTTGGCTCCAGGCAGGTGTAATCTTCCATGTCAATCCGCACGAAGATACCCTTATCCCTGGCTGAGGTGAGGATCAGGATGAGATTTTCTGCACAAAGAGTGTCATCCATGCCCAAGCCAATTTGGGTTAATTTAACAGACAGTCCGGATTTCACTCCGGAGCTGTGGATTTGATCAAGTATTTTCAGGATTTGATCAGTGGTATTTGCCGCCTGCTCTGCGGTTTCTGTATGCTCCCCCAATTGATCCATTGTGGCATACATTCCCTGCTGATTTATCGCCGCAACGGCAGCAATTCCTTCTTCCAGTGTTTCCCCTGCAACGAAACGTTTTGCTACCCTACGGGCTATGCCCACACCCATCACCAAACGTTTTGCCCAGGCTGCCTGGGACAAATAGATCAGTATAGATCGCAGCATGTTGTTCCTTTTTTGATGTTCGGATATGTTGCTTTATATGTGAATTTTAACACATCATCAAAAACTCTGAAGGCAGATGCCGAATGCCAATGGTCGCTATTTTCTACCTTTCAAATCATGATATACTGCCCCCGAACCTGATAGATAGGAGAATTGACTTGCGAAGAAATCAAAGATCAAGCACCTTGATCCAATGGGGATCTCTGATCTCACTGCTGCTGGCGATGATTCTGATCACCGTACAGGTGATTATGTTCAGCCGGTCGCGGATCACATATCCGACCTCGATGCAGATTGCCGGCATTCCAATGGGAGGATTGACCCGCGAACAGGCTGCCTCTCGCCTTCTGGAAGTTTACAGCCAGCCTATCGAAATCCATTATCAGGATGCAGCTATCCAGGTCGAACCGAACGTACTCGGGTTTCAATTGCAACTGGAGAGCATGCTGGCCACAGCCGACTTTGTGCGTATCGGCGGTAACTTTTGGCAGGAATTTTGGGGCTTCATGTGGAATAATGAACGCACGCTGACGCCAGTCCCGCTGGATGCAGAATATTCCGAAGCGCTGGTGCGCGACTTCCTTGAAACTGAGATCGGTCCGCGCTACGACCAGCCTGCGGTTGCCGCCCAGCCCCAGGTGGGATCGGTTGCCTTCCAGCCTGGCAAAGCCGGGACAAGCATTGCCATGGATCGGGCTGTGATCCAGGTGGAGAAAGCGCTGTTTTCTCCTGACCAACGGGTTGTGAATCTGCCCCTCGAACAGCAAGAACCCGGCCGACCGGCCTTTGGCAACCTTGAGATTCTGCTGAAGCAAATTTTGGATGTGGCTGAGTTTGACGGGATTGCCGGGCTTTACCTGCTGGACCTGCAAACCTCCCAGGAAATCCACTTCATTTACAGTAACAAGACAGACTATCCCACCAACCCCGATCTGGCTTTTACGGCCTCCTCGATCATTAAAATCCCGATCATGGTCACTGCCTATTCCAACATCTCAGAGCCGTACCCCGAGGAGGCACTCAACCTGATTAGCGGGATGATCGAGGAATCCGGCAACGATCCGGCAGACTGGTTGATGGAGCAGTATATCGATCAAGCCACAGGTCCCCTGATCGTCACGGATACAATGCAAAAGCTGGGGCTGGAAAATACTTTTCTGGCTGGCTTCTTCCGGGTAGGGTCCCCTTTGCTGTACTTATACACCACCCCGGCCGATGGCCGCACCGACCTGGATACCGGCCCAGACCCATACAACCACACCACCGTATCGGATATGGGGATGCTGCTGGCTGACCTCTACCAATGTGCTGAATTCGACGGCGGAGCACTCAGGGCAGTCTTTCCACAGGATATCACCCAGGCAGAGTGCCAGGAAATGATTGACACCCTGACACGCAACAATACACCCTTCCTGATCGAAGCGGGTGCACCTGATGATACCCGCATCGCCCACAAGCACGGCTGGGTCTCCGATGTCTTCACCGGAGCGATCACCACCATCGGCGACGCCGGGATTGTGTACACCCCCAGCGGGAATTATATCCTGGTGATCTATTTCTCCCATCCCACCCAACTGGTATGGGATCCGATGTCCAGGCTGATGGGTGACCTCTCGGAAGTTATCTATAACTACTATAATATCCAATAGTAAAGATTTAGCCCATCAGATATTTTTACTTGTAATGGCTTGAAAAATCTACCCAAATTGGCAATAAAATCTCCTTGCTATTTTAGAACAAGCGTGCTAAACTAAGCCGGTAAACCCCTTTGACATTTGGAGGTAGATAAAAAATGGCTCGAAAAACTACAACTGCCCCTCCAGAGAACGGTATGGATCCGGCCCGGAAGGCATCTCTGGAAAAAGCCCTCGGTGACATCACCAAGAGATATGGGGATGGCTCGATCATGAAACTTGGCGAAGCACATTCCTTACAGGTGGAAGCAATTCCCACCGGTTGTCTCTCGCTGGATATTGCCCTCGGGATTGGCGGGATCCCGCGCGGCAGGGTGACTGAAATCTACGGCCCGGAATCCTCCGGAAAGACCACGCTCTGTCTCCACATCATTGCAGAAGCACAAAAATTAGGGGGGACAGCAGCTTTCATTGACATGGAACACGCCCTCGATCCTAGCTATGCTGCCCGGCTGGGTGTGGATGTGGAAAACCTGTTGATCTCGCAGCCAGATATGGGAGAGCAAGCACTTGAGATCACCGAGACCCTGGTGAGATCGGGTGCTGTGGATATTGTGGTGATCGACTCGGTAGCTGCCCTGGTTCCCCGCTCGGAACTGGAAGGCGATATGGGCGATGCCACTATGGGCGTTCAAGCCCGTTTAATGTCTCAAGCACTGCGCAAACTTTCTGGAGCAATTAAACAAACCAATACCTCTGTGATCTTCACCAACCAGCTCCGGCAGAAGATCGGTGTGATGTTCGGCAACCCGGAGACCACCACCGGGGGGCAAGCCTTAAAATTCTACGCCTCGGTGAGAATTGATATTCGCCGGATCAGCTCGATCAAGGTCGGCGGGGAAATCATCGGAAACCGCACCAAAGCCCGGGTAGTGAAGAATAAAGTCTCCCCTCCATTCCGGCAGGTAGAATTTGACATCATGTATAATGAAGGTATCTCCCGTGCCGGGGACCTTTTAGACCTGGCTGTGGAAATGGATATCATCAACAAACGCGGTTCATATTACTATTACGGAGAAGATAACCTTGCCCAGGGACGCGAAAACGCCAAAGATTACCTGCGAGAAAACCCTGATTTCGCTTACCATGTAGAAGGTGTCATCAGACAGGAATTACTGGGCGGCAAGGCTCCGCCGCCGCTGGTGGAGAAATTCAATGAAGACGAAATACTTGAAGAGGACGATTATCTCGACGATTAACCGGATTCCAGTACTGATCCTGATAGTGGCTGTAACAATCTTGCTCTCTGCTTGCGGAGGGCAAGATGCGCGTTCAGAATCTGAATACTTCATCCCACCCACTATTGCGGTGCAGCCTGCAACCGCCACCCCAGAGGCCACAGCCACCCCGCTGCCGGAACC
>JAFGDK010000124.1 GCA_016932165.1 Anaerolineales bacterium
GCTGCGATGCATGCTTGTGAACATTACGCCTTAGTGCTATCTCCGGATACCTTTAAGGGAAAAAAGAATAAAAAAGAGATAGATAATTTATTGTGGGAAATAGATTTAGCAAAAAAGATAGAACGCAATATAGTTCCAGTACTGTTTGATGGTTTTAGCTTCGAGGAACACCTAAAGAACATCCCATCTGAGCTTAGAAACTTTCTCAAGCGCCAATTTGGGCTTCCAATTAGTTACCACAATGTATCAGGGGACTTACACAAGTTGAGTACCAGGTTTCTAATACCACAGAGGGAAGAAGTTTCAACTAAGCCAATACCCGATAAGGCAAAAGAAGATCTCATGCGCCTTTCAGCGTATCCTGTGACAAGAAGTGTAGTTAAACCTGTAAATTGGCCTATTGTAAGGCAAAATATATCTGATAGTGATGGGTTCGTTTCTACTAGTGAATTCCTTGGTTTAGATGAAAAACAACGGGAAAAATACTTGGATGGCCCAATATATGTTCAATTTAATGATCTCTTAACTGCTCCGCCAGGGGGTGGAGATCTTACTTGGGATGTTAGTATCGACGATAGTGATGGTCATAGCCAAAGCATCCTAAAAGATCAGTTCGACATCGGAACAAGAGATGGAAATGACTTTTAGAAAAATTACTTGGCAGAAAGCAGATAAATGGTATAATACCCGTCGCTCTGAAAACAAAGCATGGTGTTTGCAGAGCAAACACCCAAAATAAAAATGCGGAGCATTTTTATTCGCCCTCGTAGCTCAGCTGGATAGAGCGCTTGCTTGCGGAGTAAGAGGTCCCGTGTTCGAATCATGGCGAGGGCGCCAGACATTTTCACGACAGACAGGCTGTAATTTGGAGGAGAATACAGCCTGTTTGTTTAATCACCCCACAACCCCATCCCGACCGCTTGATACTGAAGCGGCCACCCTTCCCCTTTGCAAAGGGAGGGACACTCGCGGTCCGGTGAAATCCAGCGAGCTGGTGGTCTTCACCTGGAGTTTGTGGAGCTAACTCCGATCGCAAACCGGAGGTTTGCGGGCCACACTCAGCTAAGCGGGTGCCCGATCTCCAGCTACTGGTTTTCCCTTACAACTTTGTCAATCAGTCAGGCCCAAATTCGGAGTACAATTAACCCATGACAATCCCACAAGGCACCATTCTGGTAGTCGAAGATATGTCCCAGATCCGCGGGATGTTGGAAGTGACCCTGCGGTTTGAAGGCTACCCGGTGGACTCAGCCGCCAACGGGCAGGAAGCGCTGGAGAAGATCGAAAAGGAACAGCCCAGCCTGATCATCACCGATATTTTGATGCCCAAGATGGACGGCTTTGCGATGGTCTACCACCTGCGTAAAAATCCGGAGACCCGCAACATCCCGGTGATCTTCCTCTCTGCTACCTATGTCACCAAAGAGGATAAAGATTTTGCCCTCAGCCTGGGGGCGGTGCGCTTCCTCGAGAAGCCGATCGATACCGCTGATTTTCTGCTGACGATCGGAGAAGTGCTGAGCGAAGGTCCGGGCACCACTCCGCTGCCGCTGGGCGAACATGATTTTTTCCTCGGCTACCGCAAGCGGCTGGAGAACAAGCTGCGCCAGAAGAACCAACAGATCAGCCGCACCGAACGCCTGCTGAAGACGCTGCCTGTGGAGCAAAAGCCGGCCTTTGAGACTTTGTTAACACAGTCCATCGAGCACCGGAATGAAATCCTGGTCGAGCTTGAAGAGATTATCACAATTTTGAAGGACTTCAAAGAAAATTAATACCTCTATGAATCCAAACCTGGAAGACCTAAAAGCGATGGCAACCCGCGCTGGAGAAATTCTGCGCGCAGGTTTTGAACAACCCAACCGCGGATTACAACTCAAACGCGAGATTGATGTGGTTACCGAAACCGATCTGAAATCAGAGAAGTATCTGCTGGAGCAGATTAATACCAGATTCCCCGATCACCACATCGTGGCTGAGGAAAGTGGTGAGAATCACGGTGACCAGCGGTGTACCTGGTATATTGATCCGCTGGACGGCACCTCAAATTTTGCTCACGGCCTGCCGATCTTTTCTGTATCGATTGGCTATGCCAGGGATGGCGACCTTACCCTTGGCGTGGTTTACGACCCGATCCGGGATGAAATGTTCAGCGCTGAAAAAGGAAAGGGGGCATTCCTCAACGATGTGCCTATCCGGGCAGCTGCCCAAACAGAACTGAGACACAGCATGGTGGTGACCGGCTTTCCATACGACCGGTTCACCAGCCCGATCAACAATCTTGCTTTTTTCAATGCGTTTGCGCTGAAGGTGCGCAGCATCCGCAGGCTTGGTTCGGCAGCCCTGGATATGTGCTATGTGGCAGCCGGGCGTTTCAACGGGTATTGGGAATTCAAGATGGAATCCTGGGATATTGCAGCAGGCACCTTGATCGCCCGGGAAGCGGGCGCCCATGTGACCAAGATGAATGGTGATCCAGATGTGATCCATGGCAATCACAGTATTTTGGCTGCCAATCCTGGTCTTCACGACGAAATGTTTAAATTGATTGAAGAGGTGATCTCTCAGCCAGAAAATGGAGCCTATCAGGAATTCCTGGCTGAATAGTCTGCCCCCAAAGTGATATACTATATCAGATGAGTGATAAAACCCCAGCCAAACCCACCAGGGGTTTTCAGCGCGCCCTGGTTTTTATCGTGCTGGCCTTGATCTGGCTGCTGATGCTGGCCGCAGTTGTCCCCCCTGGTGCGCAAAACCAAGCCAGTTTTCCGTCCTCAGTCCTCAGGGGTGGACAGCTGTACGTTGCCTGGGATCAGGTGACCAGAACGAATACCTCCACATTGCAGCAGAGCCCCCTCTGGCCAGTTGATACCCCTAATCAGGTGCCCCCGATATTTACACTGCGCTGTGTGAACTGTCATGGTTGGGATTACCGCGGCAGCAATGGCAAAACTTTAGGGGCGATCTTCCGCGCCCAGGGCTATCCTGGTCTGCTCAAGTATACTTTCCAACCGGTTGAGACGATTCTCCCGATTTTGGATGGGAGGTTTGACCCGGCTCACGATTTCTCTGCATATCTTTCAGAGGAAGACCTGCAAGACCTGGCGGAATTCATCTCAAAGGGGTTGGTAATCCCTGACTTGGTTGCAGACCCAGAGACGTATGAGGTGCAGGGCACCCCGGAAAGAGGGAGAGAACCATATATTGAGTTTTGCAGCGCTTGTCATGGGTTTGAAGGCGAACGGATCAACCTGGCAACCGAACAAAACCCGGCCTATCTAGGCGATGTGGCCTGGAATAATCCCTGGCTGATGACGCACATCATCCGGTTTGGGCATATTTCTGCCCAGGTGCCTGCCGCCAGCCAGCTTGGAATCTCTTTCAGCCAGCAATTGGATATTGCCGCTTTTACCCAAACATTGCCGGATGCTGATTTTATCACCGGACCGGATTATGAGGATATTGATCTTTCCGCCCAGGCCAACACCGGGAACCTGGTTTATGGGGCAGTAGCAATTACTGCCCTGGTCTATCTGGCAACAATAATCACCTTGTGGCGGGAAAAGAAACAGCATTGAAAGGCTGTTGATTGACCCTTTCACCGCATATCAGGATTATCCAGGCGTTGCCACTTGCATAAAAACCTAAAATGTAGTTTGATAGAGGCAAAGCCGTTCAGATTGACTTTCAATACTTGCATCTGAACACGCTTTGCTTCCCTCAAATGATTTCTGGAGGCTCAAATGGAAAAGAAAGTGCGAATTTTACTGGTGGGGGTATTTTGCCTGGTCTTACTGCTGGCCGGTTGCGCGCCTCAGGCGGTTGAACCCTCTGCCGAGATGATCCAGACCGCCATTGCACAGACCCAGGCAGCAGAGCCGACAGAGACTCCCGTGCCGCCGACCCTTGCGCCTACCAGAACGCCTGCCCCTTCTCCCACAGCTTACGAGACACCAGAACCAACCACATCTCCACCGATCAACGGGGAGATCTCAGCGGCCTTTCTCAATCTGAGAACTGGCCCCAGCACTCTGTTTGATATTGTGAATACTTTTGTTGAAGGTACTGCGGTCACTGCACTGTCTCGCTCCCCAGACAGTGAATGGGTGAAGGTGGAGATTGAATTTGAGGAAGAGCCTCCCCTGGAAGGCTGGATGGCGGTCATCTACCTGGAATTGGATGGCGAAGCCGCTGCCCTCCCCCAAGAAACATTTCCCGCAGAGCAGACGCTGACAGGGAAGGTGTCCGATACCGAGGGGAATCCCATCCCTGGAATCAATGTTGCCTTCGTTCTGAACTATGATGAGGTAGACCTGCGTGCAGATGCCACCTCTAACCAAAATGGAGAATTCACTGTTTATCTGCCGGAAGAACTGTTCGGCACCTTCGATGTGCAAATCGTATCCTGGACCTGTGAAAGCCCAATAGCCGATGCGAACTGCCAATTCAGTGGATATATCCAGGTGGTGGACCGGGCTTTCATCGCAGTCCCCCAGGAAGAGGAAATCTTGTTTACCTATGAAAAAACAAATTTGCTTTTGTCTGGCACCATCGAGGATCGGGATGGTGACCCAGTAGATCAAATGCTGCTGGTGGCGGTGCGCGATGACGGCGCCACTTCACTGGGACGCTCAGATGCCCTTGGCGAGTTCTCCATTCCGATCAGCGGCGGCACCTGGGAGGTGTATGCGGTCTCCTATGATCCAGATTACCTTGAGGGTGAGAAGGTCAGTGTTGAAGTAGTTGATACGAACCCTGAGGCAATCACCCTGAAAGCTCCCAGGAACTAAGCGGTACCGGGCGCAAGGATCAAGGTTTGAGTATAAAATGGTACCATCCAAAACCATGTTAGCCAAGGTTCTGTGAAACGAGTTAATGATGGAAAGAAGAAGACACGAAAGATTCACGGTTGTTGATCTGCTGATCTATGAACAGGAGACCAAAAAACCGGTCGGGAAGGTAGTCAATATTTCCGCCTCAGGTCTGCTGGTAATTGCAACCACGCGCTACGAAGTGGGTCAGCGAGTCAATTTTGTGATTCCCTTCCGCCAGGCGATCCAAGGGATTGTTAATTTTGAATTTAAAGGCGAGATCAAATGGCTAAACGCCAGTGAAGGGAATCCCACCAACTTCAGCATCGGAATGGCATTCGCCGAAAACCCGGAATTACAGACGATGTTCATCCAGCAATTGGTCAATATTTACGGAGCGACATAGCCAATTGATTTGCCCCTTCCAATTTGGGTGCTACCTTTGATGGAAATTTGCCAAAATGGATCAACCCGCGGCACATAAAATCCTCCTGGTTGATGATGAGGAAGCGATTACGGAGAATTTAAGCGCCTTCCTGAAACGATCTGGTTTTCAAGTTGTAATTGCGGCTAATGGTCAACAAGCTCTGGCGGCTATCGGGGATGAATCGCCGGATATTGTCATTATGGATGTGTTGATGCCTGAAATGGATGGGCGTCAGGCTCTGCGCCAGTTGCGACGGGAGGAAAATTGGATCCCGGTCATCCTCCTGACCCAGATTGGAGAGTCCACAGAACGGGCGATGGCGTTGGAAGAGGGCGCTGACGATTATCTGAATAAGCCCTTCAACCCGCATGAGCTTGTCGCCAGGATCAAGGCAGTTCTGCGGCGGGCGAAACAGGGGCAGCCGCCGCTTTCTGCTGCCTGGATTCTCACCAGCGGCAAACTGACCCTCGACCGTCGATCAAAGAAGGCCAGCCTGGATGGCGACCCGATCAATCTGACCCCCAAGGCATTTTCACTGCTTGAATATCTGATGACTCACCCGGGTGAGGTGGTCAGCCGGGAACGGTTGCTGGATACGGTCTGGGGGTGGGATTACCCAATCGGGACCCGGGCGGTTGATACCAGAATTGCTGAATTGCGTTCTGCACTGGGAGATAATGCCAGTCAGCCAATCTTCATTGAAACCCTTCCAGTCCTGGGATACCAATTTATCCACGATGTCTGGGTGGGCAAATGAAATTTAAAACCCACTGGTATCTCATCCTTCCGCTCACTTTTGGATTTGTGGCAGCCTTGCTGTTGAACTATACCGCTCTGCCCAATCCGGTTCTCTATCTGCGGGCTGATCTGGGCACATTCCTGTTCCTGATCGGGGCAGGGGCATCATGTTTAGGCTGGATCACAGCCTCTTTCGTCCAGCGGTTGAAATTCTTTGAAAAAGAGATCGAGGAAAAGTCGGTTCGAGACCGCCGGAAATTCCTTAGTCTGCTGGACCACGAACTGAAAAATCCCCTGACGGCGATCATGGCTGGTCTGGCCAACCTTAATGATGGGACCCAGCAAGAAACCCTACACTCGGTTGAAGCGCAGGTGCAGCGGCTGAGCAGGTTGGTAGCAGATTTACGAAAACTCTCTGATCTGGAAACCCGCCCAATTGAGATGAATGGAGTCAATTTGCCGGTACTGCTGGAAGAGGTGTTTGTGTTAGCCCAAAGTCGGGCCGGGGAAGACCGAGTTCTCAATCTGGCCATTCCCAAAGCGCCCTGGCCCCTTCCGGAAATCCAGGGAGATCGCGACCTGTTATTCCTGGCAGTGCATAATGTGATCGACAACGCGATTAAATACACCAAGCCTGGTGATACAATCGAACTCAGAGCAAATGAAGAAGGCAGCCAGGTGCGGATCGAGATCGCGGATACTGGCCCGGGCATCCCGGCATCAGAAACCAGCCAGGTTTGGGGAGAACTGTTCCGAGGTGAAGCTGCCCGGGGAATTCCGGGGAGCGGATTGGGGTTGGCTCTGGTGCAGGCCATTATCCGCCGGCATGGCGGCCAAACTTCGCTGCGCAGCCAGCTGGACAAAGGGACGGTGATCACCCTCACGCTTCCCACCCATGGTGTTACAGAACTGTAACCGCGGGTTACAAAATTAATTCCCAGCCATCACAGTGTTGAAACAACGATCAACTACAATCCAGATAACTTAGATTGGGTTTAAATCCAACAAGAACTGGAGAGTGAAATGAATACAAAAAAAACCTACTTTATTCTGTTGTTAATCCTTGGTTTGTCAATTATAGCCTGCGGCCAACTGAGCGTGGGGATAGAACCGCCTGAAGCCACGGCGAATGAGACCCTCCCGGCATCAGAGGAGACACCAGAAACCAACGCAGCAACCCAGGGCAGCACTGATCATGTCAGGACTGAAACCGATCAGCCGGACTACTCCGATCTGTGGGTGGAAGTGGAGGATTACCGTACAGGGTTGCGATTTGCGATCCCCTGTTTTTGGGTGGCCAATATCCCGGCGCCAGAGCAGGATCCCACCGGTCTGGGCAGCTTCTCAGTGGAAAACTTCACCCAGGAGTACATCGCTACCTTAAGGAAAGCGAGTCAGATGGTCTTTGAGATCGGTGGAGTGAAATTTGACATTGGTTATCACCAACTTAGTGATTATGGACTTGCACCCGGTACTTCGCTGGAGGAACTGGCTGTTGCCATAGTCAACTCGGATGAAGAACATGGCATCACTTCCACATCGCCGATGAAGGTTAACGGAGAGGAGGCACTGAAGGTTGACACATTCAGTATCTTTGGTGAAGGGCAGTTCTACCTGTTTCCTCTGTTTGAGGGCATGGTGGTGATGTTCTCTCCCTCGGATGATGAACACCCCGATATCCAGGCGATCCTGCAGTCGATGACGATTGACCTGGATGCAGATATGGTCAAACCTTCCATCATGCCAGCAGACCCTCCCGAAGGCATGGCTGCCGCTTGCATCGGGAAAATGAACGCAGGCAGCCCGGATGAAAACCCCCTAGAGGGCACACTGGACTGCGCCGGTGTGACTGATGCCGATGCCCTGCGCTGGGTGATGTGCAACGTCCAGGACAGCTTCATCTCCCGCAATACCCAACCGCTGCTGGGATATATGGCAGACCCATTCATAATCGGGTACTGGCAGTCAGAAGGTGCTGAACGCTCCCGAGAAGATGCATTCAATGAGATTGTCAATACACACATGCCGGTGATGGGCGGTGGGATGTCTTTCACTACCGACCAGAGCCAGTTCCCACCCCTTTTTGACATGCAAGCGGAGATGATGTTCGGTCCAGAAGACAACCCAGCGGCAATCGTCTACAGCGAAGGCTGGGGACAGGCCGGGCAGGGCGCTGCCTTGCTCTACTTCAAAGAGAGGGCTGACGGGCGTTATGTGTTCTACGCCATGGTGATTGCCCAGGGGCATTTTGATAAGTAAACTCATAACCGTTTGGAACATTGACCAGGTCAGTTCGCTGGCCTGGTTTTTTAATCTGATTGGTGATTTGTGACTTAGGATTGGGGAAACCTCCTCGCCAATTATGATCACCCAATTCACGGAACCCCAATCACAATTCGCTCTCTTCCTATGTTAGAATTCTGGGGCGAATCAAAACTACTTTTCAGGAGAGAATCAGGCATGAAAGACTTCCTATCGGTTGGAGATTATTCCCCCCAGGCTCTTCAGGAGTTCCTTGACCTGGCTGTTGAGTTAAAGAAGGAATACCAGGAAACAGGCCGCAACGCCCCAATTTTGAAAGATAAAAAATTGGGCATGATCTTCCAGAAACCCAGTTTGCGGACACGAGTCTCATTTGAACGCGGCATGGAGCATCTGGGCGGCTCGGCGATGTACATCGGCCCGGCAGAGATCGGGTTGGGGAAACGCGAATCCATCGCCGATGTGGCCCGGGTGATGGCCGGCTATGTGGACGGTGTGATGGCCCGGGTGTTTGATCACCAGCATGTGGTGGAATTTGCCAAATGGTCCAGCATTCCGGTGATCAACGGGCTTAGTGATTACAACCATCCCTGCCAGGCGATGGCGGATGTACTTACCATCCTGGAAGAGTTTGGTGCTCTCAAGGGGACGAATGTCACCTATGTGGGGGATGGCAATAATGTGGCTGTCTCTCTGATGCACGCCTGCACCAAGCTGGGGGCAAACTTTACGATTGCCAATCCGGAGGGGTACGGCATGCCGGAAAGCAGCATCGAAGAAGGGCGCAAATTCGCCGCCGAATCTGGCAGCCAGATCCGCTTGCTGACAGACCCGCACGAAGCTGTCAGGGATGCGGACGCGATTTACACCGATACCTGGACGAGCATGGGACAGGAGGAGGAAGCTGCCAAACGCGAGAGAGTCTTCCCGCCGTACCAGGTCAATGAGCAGCTAATCAGCGAGGCCAGGGAGCATGTTATCGTGCTGCACTGCCTGCCAGCGCACCGCAACCATGAGATCACCGATGCAGTCGCAGACGGGCCGCACTCCCGGCTCTTCCCGCAGGCACATAACCGCATGCATGCCCAGAAAGCCATTCTGGCAAAACTGCTGGCAGACTGAAATCTCAATTACAAGGGAACCTGGATGAAAACACAAGATTATATCCGCCTGGAAGAAGATTTTGGCGCGCACAACTATCACCCCCTGGATGTGGTTCTCTCACGCGGGGAGGGCGTCTGGGTCTTTGATGTGGAAGGCAACAAATATCTGGACTGCTTGAGCGCATATTCAGCCGTCAACCAGGGGCACGTGCATCCCAAGATCTTGCAAACCCTTATTGAACAGGCTGGCAAGATCACGTTGACCTCACGCGCTTTCCGCAATGACCAGCTGCCGCTGCTATACCGGCAGCTGTCTGAAATCACTGGATATGAGATGTCGCTGCCGATGAACAGCGGCGCGGAGGCGGTGGAAACCGCCCTCAAGCTGGCCCGAAAGTGGGCTTACCAGGTCAAGGGCGTGCAAAAATATCTGGCTGAGATCATTGTATGTGACGGTAACTTCCACGGCCGCACGATCAGCATTGTGACTTTTTCATCAGAGGATTTGTATAAGGATGATTTCGGGCCTTTCACCCCGGGGTTCAAATCTGTACCATATGGGGATGCAGCCGCCATGGAAGCGGCGGTCACTCCCAATACCGCTGCGATCTTGGTTGAGCCGATCCAGGGGGAGGGTGGGGTGCTGATGCCTCCGGATGGCTATCTGAAGGAGCTGCGCCAGATTGCAGACAGGCATAATGTTTTGCTGATCTTCGACGAGATCCAGACCGGACTGGGACGCACCGGCAAGCTGTTTGCCCAGGAGCATGAAGGTGTGCGCGGGGATATGACGATCATCGGTAAGGCGCTATCCGGGGGGTTCTATCCGGTTTCTGCTGTATTGGCAGATAAGGAGCTGATGGGACTTTTTACCCCGGGCGAGCATGGTTCCACCTTTGGGGGGAACCCCTTGGGGGCGGCTATCGCCAGCACAGCGCTGAAGGTGCTAGTTGAGGAGAAGTTAATCGAGAACTCTGCAGAACTGGGGGAGTATTTCATCGAGCAGCTGGCTGAGATCCCCAGCCCGCATGTCAAAGAGGTGCGCGGCCGCGGATTGCTGATTGGAGTGGAGTTGAAAGAAAGCGCTGGTGGGGCACGCCGTTTTTGCGAAGCTCTTCAGGAACGCGGCATCCTCTGCAAGGAGACTCACCAAACCGTGATCCGCTTTGCACCTCCGCTGGTGATCAACAAAGAGACCCTCGACTGGGCGCTGCCGCATATCCGTGAAGTGCTGAATATGGCATGATGGAATAGGCCGTTGGCAGTCGGAAGTAGAAATTTTTTCGATGAGAAGACCAGTGCAGCGCGGTCTTCTTTTTATGTAATGGCATTGGAATTTTGTTCTCTATGACCACCGGTGCCAATGCGGCTGAACCCGGTTTGAATAATGCTGCTCAACAAATAGGAATATTCAGTGCCGTTATCAGTAACCGGTGAGCCCGCAATTTTGCGGCGTGTAACCACTCTTGGTATAATCAAGTTACAGTCGCAACCAGACTGGATGGAGGTTCCATGAACCAGGAAAAAATCAGGGTGATTGTAGCAAAACCAGGTTTGGATGGGCATGACAGGGGGGCAAAAGTAGTCGCCCGAGCCCTGCGGGATGCAGGCATGGAGGTAATCTACACCGGCCTGCGCCAGACACCTGAGATGATCGCGGAAGCGGCCTTGCAGGAAGATGTGGATGCTGTTGGATTATCGGTGCTCTCAGGAGCGCATATGGCCCTGGTACCCAGAGTGCTAGAACTTCTCGCTGCGAATGGGCAAGGTGAGGTTGGTCTTTTTCTGGGCGGGATCATTCCGGACGAAGATGTGCCCAAGTTGATGGCGATGGGAGTTGCAGGCGTGTATGGGCCAGGTACTTCCACAATCGATATTGTTCAAGATATCCGCAATTTTGTTGGGCAAAAGAAGTAAATGTCTGAGATTGTGCAAAAGGTGCTTGCTGGTGACCGCCTATCCCTGACGCGGCTGCTGTCCAAAATTGAGGATGGTGCACCTGAAGGTCAGCAGGCATTGGCGGAGTTGTTCCCCCATGGCGGCCGGGCTTTTCTGATCGGTGTGACTGGCGCGCCGGGTACTGGCAAATCTTCTCTGGTAAACCAGATCGCCTATCACTACCGGCATCCAGCTGATGGGGGTGAGCTGAAAAGGGTTGCGATCGTGGCAGTCGATCCCAGCAGCCCGTTCAGTGGGGGGGCGGTGCTGGGAGATCGGATCCGGATGAATGCCCTGACCGGGGATGCGGGAGTGTTTATTCGCTCAATGGCCTCCCGCGGTTCATTGGGCGGGTTGGCATCCACCACGGCGGGGATTGTGCAAGCCTTTGATGCCGCTGGTTTTGAGATCATCCTGATCGAGACGGTTGGGGCCGGTCAGGCGGAGGTGGATATTGCGCGTTTGGCCCACACCACTGTGGTGGTTGAAGCGCCCGGCCTTGGTGATGATGTCCAGGCGATTAAGGCAGGGATTCTTGAAATTGCAGATATTCTGGTTGTGAATAAAGCAGACCGTCCGGGTATCGAGCAGACCGAACGCGCCCTCAAGAATATGCTCCAATTGGCCCATCCTGTCAGGCGGGATTTCACCTCGCCCTATCTGCCAGCAAGCGGGGAAGCTCTCAATGAGGCTTTGTGGATGACCCCCATCCAGCGGACAGTAGCGACTGAAGGAAGCGGTGTCTTGGAGCTGGTGGGCCTGATTGCCAAACACCGTGAACACCTTTCTTCAACGGGAGATCTGGCCCGCCGGGAACGCGCCCGTTTGGCTGCTGAACTGGATATGTTGATCCAGCTGGGGCTGGTGGAAAACTGGCAGAAGCGGCTGGGCAATGGCCAATATGAGGAGACATTGGTGGAAGTAGTTTCCCGCAGGATATCACCTGGTGAGGCGGCCAGGAAGTTGATCGGAATGGAGAGTAAGTGATGATCTATGGAGAGAGGATCAGGCTGGTAGCCATCGAGCGAGAAGATTTGCTGCTGTTCGTCAAATGGTTTAATGACCCCGAAGTGCGCGAAGGGCTGGCCATGTATCTGCCGATGTCTTTGGCGCAGGAGGAAAAATGGTTTGAAGAGATGCTCACGCGCGATCCGAATGCCCAACCACTCAACATTGAAGCCAGGCAGGATGACGATTGGGTTAAAATCGGCAATATGGGATTGTTTGATTTCGATCACCGTGCCAGGAGCGCTGAATTGGGAATTTCGATCGGAAATAAGGATTTTTGGAACCAGGGCTACGGCACTGAGGCGATCACCTTGCTGCTGCGACACGGGTTTGAGACCCTCAACCTGAACCGGATTATGCTGCAAGTATATGCAGATAATCCCCGGGCGATTCGATGTTATGAAAAGGCAGGATTTGTGTATGAGGGCCGTTTGAGACAGGCGCGTTATCACAACGGCCAGTATTATGATATTCTCAATATGGGCATATTGAAGGAAGAATGGGCGCTGGGAAGGGACGTAAATGCATAAGAGTCGAGAATCAAATATTTATGGAAGGATCAAGTTATATGCCGGGCAGGGGAACCCTTCCTTGGCTGAGAAAATTGCCGAATACCTGGGGCAAAAGTTAAGCGGCCGTAAGATCACCGAATTTCCCAATGAGAATCTCCTGATCCAATTGGATGACAGCGCTCGGGGCCAGGATGTTTTTGTAATCCAATCCACTGGCCGACCGGTGCACCGCAATATCATGGAATTGTTGATCATGCTCCAAACCCTGCGCCTTGACTCTGCAGGACGGATTACCGCGGTAGTGCCCTATCTCACGTATGCCCGTTCCGATAAGAAGGATCAGCCGCGGGTGCCGATAACCGCCCGTCTGATCGCGGATATGATCGAGATTGCAGGCGCAGACCGTTATATGACCCTCGACCTGCATGCTGGCCAGATCCAGGGTTTTTTCTCCATCCCGGGTGATGTGCTGACTGCATTTCATATCATCACGGATTACATTGAGACGATCGTTAGTGATATGAAGGACCCGGTGATTGTCTCGGCTGACCTTGGATTTGCCAAAAAAGGGCGCAATTTTGCGAATGATCTGGGTTTGCCCCTTGCCTTGATCGAGAAAAGGCGGTCAAAGAGCGGTTCGAAAACTGAAGCACTCAACCTGGTTGGAAAAGTGGATGGATGTGATGTGATCCTGGTGGATGACGAGATAGACACCGCTGGTTCAGTTTCTCAGGCAGTGGGGTTGTTGAAGAAGAAAGGAGCCCAAGAGATTACCCTGACTTGTGTACACCCGGTCTTTTCATACCCGGCGGCAGAACGGCTGGCGAACTTGCCGATTAAGGAGATTGTCTGTACGGATACGCTGCCAATTTCTGATGAAGATTTGCATTTGTTGAAGGATAAGCTGACGGTCCTCTCAATTGCGCCTTTGCTGGGGGAAGTGATTCTTCGGGCGCACGAAGGCCGCAGTGTGGGAGAGATGTTCAACGAGTGAATGATGCCTGAATTGCCGGAAGTGGAGACGATTGCCCGTAATCTTCGTGAGGGAAACTCGCAGGTCCCTTCTGTGATGGGGATGCGGGTTACAGGAGCTGAGGTGTTCTGGACGCGAACAATTGCACAGCCAGATTCCAAGGCTTTTGTGACCCTGGTGCGCGGGCAGGAAATTAGGGGTGTCTCCCGGCGGGCAAAATATCTGGTTTTTGAGCTATCAGAGGATTACATGCTGGTGCACCTGCGGATGAGCGGCGATCTGATCCTTTGTCCGGCAGGGGAGAGTTGTGCAAATCATGTTCGCATGCGATTACAACTCGATCGGGATTGGCAGCTGGATTTCAATAACCCGCGCAAGTTCGGCCGGGTGTGGCTGCTGGAAGACCCTGCTGATCTTTTTTCCAGTTTGGGGCCTGAACCTTTTGATCCAACTCTCACACCTGAAGGGTTCTTCGCCAGTCTCTCCCGCCGGAAGCGCCAGATCAAACCTTTATTGCTAGACCAGGGGTTTATTGCCGGGATGGGAAACATTTACACCGATGAAGCTCTCAACCTGGCAAAGATCCATCCCCTCACCCGGGCGGATGAGCTTGATCAGGAACAGGCTGATCTGCTCCTGGAGAGCATCCGGCGGGTGTTGAACGATGGTATCCGGCGGAACGGGGCCAGCATCGACTGGGTTTACCAGGGGGGCGATTTTCAGAATTATTTCAGAGTCTATCAGCGGACGGGAGAACCTTGCCCGGACTGCGGCACACCGGTGGAAAGGATCGTGGTGGGACAACGGGGGACGCATTTGTGCCCGCAGTGTCAGACCCTCGGTTAGGAGGTAGATCTTATGGATGCTTTGACTTATATTGTTGCTTTTATGGCCGCGATTGTCGCGTTATGGGTGGGATATTTTATTGGAAATTTCTATCCAGTCTTAGGCAAGGCCAAAAAAATCAAGGAATCCAAGGAGTCGTTGGGGAAATCAAGCCCAGTTTTTGATTCGCTGAACCGTGCAGGTAAACGAGTGATTAACTGGCTTTTGGAACGGGAGGAAGATCCCGGAACCAATCAAAAATCAGCTTCTGATTCCGCTTTTCCAGAAGAAGTGGTGGCTGCATCCCAGCCGGAAACGCCAAGTTCAATTGGAGTGATCGATGCGCCCGAGGGGATAGGTCTGGGGGCGTTGGTCCTCTGGCATGACCGGCGCAAGAAGAAGCTGGTTGCTCAGATTGAAGGTGAGATTGTGGACCTTGATGGTGAGGTCACCGGGGAGCAGCATGGGGATCTCTCGATGCTGCTGGTTGATTTGCAGGAACGGGTGGGTTTACCCGCCACGCTGCGGGATGCGATTGCTGCTGGCACAGACAAGGTTATGGCAGAGAAGCAGCGTCAGCGCGTATTGCCTAAAAAGGAAGAGCAGGTTAAGCCGCCCAGTTTTAATCCATTGAAGTCGATTGTCAATTATGTTCAGGCAGATATTCCAAAAATAGATTCGACAGCCAGCATCCCCGATCAGATCAATGGGATTTTGCAGGAGATGATCGCGGGTACACCGTTGGAAAAGAGGGGGATTTCAATGGCCGAATGGCCTAACCGGGGAGCGGTCTTCATTGTTGGGGTGGAAGTATACGAGGATATTCACAAGATTCCAGACCCAGAAGTGCGTGTGGCGATTAGAGATGCAGTCAAACGCTGGGAACTCACTCAGGATGACGGGTAATCTTTCTCCGAGCCAGGTGTAAGCGTTTTTATCTGATAACGACCGCGGTCATTCAACACCAGTTTAGCCAGGCGGGTATAAGCATCATGTTGGAAGAACAGGGTGGCATTGGTTTCAAACGCCCATTTCTGCCAGCCTGCTTTGGTAGCAATCGTTTCCAGCGGTTCTACATCATAGGCCGTGACCCAGGATGGTTTGGCGAAATGGACCGCATAGGTTGAGAGGTCTGCCGGGAAGAAGAACGGCACACCGCTGCCGTCATCCAGTAAAATGCTTTGGTGGGCGTGGGTATGACCGCGGGTGATCACGGTGCGGAGCTCGGTGGTTACCTCAGTATCTCCATGCAAGAATTTGATGCGGCCTTCTTTCCACAAGGGGACGAAATTCTCTGCAAGGTAGGTGCCGCGGGTGCGGGCATCTGGGTGATAGGCATCAGCAAATTCGATCCGCTGGATCCAGTATTCAGCATTTGGGAAGGCAGGGACTACCTGGTTCCCTTGCAGAGTCGTGTTCCCACCGCAGTGATCGGAGTGCAGGTGGGTGTTGATCACGATATCAATATCCTGGGGGGTGAGGCCGTGTTTTGCCAGGTTTTCGGTCAGTGTGCCTTCTGGATATTCCAGCCCCCAGTTCCTGACAGCCTTTTCATCCAGCTTATCTCCGACACCATTATCAATCAGGATTTTCTTGCCCTCAGAAATAACCAGTAACCCATCCATATCCATCGGGATGCGGTGGTATTTATCCACGGGTTGATGTTCAATCCAGAGAGGTTTGGGGGTCAGGCCAAGTGCGCCGCCGGAATCCATCCAGACGCGGCCGGTTGGGATGATATGCCATTCCATTCGATTTGTTCTCCATTATCTGGGGATGTAAGCGCCTAATTCTGTCGAGACGCTGATCAGTAGGGCATCCTTTTCTGCTGCTGGTAGAAAGGATGCCCGTCCGGCATTGAGGATCAATTCCTTTAATTCGGGCCATGAAATCCCCAAATGCTGGATACAGACTTGATATTCATGGCTTAGCTCGATCTGTGAGATTCCGGGATCATCGGTATTCACGGTAACCAACAACCCGGCATCAATCATTCTGGGCAGCGGGTGTTTTTCAATCTCGCTGACCGCGCCGCTTTGCTGGTTAGATGTGGGGCAGACTTCGAAGGCAGTCTGGGTTTGTCTGGTCAGTTTGGTAATGCTTTCATCTTCCAGCACGCGCACACCGTGCCCAATCCGGTCTGCCCCCAGCGTGGTGATTGCCAGTTCAATCCGGTCTGGCCCGCCCCATTCGCCGGCATGGATGGTGGTGTGCAAGCCCGCCTGTTTGGCCTCATTAAAGAGCGGAGCAAATTCCTCCCCGGGGAAATCTGCTTCATTTCCTGCCAGGTCGATGGCCAGGATGCCGCGGTTCAGGCGGTCAACTGCCAGTTGGATTACTTCTTCAGCCAGATCGACTGATTCGTGCCGGTTGACGCTGGCGATCAACCTTACCTGGATGTGGTATCGGGCGGATGCATTTTCCACACTTTCTATGACCCAGTCCATGGCTTCGTCGAGAGAGAAACCTTTAATCCGGGTCAGTGCCACTGGAGTAAAGCGTAATTCCAGATACCGGATATTGTCTGCGGCCGCATCTTCAATCGCTTCGTAGGTCACTCGTTGGATCGCTTCGGGTGATTGGTAAAAATGACGCAGCGTATTGAACTTGGCCAGGAAATTCTGGAAGGTGTAGGGTTCTCCATCCACTACTTGAACCAGCGAGCGGAACTTCTCTACATCGTGGTAGGGTAACTCTAACTGGTGCAGCCGGGCGATCTCCAGCATGGTGGACAGCCGCAGAGATCCTTCTAGATGGCGGTGAAGCTCGATCTTGGGAAGTGATCGATAGAAATCTCTGTTGGTTACCTTGCCGGTAGTGGTCATTTGTCCCTTGGGGTAGTGGGGTTCTTATAATTGTATGGGCAACCCGGCTTTTCTGCAATCGGAACCAGCAGGCTAAGCTCCCATAGCTGCCTGGCTTTCTTCGGCTTGCTCTTCGACTTGCTCTTCAGCCAGGACTTCCTTTCGGGCTTCTCGCACCGCGTTGATCAAAGCCAAGCGTTCTTCTTTCTCTCCTTTATAGATCGGGCGTGGTTTGAACATCCGGTTGACTACATCCCGCTGCATATTGCTGAATAAGCCCTGGAACATCTCGGAAGCCTGGGTCTTATAAGCCACCAGAGGATCTCTCTGGGCGTATGCCTCCAAGCCGATCTTGACCCGTAAAGCCTCCATCTCAGTGATATATTCGACCCACAAGCCGGAGATCACCCGCAGGAAGATTTCACGGTAATATTCTGATAGTTCATAGCGGCCGATCTGCTGAATGAAGATGTCCACATCCTCCTGGCGGATATCTCTGATCAAGCCATTTTGATAATTCGCATAGGCAGCTTGCCCTAATTCTGCTTTCAGGTAGGTGTGTACCAATTCCGGCAGGTCGCTGATCGCCCAGTCTGGGGAGAGTTTGCCCCATACTTTGACGCCGTATACGCCGATTCTGGCTTGATGGGCGCCCTGGAGGTGGTTGAGCACCACTTGTTTAATTTCTCCAGGTCCCTTGCCTTCAAGTGCCAGGGCCGCATAATGACGGTAGGAGAACCAGTTGCTGGTTTGGGTGGCTTTTTTGCCTTTATCAAAAACTGTTTTCCTTTCCTGGCTCATCAAACCAAGGGCAGCAATCAACTGGACGACTTGCCATTGTGGATAGAATTTCTCCAGGAAAGCCTTGACGGTGGAGATTACTTTTGCCCAATCCGCGGAGGAGAGGTTGTAGCCTGACGGGTCAAGCTCCGAGAGGGCATCCTCGATAAGCTGTTGGTAATCTGCCAGCAAGTTGGCGTCGGGGTTTGGGGCGATCTTCCTGCGGTCGATATAGATATTGATTTGGTTGGTGATTGAACGCCAGATCCCCTCATCAATTGATGAGTTTCCGGAAAGCACCGGTTTGCTGAAATGGGATTTCAGTTCACGGGTTGTGGTCTCGACGAATAAATCGTACCGGAACAAATTTTCCAATCGCTCCACCAGGCCGCCTACCCGTTCATCAGCGCTGAACCTAGCCCGCCGCTTATTGAAGATTTGGTTGATCTCTTCGATGATTTGTTCTTCAACCTGGCCCCATTCTAGGGTGATGAGTTCTTCTACCTTCAGGTTGATATCCTCCGGGAGCCGGCGGGTCACTGCCCCGATCAGGCGTTCAACGGTCTGCTGGTTTACCGCCCTGAAGAGTTCTTCTTCGAACAATTCCTGGGCTTCATCCAGGTTTTCCATGATCAGGGTAGAACTTCTCAGGGAGACTGATTTGCCCTTGCGGCTTTTCTTTTTGTTGTATTTGCTTCCGCCTTCCTGATTGGGGGGTTGAGGTGATTGTTCTTCCTGGATCAGCGCGCTGCGGATCAGATCTGATTTGATCTCCAGCCGGGTGAGCGCTTTGAGATTGCTGATGATTTCCTGGTCGGTCGGTCGTTCAGCCTCATCCGCGTAGTAGAGCTGCTCGAAGTAGGTTTGCATTCCTTCTACCCGATCCTGGAACTGCGCGTCTATCAGATTTTGATACCGTTCGATATCTGTCTGTACATCAGCAACTATTCTTTCCTGGTAGGCTTTGGCGGCATTATCGGCCAGTTTCAGCAGTGCCCGGACGATTTCTGCCTGGCTGTGCAGTTCTTGTGATTGAAGTTCATCGAGGAGTTGTTTATATGTCAGGGAGGGGTAGTAGCCCTTCTCCAACGGGAATCCCGGCTGGATTGCCGACATCCAGTAGAGCAGGTTGGGGATAAAAATGTCATCAATCTCCTCAGGGATACGGGTATTGATCTCGTTCTCCAGCAATTCGAGGATATCGTCAGTCAGGTCATCCTTGAGAAAGATACGGTCGCGCTGTTTGTAGATTGTCTGGCGCTGGGTATTGAGCACATCATCATATTCAAGCACATGTTTGCGGGAATCGAAGTTTGCGCCTTCCACCCGGGTTTGTGCGCCTTCGATGATCCTCCCAACCATGTTGACCTCAAGGGGCAGCTGCTCATCCATGCCCAGGCGCTGCATCATCACATCCATCTGCTGACCACCAAAAAGGCGCATGAGATCATCTTCCATGGAAAGATAGAAGCGCGAAGAGCCCGGATCTCCCTGGCGTGCGGCACGTCCCCGCAGCTGGTTGTCGATCCGGCGGGCTTCATGCCGCTCAGAGCCGATCACATGCAATCCGCCGATCTCCGAGACTTTTGCCATCTCGTGAGCATATTGGAGGAATTCTTTGACCAGATAAGCGCGCGTGCCATACTCTTTTTCCGGGATCTGCTCCCAGATAGCGGCTTTTTCTTCAATAGAGAGGTTGTATACATTCTCAACCCCGCGTTTGATTAATTCCCTGGTGACATAGTTCAGCGTGGCTTCATTCAGTTCGCCGCCGAGTTTAATGTCGACACCACGACCGGCCATGTTGGTGGCGATGGTCACCGCACCGAGGTTACCAGCTTTGGCAATCAGGGCACCTTCTTTGCGGTGTTCGCGGGCGTTGAGCACCTCGTGAGGCACGCCCTTCTGAATTACTTGTTTGAGCGCGTCTGCGTGTTCGGGTTCCAGGTAGAGCACATCTGAAAGCAAATAAGCGATATTTTCATCGGTGAATTCCAGCGTCAAATCCAGACTTTGCGCCAGATTCTTCATCTCGGCATTCCTCAAATCTCCCAACGGCTGGTTGAGGAATGAGAGGGCCATCACTACACGCCCATCTTCTGCCCGTTTGTTTTTTCCCAGCCATTTGTAGCGCAGCAACAATGTTTTAAGCAGTTTTTGGACATTGGCGCTGTTAAGGCGCTGGGAAAGCCGGTCTGAATTTTCAACCGAGGTAGTGCCGATCAGCAGCGGCCGCCCAAGGCAGTGATACTGGATCACCTCACGGACGATCGCGCGCAGCTTGGCTTCTTCCGTGCGGTAGACCACATCGGGGTAGTCCTTGCGTTTCCATAGATAAGGCAGTTTGTGCGGGTCATCCTTCCTGGCGTAGTAGGTGTAGTTGTAATTCAACTCATCGGTATCATTTAACTCAACAATATCGGCATCATCCTGCGAAGAGCGGAATTCCAGATTGGAGGGCAGGGCAATCGACTCCAGATTGTAGATCTTGCTAAATTCTTCAGCTTCCGTCATGGCGGTACCGGTCATCCCGGCGAGCTTGGTATACATCCGGAAGTAGTTCTGGATCGTGATGGTGGCATGGGTGATGTTCTCCGCCTGCACCTGAACACCTTCCTTGGCCTCGACCGCCTGGTGCAAACCGTCAGACCAGCGCCGTCCGGGCATCATGCGCCCGGTACCCTGATCGATGATGATCACCTGCCGGCTCTGGACAATGTAATCTTTATCGCGCTTGAAGAGATGTTCTGCACGCAAGGCTTGCTCCAGGAAGCCGAACAACCGGGCTTGTTCGGAGGTGATCTCCTCCGGATTCTCTGGATCACGCAGGGTGGTGCCGAGGAGTCTTTCCACCTGGGTCTCGCCGATTTCCGTCAGGGTTATCGTGCGGTCTTTTTCGTTGACCTCGTAATCTTCCGGGCGCAGTTTCTTGACTACCTGAGCCATCCTTGCGTAGGTGGCTGCGTCATCGTAAGCTGGGCCGGAGATGATCAATGGGGTGCGGGCTTCATCAATGAGCACATTGTCCACCTCGTCGATGATGGCGTAGTGGTGGCCGCGCTGCACGCGGTCTGAAAGTTTCATGCGGCCGTTATCGCGCAGGTAGTCAAAACCGAACTCGGAGTTGGTGCCGTAGGTGATGTCCGCTGCGTACGCTTCCTGGCGGTCGACCATGGCCAGTTCTGGCTGGGGATCGCCCTCGGAATTTTCGGTCATCCTGACCAGGAAGGCCTTTTTGCCACCCTCGGTGCGGGAGCCCATCTGAAGCACGCCAACAGTCAAGCCCAGGAAGTGAAAGATCGGAGCCATCCATTGGGCGTCACGGCTGACCAGGTAATCGTTGACTGTCACGAGGTGCACGCCTTTGCCGGCCAGAGCATTCAGGTACAGCGGCAGGGTGGCGACCAGCGTTTTTCCTTCGCCGGTGCGCATTTCGGCTACCTGGCCGTGGTGGAGGATCATTCCGCCAATCAACTGAACATCGTAGTGGCGCAGGCCGATAGTGCGTTTGCTGGTCTCGCGTACCACAGCAAAGGCATCTACCAAAATCTCGTTGAGCAAATCCTCCAGGTCTGCGCCTTGTGCCAGCCCATCGGCAATCTGTTTTTTGAAGATATTGGTCTGATCGGCCAGGTCTGCGTCTGAGAGGCTCTCAAAATATGCCTCGCGGGCGTTGATCTGCTGGACGATTTCAGCGTAGCGGTTAATTATTTTTTGATTGGGGTCGCCCCCGATGCGTTTGAACAGGTTCTTTAGCATATTTGTTTCTCCAGGGGTCAATTATAGCATGCTGGCCTGAACCGCCAATGTGTGATAACGATAGAGATTTGTTTGAAATATGGGCAATATGGGGAGATTCAGAAGACAGGAAGGATATATTAGAAAAGCCGGTTGGCGATCAAATCGATCATCGCTAACCGGCGGTTAATTTGGGTTGAGATTCTTCAGTTGTACGATTTATGCACGCTGGCTGCCACAAACGAAAGGCCGTTCTCGGTGAGTACCCGGGCAGTTTCGTTGATGGCGTTTTGTTTATCCTTAAAGTTCTCCAGCAGCCGGTCCCAGTCACCAGAGTCAATCACTTCCTGTTTGTCTCTGAAGTAGTCCAGAATGCTGGTGGTGGTTTCGATTGGTTTTTCTGCTTCAATCTCAGGGTCACCGCCCTCATGCTTGGCCGAGATGTTAGCGATATGGTCGGCCAGTTCTACCAGCTCGTTGCGCCGGTTATACGGTTGGATGACGATATGCCGGTAAGTTTCGGTGATGTGATGCTCGTAGCGCACCACATCTTCAAATCCCAGGTCTTTGCGGAACTGGGCGGTGATCTCCATGGTCTGATTGTTCACTGAGTTGGACCAGTTGAACCCGATCAGTGGGGAGGTGCCATCTTCCCGGGCAAACAGCTTGGCCCCGATCAGGGTCCAGAAGGCGGCATAGGGGTTGTCGTTGCCCATGTATACAGAGATTTTAAATTCGTTATTGATGCCCAATTTGTGCATCATGTAGCCAAGCAGGACCGTACCTGGGTTGATGTTCAATACCTGGCGCACGCCGTAATTGGTGTAGTAGTAGAGAAACTCATCGACCCATTTCAAAGCATGGTCGTTGGGCTGTCCCACACCGCCAAAATAGCCGGTGATCGTATCTGGCCCGCCCAGGTGGATGTTGGAACCATCTGTGCCTTTGGTGTCCATCGTCTCCACCCAGCTAGCCCCGAGGATTTTTACCGCGGCGATCACGGCTGGCAGATCGCCGTCTATCTCTTGTTCCTTCATATTCCGCACCCGGATATAGCGTCCGGGCATAAGTGTTTGGCTGGCAATTGCATCTTTTGCGATTTCGATCAGCCAGGGGAAGTATTGCAAGGAACTGATCTCCAGGGTGACAGCATACTCATCCTTGAAGTGCATTTTGTCAGCTTTTTCGCCAAGAACTTTCTTTCGGTATTCTTCGACGCTGATGAAAGCATTTTTATCTCGCTGCTCGATGAGCCAGAGTAAATCCTGATAGTAATTGGGGGTATCTTGTTTTACCTTGGCCAGCAGGTTTTCCAGTTTGCCGGCTTCCTCTGCTTTAGCGTTGATCTCCTCCGGGGTGCCGTACCTAGAAACCACTTCAATTAGGTCTGAGACCACTTTTGAATCTGGGTTTAGCAAGATGCTGTTGATCGCTGCAAGTTGGTGTGTGCCAATTTCCAAACGCGACCTGAGTTCTTCAAACATTGCCTCTCCTTTTGGGGGTCTGAACCGTGTTTTTTTAGGATAGCGGGTTTCTAAATCTCTGGCAAGTGTCATTTGTCCTGTTTGATTTTTCACCTGAACCTTAAAAAATCTATCTTTTAAGATTCACTCCAGCAACAATCTGGAACTCCGATGTTATAATAGAACACCTGTATTATTTCGCCCAGTTTATTGGTGAGGAGAGTGGCGCTGGTATGTCTGAATTTGTCCACCTGCATGTGCATACCCAATATTCCCTGCTGGATGGTTTCAGCCAGATACCCAAGCTGATTACCCGCGCCAAGGAACTTGAGATGCCCGCATTGGGGATCACCGATCATGGCACCATGTTTGGGGTAATTGATTTTTTCTCTGAGGCTAAGAATCAGGGTGTTAAGCCGATCATCGGGGTGGAGGCATACTTAGCCCATAACCGGATGACCGATAAGACTCAGGCGGACCGAAAGTCCTCGCATTTGCTGCTGTTAGCTGAGAATATGACTGGCTACCAGAATTTGTTAAAGATTTCCTCTGCGGCGCAGCTTGAGGGTTTTTATTATTACCCCCGAATTGACCATCAATTCCTTGCCGACCATGCAGAGGGATTGATCTGCACTTCCGGCTGTATGTCTGCAGAGATACCACGTGCCATTCAACAGGATAACCCCCAGGAAGCCCTCCGTTTGTTAGACTGGTATTATGATGTCTTTGGACCGGATAATTTTTTCCTGGAACTCCAAAGCCACGATATCCCCGAATTGGAGCGCATCAACAACACTTTGATCGATTTTTCGAAGCGCTATCAGGGAAAATTTTTGGCGACCAATGATGTCCACTATGTTGATCCTGCTGACGCCGACTGGCAGGATATCCTGCTGTGTGTGCAGACCACCAGCCTGCTCAGCGACCCAAAACGCATGCGGATGTCTGGCGCGTCTTATTATCTCAAGAGTGCTGCTGAAATGGCGGATCTCTTCGCCAATGTTCCTGGAGCGCTGTCTAACAGTCTTGCAATTGCAGAACGCTGCAATGTGGATCTTGAGAGGGATGGCTACATCCTGCCTGAGTTTGAGGTGCCGGAGGGGCATACAGTTAAGTCCTATCTGCGAGAGTTGTGTGATGAAGGTCTCGTCCTGCGATACGGCAAGGAAGCCACATCTGAGCCGGTCCAGAAACGATTGGAATATGAACTGGGCATCATCGACCAAATGGGCTTTAATGCTTATTTCTTAATTGTGTGGGACTTGTGCCGTTATTCCCGGGAAGCAGGCATCTGGTATAACGCCCGCGGCTCAGCAGCCGGCTCGATTGTGGCTTATGCCTTGGATATCAGTCTAATTGATCCGCTGGAGCATGGTTTGATCTTTGAACGTTTTCTCAACCCTGACCGGGTATCCATGCCGGATATTGACCTTGACTTTCAGGATGACCGCCGTTATGAGCTGATGTCATACTGCGCCAGGAAGTACGGGGAGGATCGGGTGGCGTCGATCATCACCTTTGGCAAACTAAAAGCCAGGGCGGCTGTGCGAGATGTGGGCCGGGTATTGGATATCCCGCTCTCCGAAGTGGACCGGATCGCTAAGATGATCCCCGGTCCGCCAGCCAACCCGACGATTGCCGAAGCCCTCAAGACGGTGCCAGATTTGCAGCAAGAATATCACGGCTCCGACTGGGCTAAACGCCTGCTGGACAATGCCAAAGAGGTGGAAGGTTCGATCCGAAATGCGGGGACGCACGCGGCTGGCGTGGTGATCACAGACAAACCTGTGGTGGAATATATCCCCTTGCACCGGCCGACTGGCAACGTGGGCGAAAGCCCGATCAATGCGGTCACCCAGTTCGAGATGTCGGTGGTGGATAAGCTTGGCCTGCTTAAGGTGGACTTCCTGGGTCTTGCTTCCCTCACCATCATGGAACGGTGCTGTTCTATGATCAGGGAACGGCATGGGGTGGAGTTAAATTTGCACAATATCCCTCTGGATGATCCAGAGGTTTACCAGATGTTGGGGGAGGGCAATACCGCTGGCGTCTTCCAACTGGAAGGCACCGGGATGACCCGCTGGGTCAAGGAGATGAAGCCGCAAAATCTGTCCAATGTGATTGCTATGGTGGCGCTTTACCGGCCAGGACCGATGGAATTCATCCCGGATTACATCAAGCGCATGCATGGTGAAGAAGAACCCAGCTATAGGCATCCACTGCTGAAAGAAATTCTTGAAGAGACGTATGGTATCACTGTGTATCAGGAGCAGATCATGTACACGGCGATGAACCTGGGCGGGTATTCAGCCTCCGAGGCGGATTTTTTGCGCAAGGCGGTGGCCAAGAAGAAGGAGGAAGAACTCCTCAAGAACCGCGAGCGATTTATTGAAGGCGCAAAACACAACGGCATCCCTGAAGAAACTTCGAAAAAGATCTTTGAAGATTGGGAGGCTTTCGCCCGATACGGTTTCCCCAAAGGTCATGCCGCTGATTATGCCGTGATCGCAGTGGAAACTGCCTATCTGAAACACCACTACACCGTGGAATATATGGCCGCCCTGATCTCGGTATACCAGAATGACACTGACCGGGTGGCAGGTTATGTTCAGGATACAGAAAACCAGGGCATCAGGGTGCTGCCCCCCGATATTAACCACAGCTTCTACGATTTTTCGATAGAAGATTCTGAGGATGGCGAATCCTGTGTTCGTTTTGGTCTGGGCGCGGTTAAAAACGTTGGTCACGGGCCGGTGGATGAAATCCTTAAGGGCCGCAAGGATGGCCCCTTTGAAGATCTCACAGACCTGGCGAACCGGGTTGACTTGCGCAAGGTCGGCAAGCGCCCGCTTGAATGCTTGATTAAGGTTGGTGCTTTGGATAGTTTTGGCCCGCGCATGGCGCTGCTGAGTGCGGTTGACCGGTTGGTCTCGGTCAGCGCCTCCAAGTTCCAGGCAGAAGAAATTGGGCAGATGACCTTTTTTGAGAATCACACCGGCCTTTCACAGAAAATCACCTTGCAGGAGATTGACCCTAACTACAACCGGCGTGAGCAGTTGAACTGGGAGAAGGAGCTTGTTGGGTTGTACGTATCCGACCACCCGCTGCGGGAGACCGCCCAGGCGCTAAAAGATGTGGTCACACATTATTCTTCTGATCTGGTTCAAGTTGAGAAAGATCAATTTGTGCGTGTCTTTGGTGAAGTTGTGCGGATTTCAAAGATTATGACGAAGAAGGGGGAGGAAATGGCCTTTGTCCGCCTGGAAGATGTGCGCGGATTTAATAAGCTGGTACTCTTCCCACAGACCTGGAAACGGTTTGCTGGGGTTCTCCGTTATGGCAAAGTGGTGATTGCCGAAGGCAAAGTGGACTTATCCAGGGGGGATCCGAATATCAAGGTGGACGAAATAAAAACTGAACTGCAACTGGACCAACAACACGCCTCCTGGCTGGAAAAAGCGGTCAGGGCGGATAACGGCGGGATTACATGGGAACCAGAACCAGAAGTTGAAACGCCGGAGGGGATTGAGATGGAGGACCCAAGGGATGAAGTTGTTATTCCGGCTATAACCCAACCGGTTGAACCTCCGGAGATAAAATCTCAGCTGGCAGTGCATCCTGTCGAAAAGGGGAAGACCAATGACCTGGTTGAGAATCCAGATTTCATGCCACCGGAACCTGAAATTCCCTCTGAATATGAGGTCTGGTATCGGGGCGAACCTGCCAAAACACCACAACCAGCCAAGCGCTCTGAATCAGAGCTGCAGCCTGTAATGGCAGAACCCGCAGCTGATTACCAGCCGGAAGAACAACCCCATTCTGAAGACGAGAAAGGGAAGCCTAGGGTAGAAAGCCCAGCCGATAAAGAACCTGCAGGTGGTGCCGCCGCAGGTGTGACTGCACCAGTTGAATCTGAAATTGAGCCCCACAAGTTGCCCCCAATCATGCCCCCCGAGGTGGATATTGGACAAGAGCGGAAAGGGAATCGCCGGATGCTGACCGCAGTGATGCGTTCGATTGGGGATAAAGAACGTGATATTTTAAGGATGCGCCGGGTTTACGGTATGCTGATCAGCGAACCAGGCCCGGACCGATTTGCTTTTTATGTCATAGAACGCAGCCGTGGCTACCGGTTAGAATTTCCCAGTGATTCCACCAATCTTTCTGATGCATTGCGCCAGAAGTTAGAAAAGTTGTTGGGCGCTGAAAATGTGATTGTGGAACCAATTACCTACCAATAAGGTCAATCGCCCAGATGTTGGGTGAACAGTTTAGGATCCTCCGGAGTCAGCCCGGATGGGTCCCAGGCGTAAACCCATTCGCCGTATTGGGCCCATCTGAAGAGCCAATCTGAGTCTGGGAAGGACATATTGACGCAGCCGTGGGATGATTTGTACCCGAGGTGGTCATGCCAGTATTCGGCATGCAGGGCGCGGCGGTCGTCAAAATACATTGTCCAGGGCACATCCATCAGGTAATAAGCGCCATCTTGCCCCAGGTCACCAGCCATTGTAGTGGTTTCCAGTTTCTCGTAGATTTTAAACAGGCCTGGGCGGGTGTAATTGCGTGATGAACCCGAAGTGACCAGGGTGGCAAAGACCAACTGGTTGTTCTCATAGACTGAGAGGGTTTGCTCAAAGATGTTGATCTCGATCCAGCGCCCATTCTCAACCCCATTCGGAGGTCCTTCTGCCGGGTAGACCAGCGCTACCTGGGTCATATGGACCCATTCATCTAGCGCCAGCATATACCAATCGGAAAGGCCGATTCGTTGATGGTCAAATACCTCAACTAAGGTATAGCGCGGGATGATATTGCCAGTGCGGAGGGCATAGTAGCCTGGTTCGGTGAGGGTGGGCGTGTCCTTCAGCACCCAGCCGAATTTTCGGGTTGGTTGTTCTAGCGGTTGAACACCCAGGAACTGGTTGGGCGCCGCGTAGTAGCCGACTGCTGCCCCGCGCATCCATTCGCCGGATCCCAATTGGAAATATTTCTTACCTTCCATTTCCACCATAGAGGTGTATGAAGCAAAGGTGTACCCTTCATACATTGAATTCACCGAGGCGGTATTGGCGACAGCGGTATCCAGGCTGTAAAACAGATGATTGCTGCTTTCGTTGACCCGGAAATAGTTAAATTCCGATTCTCCATATTCCTCGCTGATCGTAGGGAATCGCTCCGGTTGGGAAGCGATTTGATCTTCGATATACGCGATCTGTGTGGCATGAGCCGCAGGGCCAAGGAGCTGGCAGTCAGGTTCACCATCCAGATAAACGCCAGGGATACACAGAGATGCCGGAAAATTATCAGATCCAAGCTCGGCGGCATCCGCGACGGCTGGAAAATGCCACAAAGAGGCGCTGATCCAAGCCAGGACAAGAGAAACCAGGATATTTTTCATTTTTGCTCCTGCGGTTATTGTACCTAAAATGTAAGAAATATGGGATTAGAGTGCAATAAGCAAAGAGTTTACTCTAAAATAAGCCTGGCCGGCTCGGATAGGGGCCATCTGGGTATTGGTCAAGTGACTGATTTCAACTTGATACATCGTCAGGTAGGCGGCCTTCATCACCTCGAGCGTGGTTTTTGCATCTGTAACCTCTGAGATGCGGATATTTCCCTGGATTTTTATTGCGCCCGTATAGAAGGTTAACGGCGCCATCACCCGGTTTGGTTCTGTTGGGTCATAGTCCAGGACATCTTTATGGGGCGGCATGAGGTGGTAGCCGAGGATTGTGGAAGTAGGGATCAATATCTGCCTGTGTTTGATCGGTTTGGCAACGTAGTTTGGCTCCATAAATATCACCTGGGCCTGTTCCAGCGGAAGATACTCTGGAATTGTGACCCCAAGCAGGATGCGGCTGGGTTGGATCATGCTGCTGTGGTAAAGATTTCCCCAAATGAGTCCCTGAGCGGTGTAAACCATCATCGGGGTTTCGACTTTTTCAATACCCACAAAGGGTTGTTCGGTTTTTGCAGTTGTTTCCATAGTTCGTTCTTTTGATCCTGGTTAGCAATTAAATTATAAGGGAGAAGGGTGCTAGAATTAAAAGATTGCTGTTTACAGATTTGTTGGGGAAATCAGCAGAAGCATCTCGTGACTTCAGCTGCGAAATCTCAATTATCACATTTCTGGCTTGACCCTCACTCTCAGATATGGGATAATCTGACCATTATTACAACTCCATAGACTAAAATGTTGATGGAAACGAGTAAGCCTGCTCCTGACCGGCAGCGAACCTGGGAGCGTGTGAGCCAGGGCGATCAGAACGGCTGAAAATCCTTCCGGAGTGCGAACTGAAAGGCGGTTAACCGTCTAGTAGGGGAGCCGGGGAGAGCACCCCGTTATCAATGGCACAGGATTTGCTGACCTGGTTGGCCGTTCCTGGTTGAGCGTTTGCAGATTGAAATCTGCAAGAAAGCGGGTGGTACCGCGAGCGATGAAATTTATCCTCGTCCCGGTGTGGGACGGGGATTTTTATTAGGATAAGAGAACAAACCAGGCTTGATTGGATCTTTTACTGTAATGTTGCCTGCAGGAGGTAGTATGTTTGAATCTGTTTCACCGAAGTTGGATGTCAACAAAATGGAATTGGCGATCCTTAAATTCTGGAAAGACCAGAGCATTTTTGAACGCGTCTCCGAGATGCGTGAGGGTGGCCCGGAATATGTGTTTTATGAAGGTCCGCCAACCGCCAACGGTAAGCCGGGGGTGCACCATGGCCTGGCGCGTGCCTTTAAAGATCTTTTTCCGCGCTATCGGGTGATGCGCGGAGACCATGTGATTCGACGCGGAGGCTGGGATACTCATGGTCTACCGGTTGAGATCGAAGTCGAGCGCAAGCTGGGGTTCACCAATAAGCAGCAAATTGAGGACTACGGCATTGACAAGTTCAATGAACTTTGTCGCCAATCGGCTTTTGAATACATCCTGGAGTGGGAGCGGTTCACCGATCGCCTGGGTTTCTGGGTGGATTTCGATACTGCCTATATCACTTATGAGAATGAGTATATTGAATCGGTGTGGTACATCCTAAAATCATTTTGGGAGAAAGATTTACTCTATCAGGGATACAAAGTGGTGCCTTACTGCCCCCGCTGCGGTACTCCACTCTCCGACCATGAGGTCTCTCAGGGTTATGCAGACGCTGAAGACCCATCCATCTTCGTACGCTTCCCGCTGGTGGACGAACCGGGAACATCCATGCTGGTCTGGACGACGACCCCCTGGACGCTGCCGGGGAATGTGGCTGTGGCTGCCCATCCTGATGAGGAGTATGTGAAGATCGAGCGCCAAAGTAATGAGAATGGGACTGAACGCCTCATCCTGGGTAAGGCGTTGCTGGAAAAGGTGTTTGGCGATGAAGAGGTCAAGGTTTTAGAGACCTTCAAGGGCAAGAAGCTTAAAGGTCTCCGATACCAGCCTCTGTTTACCTTTCTGCCGGTAGAGAAACCCGCCTATTATGTGGTATTGCAGAATTACGTCACCATGGATGATGGCACCGGTCTGGTCCACACTGCCCCGGCATTTGGCGGTGAGGATATGAATGCTGCCATGGAGTTTGATCTTCCCGTGCTGATGACGGTTAAGGAAGACGGCACCTTCATCCAGGAAGTGCGCCCTTGGAGCGGCAAATTTGTTAAGGATGCCGACCCGGAGATCATCCAGGATTTGGAGAACCGCGGTTTGATGTTCCGGGTAGGAAGCTATACCCATACCTATCCATTCTGCTGGCGCTGTGATACCCCGCTGCTGTATTATGCCCGGGGAACCTGGTTCATCCGCACCTCCAGTCTGAAAGAGCGGCTGTTGGCCCATAATCAGGAGGTCAATTGGGTGCCGGACCATATCAAGGACGGCCGCTTTGGAAACTGGCTGGAAAACAATATTGACTGGTCGTTGGGACGTGAGCGTTATTGGGGCACACCTCTGCCTGTCTGGGAGTGTCAGGAGTGCCACAACCAGGATTGTATGGGTTCGGTGGCAGAACTCTCGGAGAAAACCGGCTTGGATCTATCTGAACTGGACCTGCACAGGCCGCATGTGGATAACATCACCTATGCCTGTGAAGAATGCGGCGGCAGGATGCAACGCGTGCCGGAGTTGATCGATGTGTGGTTTGATTCTGGCGCTATGCCCTATGCACAATGGCATGCTCCCTTCGAAAACCAGGAGATATTTGAGCAGCAGTTCCCGGCAGATTTCATCTGTGAGGCCGTTGATCAGACCCGCGGTTGGTTTTATTCGCTGCATGCCATTGCCAGCCTGCACATGGATTCGGTTTGTTTCAAGAATGTGATCTGCCTGGGCCATATCCTGGCTGAAGATGGGTTGAAAATGTCGAAATCACGCGGTACGGCTGTAGAGCCGTGGGATGTATTCGATAATCACGGTGCTGATGCTTTCCGCTGGTATCTGTACACCGCCAGCCCGCCCGGAAACGCACGCAAGTTCTCCGCCCAGCTGGTCGAAGATGTGGTCAAAAACTTTACCCTTACCTTGTGGAATGTGTATTCCTTCTTTGTCACCTATGCCAAGTTAGACGGCTGGCAGCCAGGTGAAACAGATGATCTGGAATACAACTCGCTTGATCTATGGCTGCGGTCTTCGCTGCATGCCCTGGTGCGGGATGTGACCGAAGCAATGGAAAATTACGATGTCCCCGGCTGTACCCGCCCGGTGGAGGAGTTTGTCAATACCCTCTCGAAGTGGTATCTGCGCCGTTCCCGCCGCCGCTTCTGGAAAGGAGATTCTGATGCAGACAAAAACGCGGCTTACGCCACACTTTATGAGGCATTGACTGTGCTCTCTAAGCTGTTAGCGCCAACGATGCCTTTCTTGGCGGAAGAGTTGTACCAGAACCTGGTCCGCACTGTGGATCCAGACGCCATGGATTCAGTCCATATGGCGGATTGGCCTGAATTTAATCCGGATGTGATCGATCATCAACTCAACCAGGAGATGGCACTGGTGTTGAGGCTGGTCTCTTTGGGGCATGCGGCCCGTAATAAGGCTGAGATCAAGGTGCGCCAACCCCTGGCCGGGATTGCTTTCTCGGTCGGGTCTGCCCAGGAGGCTCGGGTCATTCTGAGCTACGCAGATGTGTTTGCAGAGGAGTTGAATGTGAAGCAGGTAGGTGTTTTGGGCGCGGCTGGTGAAGCGGTGGATTATCGCATCAATCCGCTGCCCAGGCAGCTTGGATCGAAATATCAGCAAAAATTCCCCGCCATCCGCAAAGCCCTGTTGGCGATGGATGCCAGTGAGGTTGCCGCTAAACTGCTGGATGAGCAGCCTGTAGAGGTCTTAGTGGAGGGCGAAACCTACAGTATCTTGCCTGATGAAGTGGAAGTCCAGGCTGAGGCCAAAAGCGGTCTGACTGTTGCCCAGGAGGGCGCTTACCTGGCTGCTCTTTCTACCGAGCTGACGCCTGAACTGGTCTCAGAAGGGATGGCCAGAGAGTTTGTCCGCCGGGTGCAGGACTTCCGCAAGCAGTCTGATCTGGAAATCTCTGACCGGATCAAGCTCTACTTCCAGGCCAGCGAAAATCTCACTGGCATTGTGGAGGAGCACAGCGCTTACATTATGGGCGAGACCCTGTCTGTGGAGATGGTGCCTCAAAAGCCGCCGGAAGGGGCTTTGACCCATGAGGAACCGTTCCGCTTTGAAGGCGAAGAGGTTATCCTGGGTATAGTGGTGGCAGAATAGGATTTTGCATTGCTGGTTTAACCAAAACGGGAGGGCGTTATGCCCTCCCTGAAATTTAAGTGGGGGAAAGTTGAGATTATCCGCAGCCGCCGCCTGAGGGACCTTTCTTCAGTTCCAGCTTCACTTTGGCTTCAAATTCAAGTTCCTCAATTAGATGCGGGTCTGGGCTGGCGGCAGGGTGTTTTGCCCCCAGGGCAGCATTGAATGTGTGAGTCATCTCCTCGCCGGGACGTATCACCAGTTTGGCATTGTGGCTGGATTCAGAGGCGAAAACATCCAGCCAGTAATTGATCCCGCCCTCCAGGATATACACATTATGAAGATTCTCGGCGGTCAGCATCTTCCACGCTTCGGTTGAAAGCTCTTCATTGTTGCTCATGACCACAAATACCGCGTTTGAAGGTTCCAGGCGCAGTGTGGCGGCATCAGCTTCGAGCTGCTCTAGAGTGTAATGCTCGGCATCCTCAATATGAAAGAGGTTGTAGTCACTCTCAGTACGCAGGTCGATCATGAAGAGCTTGATATCATCATTGTGGATCACGCTCAGCAATTCGCCAGGGTGAATCTGGTATGCGCGTGAATCTTCCAGCAGCGGTTCTTTCTCAGCCGCCAGGGAGTCCCATTTTTCAGCGATCGTGGGTTGACCGATCAGCAATGCGGCCAGGGCGATCACGATTAGACCCCCTGCCCAGGCATAGCGCAGCTTGGGTTCTTTGTTCAGGTCTTTGCCGCCAAAGATTTTCTCTAACTGCTCGCCGCCCCAGAACATGAACAGGGCCATCAGCACCACAATCAGCACCACATATCCGGTGGGGATGCCGAGCCAATCCATCAGGGTAAAGCGTCCCATGTAGGAAGAGTAGAAGAAATCCCAGAAGTATTCCACGGTTTCACCAAAGGTGAAGATGCCGAAGAGCACACCGAGTACAAAGAAGATTCCGTCGATCTTGCCGGTGGCCATGGCAACCAGCGAAGTGCCAGGGCAGAAACCACCGACGATAAAACCAACACCCATGATCAAACCACCGATGATGCCCGGCCACAAATAGGTGGGGTTGACCCATACCAGGTTGTAATCCAGCAGACCAAGTGCGGAGGTCAGGAAAACGCCCAGCATGGCGACTATGATCCCGGTGAACATTACTTTGAGCACGGTCAGATCTTTGAAGTAGAATTGGGCTGCCAGTTTATCGGACTTGCCAAAACCGCCGATTTCCAGGGCGTAACCGAAGAAGAAGCCAATTGCCAGGAAGACGAGATATCCGCCGAATTCGCCGAACAGTTCAAATACATTTAGAGGAAAAGGTGCCATTGCTACCTCCTAGTTCCAAAGTTTGCGGACAAAGTAAGCCAGGGCGTAGGCCCCGGCAAACACCGCAAACATAAAGGCCCAGCTGCCCACGGAAAGCACGGCGCCGCCGGATAGAGCCTGACCAGATGTGCAGCCGCGGGCGAGACGGGCTCCGTAGCCCATAAAAGCTCCGCCGATAAAGGCAAACAGCCACCGCTGCTGCACGGTAATCTGTGGGCCTTTGTTGGTCTCGGCTTTGATTCTCCCGTTGATCCATCCAGAGACAAAGCCGCCGAGAACCACACCCACGGTCAGGTAAACAATCCAGCTTTTCAAGGGGTTCAGGTCGCCGCCGGCCAGGCTCAGCAGATAGGGGGTGTTGTTCACATGGTCGGGTGCCACCAGATCCTGGAAGAATACCAGAATGCGGTTCAAACCGCCTGAAGCGCCCAGTCCGGTGCCGGTGATGAAGAAGGAGGCAAACAAGACCAGACCGAGCATCGTGCCTGCCAAATAGGGGTGGGCAAAGGGTTTTTCATCTCTTGGTTTTCTTTTCTGAACTTTTTCTGCAGTAGTCATTTTATTCTTCCTCCGTGGATTCAGGCTCAGACAAGTGCACTTCTACTTCGTCCCAGCCCACAATCATGGATTTGATTCCGGCCAACGGTGTATGGCCGGTGGTGGTGAGATAAACATGGAGAATGATGAATGCGACAAAGCTCCAGGAGATCAGGGTGTGGAAAGGTGCCAGCCGCGGCAATCCACCCAGGCGGTTTGAAATCTCCGGCCAGCGCTGCGCACCCCACATTAAAATGCCGGTGATGGTTTGCAGTGGCAGCAGTACGTTCAGCACCATAAAGTAGGTGACCTGCTGCAGCGGGTTCAGCCGGTTCTCGCGTGTCTTTTCAAAGGGGTGGTGCTCATTTTTGAAAATCCCGGATAGATAATATTTTGCCTGGATTATCGACTGGTTGAAGAAGCCCTTCGGTTCAGGGATAAACCGTTTGATATCACCACTCAGCAGGTTGTAGAGCAGTGCCAGGGCGGCATTGGCGACCAATATTGCTGCCATAATGTTATGCACCAGCACAACTCCTTTGAATTGGAAGATGCCAAACATCTCCGGTTTGTGGATCACCAAGCCGGTAAAGGCCAGGATCAGGATGGTGAGGGTTTGCAGCCAGTGCCAGATGCGTTCGTAGAAGGAGTACATAAAGATCTTCTTGAGCTCTGGCTGGTGTTTGGCCTGCTTACGGGCGGAATATGCCCGGATGCCTCCGTGCACGCTGATGCCGCCTAAAACACCGAGGATCATCGCGGCACCCAGCCAATCGATCCAGGAGACATTGTGGTGGCCGAAGATATAGGTGCTGTTTTTATCCAAAGCAGTCTGGTAGAAAAGAGCGCCGTTTTTATCGGTGTAAATGCGGCCGTTGGCTATGGTATTGGTGCCGGAGATGAAATTTGGGATCACACCGCCGGGCACATAACTGGCTAACTGAACCGGCACAGCCAGTTGTGATTCGTCTGTGTGGCAGGTTTCACAATCCTGGATTGCCCACCCGGCATCGGCGACATTGTGGTTGATGCTGTATGGCTGCACTTCTGCCCAGATTTGAGGGTTGTTGATCCCCAACGCTTCCAGTTCTGCGGCAATCAATGCAGCCTTCTCTGCCGTGTCAAGTGCCAGTTCGTCCCTCTCCAATTGGCCGTTGTTGTTGCTATCCAGTGCGGCGATAATCTCCTGGCGGTAGTCATCTCCATCCAGATAGACGGCTTGCAACACTTCCTGGGGAACGGGCTGCTGTGGATTGCCATAGACCCAATACCATGCGGTGATCAGGTTGTAGGGCGCTAATTTAATGCTCCCGTCGATATTCTTGCGCTGCAGCAAGGCGGGATTGAAACCTGTTACCAGATCGTTGATCGTCCCCGTTTTGCCCTCAACGCCACGGCAGGTGGTTTGTGAACTGCCGTCAACCTGAACAACGGTCCAGTCCACTTGCTGGAGGGCAGGGCTGTACATCTGCGGGATATGACAGGTTTCACAATGGATCGCTTCCATATGTTTTTCGGCATACGGCAGCCAATCGTGGGTTTCATCGACGACATGGCAGGATTCGCAGCGCCGCATGGAATCTTTCAACTCGGGAGCAATGCTGCCCTGAGCGCTCTGCCCGCGGGCAAACTGGTGTACAGGCTGGAAGAGATACTCTCCCATGTCCAACCTGCGGGGGTCGAATTGTAAGTTGTCCAGCGAATCTGTTCCGCTGATGGCATAAATTGGGTTGTTGATTGAGAAATGGCAGTCTGTACATTCCACCAGACGTTCCACGTGAATGTCGTGTGCCCGGGTGAGTTCTGTTTTGTTTTTCAGGTTCATCCCGGTATTGGTTAACATCTGGGCGGCAAAGACGATCCCGGTTGTGGCTGTTTCCCAACCTGTGTCCTCGCAGTCTGTCAACACCAGCGGAGTCTGATCCATGTGAACGGTTCCGTGACATTGGCCGCAGTTCTGATTGGCTGGGTCCTGAATGCTGAGGAAGGCTGTCCGCAGTTCTCCGTTCTCGTCAAAGGCTTCCCGGTTGTATTCATAATTGCCAGCGGTATAGGAAACGATCCCGGAATCAGCCAGGGTGGCGGTATTGGCCCATTCGAAGCGGCCAGCTTCCAGCATTTCAATCCGTAGATCGTTGTCTGGGCTGTTGAGGTGGCAGAGGAAACAATTCATTTCCACACCAGCGGCTTGCGCCGGTCCGCCGCCAACATGGCGCAGACCGATTGTTTGCAGCCAGGTCAGATCGTTCGTTCCGTCTACTGGTTCTCCGTAGGTGATCGGGTTCCACTTGCCGTACAAGCCCTCGCTGGTATCCCATGGCCGGCCCGTACTCGTACTGCCTGCATTTGTGGCTGATGAAAGCCCGGCATCCGCGTGGAAGCTGTGGCTGGCGATGAAACCGGTATCGTGACATTGGCCGCAGGTCTGCATTGTGGAGACAGGCTTGCCAGAATCAAGTACGTTGCCGCCCTCTTTATCCAGGAAGGGGAAGGTGGGGTGCAGAGGTGTTTGTGCGGCAGCATGGCCCGCTGTCAGTGCCAGGCTGAACAGGATCGCCCCGGCTGACATCAGGATCAGGGCCAATTTGCGAGTGTGGTGTTTGATGCTTGGTCTCATTGATCCCATCCCTTTAGTTGCCATTCTCGAAGCGGCTGCCCCATTCGATCGGGTCTCCGGGGTATCCGAGTGCGAGCCAGTCCAGGCGCCCATCCTCACTGTGACAGGCTGTACATTGCAGGGCTTCACTGACTGGCTGCACCATGTGGGTTGTCGGCCAGAACATGATTGTCTCTGTAAAGCCGTAGCTGCCGGAGTAAGGCAGTCCGGTGATCTGGGAACCAAGTGTGGCGGCCAGCTGCCAGTCGAATTCTGTCCAGTAACCCCCTTCGCCGACAGTTTTAGGCTGGATCAGATAGTTGTTGACCGTATCGTAGATCTGGTCTGCCACGTGGACTTTGAAGGGCATGATCTTGGCGGTTGGGTCGTTGATATCACCCTTGGGATAGTTGATTGCAGTTGGCCCTTCTGCTGCGATCGGGTCGCCCAGCAGGTAGCGGTCGGCGACACCGTTGTACCACAGGTATTGCGGCTGAACATCGCTGGCATACACAAAGCTGCCCTTGATCTTGAGGTAAACATGCGGGTCATCGCCGATATCCTGTCCAGCTTCAGACCATCTCCATTCAACTTTGGTGGGATCTTCAAGCGCAAATTGGGGGATATGGCAGGTCTGGCAGGCAACCGTATCCAGGTGCGCGTTGAGGCGTTCATCTTCATGCATGTTAGTGCTGTGACAGTCAGTGCAGTAGACCTGGTTCTCGTTATCCAGGCTGACGGAGATGGAACGCCCTTTGATATTATGGTCTTCTGTCTGGTGGCAGTCGATACACTGGAAATTGTGCTCGCCCATGTGAACATCTAGGCTGGCTGAGGGCCAGTAAAGAGACTCATCCAAATCGCCGTGTTTGACTGCGTTGCCGCCGCCGCCATTGAAGTGGCAGCTGCCGCAGTTTTGCCTGGTGGGTACCCCCACACTTTGGGCGGCAATAGTCAGGTCTATACCCTCCAGGGGAAGTCCGTAGTCGCCTTTGGCATAGGTACCCACACCGGCATGACAGACCAAACAGTCCACCTGATCTTCGGTGGCAGTCTCGTGGAAGGTTTCGTCTTCCCAGCCATAGCCTGCATGGCAGGTGACACATTTCTGCCAGTTGCCCTGAATGCCAATACAGAAGTTATTGATCTGGTTCTTCTTGCCAACCGTCACGGGTTCATCTCGACCGGGGACTTCAATCGGCTTGCTCTCCCAGGTCCAGTGAGCGGTGGACATTACCTGGCCAGCAGTTTCAGGATGACACTCCAGACAGGCCTGAGTGACCTCTTGCCCGGTCTCAAATGTGCCCGAGATCAGGTTGGTGTGGTCTGTATGGGTGGGGCGATTGGGAACATTGGCCCATGGGTCCACCTTATCCGTTTTATCGAATGGCAAGAATAGAACCAGCGGCAAAATTACCAGCGCCACCGAAATTACAAGCACAAGAATCCAGAGAAATTTATTGTTCTTCATCGTACCTTTCCAGTTGTACTAGTGATGCACGGTGTGCAAGTTGGTTGTTCAGGATGTCCAAAAAGATATCCAGGGCGGTGATCAGTTCAGGTGCGGCAAGCGAATACTCAACGGTATGACCCTGCCGTGAGGCGCGCACCAGCCCGCGGTCTCGCAATATTTTCAAGTGTCGGGAGGTAGCAGAGGAAGACAGGCCAATACTTTCTGCTAAGGATTTTACATTTGATGACCCTTCTGCCAGGCTGTAGACGATCTTCACCCGGCTGGGATCACCCACAGCTGCGCAAAACTCAGCCTGGATGTTGGTTAGATCTGAATTTGAGGTATTGAAGTTGCCGTTTATAAGCATATTCGTTTATCCGAATACATTGTTTGTGCAAATTGTAACATAATTCATCTGTGAAGACAATAACAAAGTAGTGAAATTTAGATCAAATATTTGGGGATTGACAGAATAAAAAGGGCATTCATTTGAGTGAATGCCCTATGAGAGGATTATCTGTTTCCTGGATCAGTCTGCAGTGACAGGCTCAGGAACATCAGGTTCGTGATGCTCTTTGTGATGGTGGTCCCCTTTGAAGGGAAGGAACCGAGCTGCCAGGCTGAAGGTGATCAGCCAGTAGGAGATCACACCCATTCCCACCTGCCATTCAGTCACAGTAGGTGAATAGGAGTTTTGGATCACGGTGGGTGTGAATGGGTCGTAGGTGATCTGGGCGATGAGCCCGGAAAGGTTATAGTTCCAGCGGGTAAGAATTGTGCAGATGAGCGGCAGGATGGCGAAAAATGCTAGAATCCTGAATCGCTTGATCCGTTTAGCGCTGACCAGGGCGAACCCGGGGATTGCCGCAAAGAGTACCTGGCCGATCCAGAACGATGTGGTGTAGGGGGCTACGGTATTAAGCAGTTCGGTCTGCAAGGCAATCTCACGGTCGAAGCTGTAATAGTTGGTTACCGCCCAGTCCCACACGCGGATGTAAATGCACAACAATGCGACATAGCCTGCAATCCGGGCGATATCGTAAAGCACACTGTCAGAAACCAGCCCGGGCCGCATTACCCGGAAGACGATAATGCTGGTCAGGAACAGCAGGCAGGTACCGCCAGCAACCGCGGAGAGTACGAAGATCACCGGAGCTGTCTGGCTGAACCACAAGCCGCGCCCGGCAAGAACCCCGTAGGTTGCGCCCAGCGAAGCCTGGTGTAAAAGCGAAAGGGTTAGCCCAATGACTGCCAGGAAGGGGCCAGTCTTATGCAACCAGGCGGAAAGCTTTTGCAAGAAATTGGTAAAGCCACGCAGGAATTTGCTTTTATCCAAAATTGGGTGCGAGTGGAACAGGGGATGTTCCAGCACAATGGGCAGTAGCTCGGCAAGCAGCACGCTGAGATAGAGCACCACACACATGGTGATCTCCCATAACAAGGAGTGCGGCTGCCAGTACACGACCGGGTGCCAGAAGCGAAGCGGTTGGCCGAGGTCGAATAATAAGACCATCCCGGCGGTGGAATAACCCAGGAAGCCCAGCAATACGGCCAGCATCCCGACGCGTTTGAAACGTTCGATTTTGAAGAGATAGACGATCACACCAAAGACAAAGGCGCTGCCGCCTAAGGCGATACTGGAAAGGTCGATGGCGATCCACAAGCCCCAGGCAACCTGGTTGCTCAATCCGGTGACAGAAAGACCCTTGGTGAGTACAGTCACCATACCATGCAGCCCGATCCCAAATGCTGCGATCAGGAAGAGGATCCAAATGGGAAACAAGGGATACTCTTTCCCTGCCAGTCTAAGCTTAGGCACTCTGATATCTGTTTCCATGGGTTACCCTTCCTTTATCCGGGGCGGAATGTAAAGCACCCTTGGTTCAGTGGAGAGATCATTCCGCAACCGGATGGGGTTGTCGCTAACCGCCAGCTTCTGGTTGGCGGGGCTGTTGGGATCATTTAGATCTCCGAAGACACGCGAGCCAGTTGGACAGGCTACAATACATGCGGGGGTGGCAGCTGCATCTACGCCGGGGACGAGGCCGCGCTCGAGACCGAAGTCGATCCGGTGGGAGCAAAAGTGGCATTTTTCCATCACGCCACGCGGACGAGGGGGGAGTTCCGGGGTACCAAACTCGGGCACCCGCGGGCTGTCTTCTGTGTGTTCGTACCAGTTGAACACACGTACGTCATATGGGCAGGCGATCATGCAATACCGGCAGCCGATGCACAGGTCATAGTCCATGGCCACAATCCCATCCGGACGTATATAGGTAGCCTCAACTGGGCAAACATGTACGCAGGGTGGATGGGCACACTGCATACAGGGCCGCGAGAGGAAGAATTCATCCCCGATCTCGGTTGTTTCAACCGAGACGATGTTGTATTTCATGTCATCAGAAAGGTTGTTGACAGCCTGGCAGGCGTAAGTGCAGTAATTGCAGCCGATGCACAGGTCTATATCGATTACCATGCCCCAAAGGTGGCCGCCTTCAGGATGATCTTCAGCACCCCGGGTGGTCTTAGGGGATTTGGCAGCCTGACGCAGCGCAACCGTGCCGAGAGCAGTACCGCCTAACAGTAAAAAGTCCCGGCGGGAAAGTTTTCCCTTTTGCTGAGTGGCATCAGATTTATTATTTTGCTCTGACATAGTCACATCTCCAGAATTTTCTAGGATCCCAAATTAATCTTCAGAGTCTTGATTTTCAGGGTCTTCATTTTTCCCGTTGGAATGCCGGCTGAAAACCAGCGTCAAAGCTGTGCCAACCACAACTGCACTAAAGAAGGCTGCCCAGATGGGGAGATTGAGGTTAACTGCCTCTGGACTCGGTTCTGTTTCAACCGGGGCTGGCGGTTCGGCTTTGGTGCCAGTGCCCTGGAGGATCGAGTCTGCGCCGTGGATTGATTCCTGGTGGCAGACCAGACAGGTATCGGACTCAACCAGCCAGCTGTGCCCGGTATTGAGATCGGTGTTCATATGGCATTCGTTGCACAGCAGACCAGCCGCTGCGTGGGTGGAATGTGAGACAATATCAGATTCTTCCCGGTGGCAAGTCTGGCAGGAAATCTCATAATCGCCGATTGTCATTTGCTTCTGACTGTGCGGGTTGTGGCAAGTGACACAGGTGACGTTATATTCACTGTGGACGCTGGTTTCCCAATCGCGGTATTCGTTGATGTGGCAGGCGCCGCATAATTCTGCATCTTTCTCCATGGTGAAGGCTTCTTCGGGATGTTCCACATCAGATTCAAGCTGGTGGCAGGCAACACAGCCAACCGCATTGTCCAGGTGGGAACTCTGCGACCACAGTTCATGTTCTTGCGTGTGGCAGGCTTTGCACACATCTGGATCTCTGGGGGTTGATGCATTGGGTTGGTTGGCGTCGAAATTCGATGCCGGTGGGAAGTTGGTCAATTTGGTTACATCCGCCTGGCTGTATCCCAGGGCTGCAAAATCTAGCCGGCCTCCCTCAGTTGTGTGGCACTCCTGGCAGGCCAGTGCTTCTTCTGCAGGGGCCACCATATGGGTGGTTGGCCAATACATCACGGATTCTACAAAATCATATTCTCCACTATAGGGTAAACCGGCATATTCCATTCCGGCCTGGATAGATGCATCCCAGTCAAAAGTACGCCAATAGGCAGCGTCATCCTGTCCGAACAGATGCGGGATCGCCAGGGTATTATTGCCGGTGTCAAACGGCTGTGTTGCAATGAAGGCTTTTACTGGATAGATTTTGGCGTTGGGGTCATCCTTATCGCCAAGGAAATCGTTGATGTGAACCATGCTGGTGGGGTCAATTTGCTCGCCAGGCATAACATAAGAAACATTCCCGTTGTACCACAGGTATTCTGGGATGACATCATATTGATAGGTGAAAGCACCTTTTTTGCCATCGTAGATGATATCCCCATCTTCATTGCGCGTGACAACTGGTTTGCTTGCCGAATCTAGCTGTCCGGCTGCAGACCAGTCCCAGGTCATTTTGGTGGGGTTGCCGCCGCGGGCAAATGCTGGAATATGGCAGCTCTGGCAGGCCACTTTGGTATGGCTGTTGAGCGAGTCCAGTTGGTGTGGGGTGGTGGTGTGGCAATTTTCACATCCCTGCCAATCGCCTTCTGCCTGGCCGTAGCGGCTGCCGGTGATCTGGTGATTTTCGGATTGGTGGCAGTTTGTGCAGTTAAAGTTGGCCCCATCTGCCGACAGGTGGACATCCAGGGAGTAGGGGGCGTTGTTTAGAGAGGAATCGAGATCGCCGTGTTTGACATAATCGCCCCCGCCGCCGTAGAAGTGGCAGGCTCCACAGGTCTCATTGGAGGTCTTTCCTATGTTTTGAGCAACGTTTGCCAGGTCTGGTGGATTGAAGAAAATCCCACTGCCAGCCGGGAACTCGGTCGTCGTGGTGACAGGGTAACCAGCGCCTGTGGGGAATTTCTGGTATGTGCCGGTAGTGTCATGGCAAACCAGACAGTCTATGTTCTCCTCGGCACTGAAATCGAAGGTATTATCCTTCCAGCCATAGCCAATATGGCAAGAGGTACAACGCGGCTCGTTTGATTCGATGCTGATGCAGAAGTTGTTGATCAGATTTTTTTTGCCGAGAACCTGGCCGGTCTCCTCATTGGTATATTCCCAGGTCCAGTGGGTGGTTTGCATGATATCCTCAGCCACACCGGAGTGGCATGAAAGACAGGCGAGGGTGACCTCCTGAGGACTATCGAACGGCCCTTGAAGAGGCCCGAATTCGCGGTGGTCAGTGGATGGCTCAGGTGGTTCTTCGCCCTGATAAGCTGATCGGGCAAACGCGTTACTGGTTAGGCTGGCAGATATCAACACCAGGATGGTTCCCATGGCGATGGCCAGCTTGGGTAGTAGTGCCTTCCTCTTTTTATCCATGTGCTACTCCTCTTCTAACGAAAATTAAACTAAAAAATACTGATACTTTCCTATTAAGGATACTAATAGAAAAGACGCAAGTTTTATTAGATTCGCTTGTGAAAATTGTAGCATATTTTGGGGGACTTTTTTAAGATAATGTCCCTGGTTTAATAGGGACATTTGTCCCTAATCCGAGCAGAGCGCGGCGGTACGGGCGCTGGTGATTGCAAGAAGATCTTGCGGAGTGATTTCGATGTTCAGCCCCCTTTGTCCACCGGATACAAATATTGCTGGATGTGAGAGCGCAGACGAGTCTACCAATACCTGGAATCCCTTGTTGATCAACGCGAGCGGTGAGATTCCGCCAGTCTGCAAACCTGTCAGCGATTCTGCCTGCTGGTGGCTGGCCAGTTTTACCTTCTTATCCCCGATTGATTTGGCCAGCAGCTTTAAATTCAGTTCCTGGTCGCCAGGGATCACCGCAAGGATCGGCTTGCCGGGTGTGGCCCGAACAGCCACAATTGTCTTAAAGACCACCTCGGACGGGACACCAATCAATTGCGCAGCTTGTTTTGCCCCCAGTTTTTCTTCTGGTAAAACGTGGGCGGTGTATTTTACCTTTCTGGCATCCAGCATCCGGGTGACGTTATTGGTGACTGTCATTTCTCCTCTTTTGGCAATTGGATGGTGAAAACAGCTCCCCCTTGAGGATGGTTGGCTGCGGTAAGCGTTCCCCCATGTTCCCGGACGATCTGCATCGCAATTGCCAACCCCAGCCCAGAACCGCCTTTATCCCTGGAGCGGGATTGGTCAGACCGGTAGAAGCGGTCAAACAGGTGGGGGAGAGCTTTTTCAGGTATCCCCTCTCCTGAATCCTGGATAGTGATGGTGACAGAGTCTGAATTGCACGCGGTGGTGATTTCAACAGCTCCACCATGTGGTGTATGCCTCAGGCTGTTGTGCAGCAGATTATAGACCACCTGGTTGATCCTGTTGGGATCCAGGAGACAGGGCGGGCAGTTTTGGCCGGGATGGCAAGTCAGCGATATGCCTGCCTCAGCAAACCTGGCTTGGAAATCCTTGCAAACGCGGGAAATAAGGGCGTTTAGATCGGTGCTGACCTTTTCGATCCTCAGTTCTCCAGCGTCCGCAAGCGCCAGTGTGCGCAAGTCTTCAACCAGCTTGGTGAGGAGGTTGTTTTGCTGAATGATCGGAACCAGGTTTTCCAGGGTCAGGGGGTATATACCGTCCTGAAGCGCTTCCAGGTTGGCGCGTTGAATGGAAAGCGGTGTGCGCAATTCGTGGGCGATGTCTGCGGTCATTGCCTGACGGGCTTGCTGAGCATCCTGGAGAGAATCCGCCATTTGATTGAAGGACTTTCCCAACTGCCCGATCTCATCATTTCCTCTCACAGGCACTCGCTGGCTGAGGTCTCCGCTGGCGATCTGGTTGGCTGCTCTGGTTAGTTGGCGGATAGGATTCATCAGCAGGGCTGCCAGGATGGTTGCCAGCACTATCGTAACAACTGTGCCTATCAGGGCTGTGGGGCCAAGAGATTCTGCCAGGGAGTCACTTAATTCCTGGCTGATCACTTCACTGAGATCCAGGGTGCTGGCCTCTGGAAGCAGATAGCCAACCACCTGTTCTTCGACGATGATCTCAAATCCATTGGCGAGTGCATCAGCAGGCAGCGCCTCGCCGGTTTGCAGGCTGCTGGAGAGAAGTACCACGCCGTTTGTATCTGTAAGAGAAAACTGATCCTGATTATTGAAGTTGCCAAAATTTGCATTTCCCCCGGTTCCCTGACCTCCTGCCCCGCTGCCTTTCCCTCGGCCGCCGCCAGACCCGTCGCCAGTGCCGCTGGGATTCTCTACGGCGACATCCATACTGATCCCTTCCCAGGAGCCGTGTTCGATGTAGTAATCGGTATATTGCTTGATCACCCGGTCTGCACCGTAGAAACCACCGCTTTGGGCAAAGCTGGTGATTATTGTCTCGGTATCCGTGCGGATCACAAATCCAAGTATCACCAGGGTGAGGATCATTACAATTGCGAAAGATAGGAATAACCTGATCCGCATGATTTACCCTTTATCAAATTTATAGCCGAGGCCAAATACGGTGAGGATATATCGTGGTGACTTGGGGTCTGCTTCTATCTTGCTTCTAAGATTCTTAATGTGGGCGTCGATCGTGCGTTCATATCCCTCGAAAGCAGAACCTTCCTGGGTCTCTTCCAATAGTTGTAAACGCGAGTAAACCCGGCCTGGGGATCCCGCCAGCGTGGCCAATAAATTGAATTCTGTTGGGGTGAGATCAAAATACTGGCTGCCGCTTTGCACCGTATGGGCTTCGAGGTTAATTTCCAGATCTCCAGCCCGGATGATCTCAGGTTTTCTCTCACTTTGCCCGCCTGCGCGCCTGAGCACGGTGCGGACGCGGGCAACTACCTCGCGCGGCGAATAGGGTTTGGTGACATAATCGTCTGCGCCCAACTCAAGACCGATTAATCTATCGGTTTCTTCTACCCTGGCGGTAACCATGATGATCGGTGTATCCTTTTCCCGGCGAATGGCGCGGGCGACATCTAATCCATCCATTCCTGGCAGGTTCAGATCAAGGATTACCAGGTCCGGTTGGGATGAGTGCCAAGTTTCCAGCCCGGTGTCGCCCTGGTAAGAGGTCAGGACCTCAAAACCGGCGTTTTCCAGATAGGAACGCAACACCTTTGCCAGTTCGGCCTCATCTTCAATGATCAGGATTTTTTTCATGGGGTTATTATAGCCCAGTAGATAAAAAAATGGCGGAGAGGGGAGTCTCCGCCATTTGGAGAAAGGATGAAATTAGTTAGATGGCAGGATTGAATCCCAGCTGTCACATTCACCAGTGCCGTCGCATAATCCGTCTCCAAATTGTCCGCCGCCGCCCCGACCGCCGCCATTGCCGTTGCCGTGCCCGCCCTGGCGCCATCCGCCCTGACCGTGTCCAATCCGGGAACGGAAGTATTGGTATTCATACTCTCCAATCACACCATCGGCTAGAGCAGCCTCATATGCCATTTCCCGCGCTTCTGAACGCAGGTTTGCCAGACTTTCGGCATCAATGCCCAAGTCCATTGCTATATCAAAGAGGGTGTTCCCCGCAAGTTTGCAAGCGTCGTATTCCTCCAGGGTGATTCCGAGCAGGTCTGCGATCGCCTGGTTCATGTAATCGGCCATCACCCGGTTGCCGGCAGAGTCTCTGGTTTGGGTCTTTCTGGGTGCGGTGGGGGGTTCTTCCTCAGCCATTACTGTCCCGATACTTAATGCTGCCACCAGCATCACCACGATTGAAATTACTAGGTACTTCTTCATCTTTATCACCTTTCGTCGGTCTTGTTTCGATGTCTAGATGATAGCGGGTGGTTGTGAAGAAGTTGTGAAGATGGTATGTGGAATTGATAAATCTTTTCCACTGGGAGTGTTAATCCTGCCCGGCGAGCACCTTGATCCGCTCCCAGGGCTTGAGGGATTCATCCTCGGCCAGGATGGTGCGCAGTTCATAGATCTGATCGCGCAGCATGGCAGCCTGCTCGAACTGTAGATCAGCAGCGGCCTGACGCATGCGGGATTCGAGTGTCTCGATCATGGTTTGCAATTCTTTCTTTGGTACTGGGGCAGGCTGGCTGGTGTCATATCCGGCGGCTGATTCTGCTGCATAGCTGACACTGACCCTGTCGGTAAGATCGCGGATCTCTTTGACAATACTGATCGGCTTGATGTTGTGCTTCTGGTTATAGGCAGCCTGAATCTCCCGGCGGCGGTTGGTTTCGTCGATGGATCCTTTCATTGCCTCGGTGATCTGATCGGCATACATGATCACCTGCCCGCTGACATGCCGGGCAGCGCGCCCGATGGTTTGGATCAGGGCGGTCTGCGAGCGCAAGAAGCCTTGTTTATCAGCATCCAGAATCGCCACCAGGGATACCTCCGGCAGGTCGAGACCCTCACGCAGCAGGTTGATGCCCACGACCACATCGAAGACGCCCATGCGCAGGTCGCGCAGAATGCCGATGCGTTCCAGGGTGTCCACTTCAGAGTGCAGGTAGTGAACCTTAATGCCCATTTCCAATAGATAATCGGACAGATCTTCTGCCATCCGCTTGGTAAGCGTGGTGACCAGAGCGCGTTCTCCGCGTTGCGTCCGGCCTTTGATCTCCCCGATCAGATCGTCAATCTGCCCCTCGATCGGGCGCACCTCCACTTTCGGGTCCACCAGCCCAGTAGGCCGGATGACCTGATCAACTACCTGGGCGGCGTGTTCCAATTCGTAGGGGCCTGGAGTTGCAGTGGTGTAGATCACCTGGCCGATGTATTCCTCGAACTCTTCAAACTTGAGCGGGCGGTTGTCCATCGCCGAGGGCAGGCGGAAGCCGTATTCCACCAGGGTGGATTTGCGGGACTGGTCTCCATTGTACATTCCCCTGATCTGGGGGATAGTCATGTGCGACTCGTCAATGAAGAGCAGGAAGTCGGGCGGGAAGTAGTCGATCAGCGTCCAGGGGTGGGTGCCGGCAGGGCGCTGGTCGAGGTGGCGGGAGTAGTTCTCCACCCCTGCACATGAGCCGGTCTCGCGCAGCATTTCGATATCGTAGCGGGTGCGCTGGTCCAGACGCTGCGCCTCCAGCAGCATCCCGTTGCTCTTGAAGTAAGCCAGCTGCTCATCCAGTTCTTGCTGGATAGTGTCCAGCGCGGCATGGAGCTTGTCTTCCTCGGTGATAAAATGCTTGGCGGGGAAGATCGAGACCTGGCTCATCTCTTCCTTGATCTCACCGGTGAGCATGTTCATCTCTACGATGCGCTCCACCTCGTCGCCAAAGAAGGTGATCCGGTAGCCGACCTTATCCTGGTAGGCAGGGACGAGGTCCAGCGTATCGCCTCGTACCCGGAAGGTGCCAGGGGCCAGATCGATATCGTTGCGCGAGTAGTGGATCTCGACCAGCCGCCGCAGGAGAAAATTGCGCCGGACGGTTTCACCGACTTTGAGGTTGACGACCACCTTGCCGTAGGCTTCAGGGTTGCCCAAGCCGTAGATGCAAGAGACCGAAGCAACGATAATCACATCCTTTCGTGAAAGCAGCGAGGTGGTGGCTGCCAGACGCAGGCGTTCAATTTCTTCATTAATATCCGTCTCTTTTTCTATGTACAGGTCCCGCCGGGGAACGTAGGCTTCCGGCTGGTAATAGTCGTAATAGGAGGTGAAGTATTCGACTGCATTCTGGGGGAAGAATTCTTTAAACTCGGCGTAAAGCTGGGCGACGAGCGTTTTGTTATGGGCGATCACCAGGGCGGAGCGCTGGGTTTGCTCGATGATGTTGGCCATGGTGAAGGTTTTGCCGGTCCCTGTTGCGCCCAGCAGAACTTGATGCTGGTGGCCCTTTCTAAGGCCTTCGGTCAGCTGCTTGATGGCTTCAGGCTGATCGCCGGTTGGCTTGTACGGCGCATGCAATACAAATTGTTTCATTATCTTCCTTATGCAATAAATGTTGTGATTTGTGATTGGTCACCTAGAGATTAGGGAGGTGTGTAGCGATGGGGAGGTTAGATCGTCGATCAGGTATGTTGTTTCATGGTGCGCTGGCTTATTATAGAACAAATGCCCTAATGTGTACAGGGGAAAGGTGAAACTGTAAGGGCAAAGTAGTAAAGTCCTAATCTAGCAAAGTTAAAATGTCCTATTGGAGGACAAGGAGCAATGAAATGGACAATCACA
>JAFGDK010000125.1 GCA_016932165.1 Anaerolineales bacterium
AATGATCAGAATCAGCCTGAGAGACCACCGGTACCTATACCCTTTCAATGATTATGCCCGCGACATTCGTGTGCAGAACAAACCTTTGTGGCTGCATCACAGCGATGTGCTGGCGCCCTATACTTCCGGTGAGCGTCAGGCGGATGATTTTGAGGATATTTTCTCACCGCTGTTTTTCCCCACAGATGAGGATAAGACCTGCATTGTCTATCGGGATAACCTGTTCTTTGACAGCTGCTACATAGCAGAATTTATGCAGCAGGCCAGGGCGCGCAATAAGCCCTGCCGGGCAGCTTTTAACCCGACTGACCCGGCCTTCCGGGAGCATGCTCTGCCCCTGGCTACCTCATTTACCCCTGCAGGAGGTTTGTACCTGGCAGATTTGTGGTATTTCCCGGATGGACCGACCCGCGATGAACCCGAACCCCTGATCATTGACCTGGATGCCCGCGAGATTGGGTATTACCACGTGCCCACCTATATGGCCACCCAGGCAGGCGATCTGACTTATCAGGTACCGTTAAAATCGTTCATCGCGATTGATTCATGGGTGCATATTTTTGTGGCAGATGTGATCTTCGGCCTGTTTGGCCGCGGGGCGCATTTTGAACACAAACTGGATACCGACCTGAAATTCAAGCTGGATGTGCTCTTCAACGCCATGCTTCAGGGCAAACAGCTGCTGGAATCTAAAAAGGTGGTGCAGATCGGTGATAACTGCGTGATCGACCCCAGCGTAGTGATCCACGGCCCAACCTCGATCGGCAACAATGTCACCATTGGGGCAGGCGCGGTGATCGAGAACTGCATCATTGGCGATAATGTCAATATTTCGCAAGGATGCCAGTTGATGCTCTCGGTGGTGGGTGACGGCGCATTCCTGCCTTTCAGGGCATCATTGTTCATGACCACCCTGATGGAGAACAGTATGGTGGCGCAGAACACCTGCCTTCAAATGTGCGTGATTGGAAGAAATACCTTTATCGGCGCGGGCACTACCTTTACCGATTTTAACCTGCTGCCAAAGCGGCTGCAAGCCGTGGATGGGAACGGCCAGCTCACACCGATCAAGCAGGATGTCCTGGGGAGCTGTGTGGGGCATAACTGCCGGATCAGTTCGGGAGTGATCGTGCATCCTGCCAGGGCGATAGAGTCGGACGTGGTGATCATTGCATCAGATCAGCGCCGGATCATTCACCGCAATATCTCCTTTGAGGAGTCTGACCACCACGATCTGGAATCAGCACCTTTGCACCGCCGGATGTATGCCCCGGAGCGCGAGTCTGATGAGGAAAGCTGGTAGTGATGGATACCTTTGCCTTCATCATCCACCCAATTGACCCCAAACGGGATGTCAGCCGGAAATTTCCGCTGCTGGGCAAGTGCCTGACTGTTGAGCAGATTAATTTCTTTTCCACTTTCTTCCCCCCGGTTTATATCTCCGAGATCAACGGTATCCGTTCTGAGGCGACCGGGAAAGAGGTCAAAGGCTGGTTTGTGGCTTGCCCCTATACGCCTGCCCGGATGTTGGAATTGCCAGAGAGGGTGGTTTACCGCAAGATCATCCAAACCGGCCGGATGGCTGAAAAGCTTGGCGCAAAGATCCTTGGGTTGGGAGCGTTTACCTCTGTGGTTGGTGATGCCGGCATCACGATCGCAAATCAGCTGGATATTCCGGTGACCACAGGCGATTCGTTGACGGTGGCGATGGCGGTGAAGGCGGTCTTCCGTGCGGCAGCTGAGATGCGCATCCCGGTTGAGGAAGCAACTGCCGCGGTCGTCGGCGCTACCGGGGCAATTGGGAGGGTATGCGCCAGGTTAATCGCAGACCGGGCAGCGAGGTTGTACCTGATCGGTCGGGATAGACAAAAGACAGAAAAGACAGCCAATGCGATTCTGGCAGACCATCCACGCGCCAGGGTGATCCCGGCTGTGGATGTGAGTGTGCTCAAGGAGGCGGATTTAATCCTGACGGTCACCAGTGACACGGATGTGATTATCCACTCCGAGCATTTGCGGCCAGGATCGGTAATCTGTGATGTTTCCCGCCCGCGGGATGTCTCCCCAGATGTGGCCAGTAAGCGTCCTGATATCCTGGTGATTGACGGCGGGGTGGTGGATGTTCCCGGCCTGGTGAACTTTAATTTTGATTTTGGCTTCCCGCCCGGGAAGGCGTATGCTTGTATGGCTGAAACCATTGCCCTGGCGTTGGAAGGCCGTTTTGAGGATTATACTTTGGGCAAGCAGATTTCCCTAACCCAGGTAAAGGAAATTGATACAATTGCCGCCAAACATGGCTTCAGGTTGAGCGGTTTTCGCTCTTTTGAACAAAATATTTCTGTAGAACAGATTGAAAAGACTTGGCAGTTTGCCCAATCTGCATTGCAATCATCATGAGTTGTAGTTCGTTGGGAGGAACCCTATGGGTAAAGCAAGAATTTTGGTAGTTGAAGACGATTTTGATATCTCGAATATGCTCAAAATTTATTTCAGCGGACAGGGCTATGATGTCGATGTTGCCGGACGCGGCACCCTGGCCCTTGAGATGACCCGCCAGAACCTGCCGCATCTGATCGTGCTGGACATCATGCTGCCAGATATTGACGGCTACGAGGTCTGCCGCCAATTGCGGATGAGCACACGCACCAGCCACATCCCGGTGATCTTTCTAACCCAGAAAGATGAGCGCAGCGATAAGCTGCAGGGGCTGGAGCTGGGTGCGGATGATTACATCACCAAACCTTTTGATGTGGAAGAGCTGCGGCTGCGGGTGCAAAATGCGATTGCCCGAGCCGAACGCGAGTCTCTGACCGATCCGCGTTCCGGACTGCCCTCCGGCAGGCTGATTGAGGACCAGCTTCGGGAGATCATCCGGCGGGATGGCTGGGCATATCTGGATATCCGCGTGAATCATTTTGATGCTTTCTCCGACCTGTACGGGTTTGTCGCCGCCGACAACGTGATCCGGTTTACCACCTTGCTGCTTGGTGAAGTGGTAGATGAATTTGGCACCAATGATGATTTCATCGGGCATCCCGGCGGGAACAGCTTTGTGATCATCACTGAAGTTGGCCGGCAAGCCAATATTTCGAAGGCGATCAAGACTCGTTTCAGGGAGCAGGTGCTTTCGCATTACAACTTTATCGACCGTGAGCAGGGCTTTGTCGTGGTCACCAATGATGACGGCGAGGAGGAGCAGACTCCTTTGATGTCTGTTTCTGTGGGAGCCGTCTCGCCAGAGGATTATCCAATTTCCGATATTCGCGAGATCACAGAGATTGCGGCTGAAGAACGGCGAAAGGATACTCAAGTCGCTAAATAGGCTTTCAGCATATTCAGCGCGGTAGGAATGGAAAAATAAGAGAGTTCACATGTTTGCAGCAGAGAACACCGGTTTGGGAATTATTTTGATTTTGGTTGGGGCTGGCCTGATGGGTCTGGTCCCCTTGCTGCTGCGCCGCCTGCCGCGCAGAAAGCAAACCGCCCCTGCCGAAGATCTCCATCCACTGACAACGCCGGCTATCTCCCTGAACCAAAGCGCTGTCTTTGTTGTCCAACGCGGCGGGCGGGTGGTGTATATGAATCCCCTGGCCCAGGAATGGTTTGGCCTGAGTGAGAATGATACACCCAACCTGGAACGGATGGCCCGCCGGACCCGTCCGGCAGATTCGTTTTACAGCCTGTGCGCCATTCAGGGGGAAGTAAGTTTCAGCCTGGATCATAATCTGGTGGAAGGCGCTTCTTTCGCTGTGCCTTATCAGGGCCAGCCAGCCGTGCTGGTCACCCTGAGGCAGCCGGCCCTGACCGGTTCGGAAGAGGGCCAGGATCATCTCTCTACTTACGCTGTCACCATATTCACTGAGATCAGCCAGGCGATGTCTGCCAGCCTCGAGTTGAATACCACGATTGAAACTATCCTGGAAAGTATTGACCGGCTGATCCCCTCAGATTTTTCTGAGATCACATTGTTTAACCCTGAAAGCATTGAATTTACCCCTTATCGTTATCTGATCGAAGATGACGGCGTGCGGCGCCTTTCGGTCAGCCCAGCTTATTACACCCTGGGCAAGGGATATACCGGCTATCTTGCCTCCCAAACAGAAGCGCTGCTGGTCAAGGATATCAGCCAGTTCCAGGAAGCCCGGCCAGCCGTCAACCGGGCTCAATTCCCCATCCGGTCTTACCTTGGGATACCGCTGCGGATGGGCGGTGTGCTGATCGGGACGATTGAATTGGCCTCCCAATCGGTGGATGGGTTCACGGAGCAGGATAAAGACGTGCTCGACCTGCTTTCTGGACATGCTGGCGTGGCGCTGCAAAATGCAATCACCCACAGCAAAGAACAATCCCGGATCAAGGAGATGGCTGGTCTGGCAGAACTGGCCCAGGTCAGCCGGGCGATTCACGGCACAAAAAGCATGTACGCCCAGATTATTGAGACGATCAGCCCTTTGATCGACGCCGAGATCCTTGGGTTTTTGATCTACGATGAACAATCCCGGGCGCTGGTGGGGCAGGTGCCTTTCCAGGGGCTGCCGGAGCAATTCATTGAACTTTACCGCACCAGGATTAATGAGAACACCAAAGCCGAATTGATCTGGAAAGAGCAGGATGTGATCATCTCGGATGATATGGGCGTGGAATCAATTATTGGAGACCTGGGCCTGGCCCCGCTGGCACTGGCCAGCGGGATGCGAGAGACTGTGCTGGTTCCCTTGACTTCCGGCGGACGCTCGCTGGGCTATTTGCAGGCGGCCAACAAATCTGATGGTACTCGCTTCAATGATGACGACCTTCGCTTGTTGCGGATCATTGTTGGGCAGGTATCTCCGATCCTGGAAAATGCCAAGCTGATGCAGCAATCCACCCGCCGGGCACAGCGGGCGGAAGCCCTGCGCCGGATTGCCAGCCTGGCAGGGTCTGAGGCTACTCAGGATGAGGCGCTGCAATTCTCTATGCTGGAGTTAAGCCGTTTCCTGCAGGCAGATGTAGTAGCTATTTTCCTACTGGATAACAGCCTGGGGACATTGCAGCTGCATGAACCATCTGCTGTGGGGATGTCCAAGGAAATGATTGGGCAAATCTCCTTGCATCTGGTCACCCAGGCGAATATTCGCAATACTGTCACTGATTCCCAGCATCTGGTGTTCAGCGATGATATGAGTTCGGACGAAACTTTACCGCAGCCATATCGGGCCATGCAGCCCATGATGCCGGATATTTGTTCGCTGATTGTGGCACCATTAATCGCGCGCGGGCGCAGTATCGGCGAGATGTTAGTGGGCAGCGTGCACCGCAACCTGTTCGATTATAACGACCACCAGTCTTTGGAAACCGCCGCCAGCCAGATTGCGATCGCGATTGAACGGGCGAGTTTGATCAATCAGTCGGATGAGGCTTTGCAGCGCCGGGCTGATGAGATGAATGCCATCCAGCACCTCACCCGCCGCTTCAATGTGACCAATAATATTGAGACCATTCTGCACATGGTCTATGATGAGGCCATGCGCATCTCTGGGGCCAATGAGGGCGGGATCATCGTTTTCCAGCAGGAATATAATCCGGCTATGCCGGTGTTGATCCGTGAACGGATCGGGACCACCCCGCCAAATATAACCGCCCTGGATCTGGCTGCTGTTACCCGCAAAGAAGCGATCAACATCGCAGATTTCCAGACAAGCGCTTACATTCCCGATTCGCCGAAAATGCGCAGCGGGTTGGTCATTCCGATCCGTAAGCTGGGCCAGGTAATCGGTGCCCTGCGGTTGTTCTCCCGCAAGACGAACCATTTCGATTCGCTGATTCAGGATTTGATCCAATTATTGGGCTCGCAGACCGGGGTGGCATTAACAAATATCTGGGAGTACAACAAGGCGGCCAGGCGAACATCCTTGCTGACGGATCAGGCCCAGGCCCTGAACAATCTGTTGCAGACGCGCAAGCAGATTGGGCCAGATACCTCACTTGATGATGCGCTCAATATCCTGGCAGGTGCCATTCGGGAAGTCAGCCAGTTTGGCGTTGTGATGGTGTACGCGGTGGACCGCCAGTATCAGTTGCTCAAACCGGCTGCCCTGAAAGGATTTAGCCCGGCAGATACTGAGGTGGTCCGCGAGATTTATCATCCCTGGGAGAATGTGCTTGAACTGACCAGGCCGGAGTTTAAACGCGGCCGCGCTTATTATGTGCCTCATGTGCATACCGCCAATCACTTTTCATTCGTTCCCGATCACCTGGCTTTTGACTATACTATTCCTGTAGATTCGGAAGATTCCTGGATACCTGGTGATCAATTGATCTTCCCGATCTACGATGGCCAAAACCGGCCGCTGGGTTTATTGGCTTTGGATGTGCCCGGAGATGGGTTGGTTCCCTCTGATGTGCGGTTGGAGATGTTGGAACTTTTTGCCGCTGAGGCGGGGCTGGTGATGGAACGCTCTGCCAAGGTGGCTGAACTGAAAGAGCAGATCGAACTTGTTGAGACAAAGATTCTGCAAGCCGAGGCGGAGGCCCAGGCAGCCCAGCACCTGCCGCATTTGAGTGTGCTACTGCAAAAAGATTTGGAACAGACGATAGCCCTCCAGCGGCTGTATCACCAGGCGCGCAATATCCGCGTCGGGTTGGATATTGCCGAAACGGTAAACCGCCAGCCAGACCGCCAGTCGGTTCTGAATTCATTGGCCGGCCAGTTGCTGACCGAAATGGAACTGGATATTGCCCTGGTTGCGGAGATCACTGCTGGCGGGCCGCAGTTGATCGGGCAATTTGGGCCGATCCCACCCAGCGCTAACCCTCATGTGCTGCTTGGACAACGCAATCCTCTGCGTGAAACACTGCAAACCGGACAAATCTTGTTCGTCCCTAACCTGGATGAGAGCAAAGAATGGCGCAATACGCCGCTGCTGCGCAACCTGGATGCCCGCGGCTTCATCTCGCTGCCGATCTCTTCCAATGGACAGGTGGATGCCGCCGTGCTGGCGATTTCAAGTATCCCGTTGGCGGATGCAACTCAGGAAGATGAGCAGGTCTATGAATTGATTGGCAATCAGGTATCCCTTACGCTGCAAAACCTGACTTTGCTGACTGAAACCCGCCGCCGTCTGCGGGAGGTGGATCTACTCCTCGATTTCAGCCGCCAGTTGGGCAGCCTGGATTCCCGGGAGATTTTGAACACATTGATCCGCAGTGTGCGCCGTGTGCTCCCCCACGCTCATGGTATTCGCATCATGCTGTATGACGAAGGGACAAGATCACTGCGGACAGAATCAGCATTCGGGTATAACGATAATGAAACCCTGCTGAAGATCTCTCATGCATTGACCACTTCGATCATTGGACGGGTATACCAGAAGGGGCAGACCCAGAATGTGGCCGAAGTGGACTTCGCTACCGATTTTGACCTGTCTCCAGATAATTTGCTCAGCTACCGTGAAGCCACCGGCGGACGTTTACCAGTCTCGATGTTGTTGATACCGATCAAGGTGGCGGATAGTGTGCGCGGTGTGGTGGAACTGGACAATTTTAATACAGTGAGCGCTTACAGTGAGGAAGACCAGGCATTGGTTGAATCCTTAACCCAGCAGATTGCCCTGGCATTGGAAAATGCCCGCCTGTACGCTGAAAGCCGCCGTTCCAATGAAGAACTTGAACAGGCAGTCGCAGCCCGAACAGCAGAATTGGAAGAAGAACACAAATTTTCCCAGATCTTGCTCAAGATCAGTTCAGAACTGTCTTCCAGCCTGGATTTGAATATGGTACTCAACCAGTCGCTGGAAATGCTGTGCGATGCGACTGGTGCGGAGCAGATCAATATTTATATCTCCCAGCCTGGCGCCCCGAGCTTACTTTATCGGGCAGGTGCCGGTATCCACGAATCTCCGCCGATGGGAGGTTCTGCCTCGAAGCTGACGACCAAAGATGGTTTGTCTGGCTGGGTTTTTGAGAATCAACAGCCGATTGTTGTGCAGGATTTGCTCACCGATCCGGTCTGGCAGAAAACTCATGGCGTAAACCCGGTGTACCGCAGCGCGGTGGTCACCCCGCTGACAGTAGGGCAGGATGTGCTTGGCTGCCTGATGCTTTTCCACCGCCAGCCCAATCACTTCAAGCCTGGGCTGGCAGATCCGATCAGGGCGGCAGCGAACCAGTTTGCTGTGACGATCAACAACGGCGAGTTATTCCAGTTGATCCGGGATCAGGCAGAAGACCTGGGCAATATGCTCCGCGCCCAACAGATTGAGACCAGCCGTTCCACCGCCATGCTGGAAGGTGTTGGCGACGGCGTGCTGGTGACCGAAAACCATAACATCATTACCTTGTTCAACCATGCTGCCGAAAGTCTGCTGGGCATGAAACGGGCGGATGTGCTTGGGAAAACCCTGGATGATTTTATCGGCCTGTTTGGCGGAGCAGCCCAAACCTGGATGGATACGATCCGCACCTGGTCGATCACGCCCACCCTGCCGGAAAGTTCTGAGATGTACCAGGAACGGCTTTATCTTGAAGACGGGCGGGTGATCTCGGTGCATCTTTCGCCGGTCAGCGACCGTCAGGAATTCCTCGGCACGATTTCTATTTTCCGCGATATTACCCACGAAGTAGAAGTGGACCGGCTGAAATCTGAATTTGTGGCTACGGTCAGTCATGAGCTGCGTACGCCGATGACGCCGATCAAAGGGTATGTGGAATTTTTGCTGATGGGCGGTGCAGGCGAGCTTAACGAGCAGCAGCAAGAATTTGTAAAGGTGATCAAGACCAACATCGACCGCCTCAGCATTCTGGTGAATGACCTGCTGGATGTCTCCCGGATCGAGTCGGGGCAGGTGGCGCTTAATTTCCAGCCGATTGATATGCGCGAGGTGGTGGATGAGGTTATCCTCGTAATCCAGCAACGTTCCGAGGATGATATGCGTCCCGTGCGTTTCGAGTTCAATATCCCGGGTGATTTGCCCACCATCTACGGCGATGCCGAGCGTGTCCGCCAGATTGTGACCAACCTGGTGGATAACGCCTATAAATACTCGCCGGAAGATAGTGTTGTCACGTTAACCTTGTCGGAAAATGAGGGTGAAGTACAATTGGATGTAATTGATCAGGGAATTGGCATCTTCCCTGATGAACAGGATAAAATCTTCGAACGATTCTACCGCGGCGAGAATCACCTGGTGATGGCCACAGCCGGAACCGGGCTGGGGCTGCCAATTGTGAAGGAATTGGTCGAGATGCACAACGGGCGTATCTGGGTGCACAGTACTGGCGTACCCGGAGAAGGCAGCACTTTTTCCTGCACCCTGCCGAAGTATGAAATTGAACGAGAAACCATTCGATTTGAGGATCAATAATGGCAAAAATATTAATTGCAGAAGACGAACGTGATATCCGGGATTTAATTACGCTGACCCTGCGTTTTGCTGGGCACGAAGTGGTGGCCGCTGTGAATGGAGAGGACGCCTACCAAAAAGCCCAGGAAGTCAATCCGGATTTGATCATGATGGATGTGCGCATGCCCCGCATGACCGGGTATGAAGCCTGCCGGCTGATCAAAGAAATTGATGAACTTAAACGCGTGCCGGTGATCTTCCTCTCGGCCAAAGGGCAGGAATCTGAGGTGTCTGCCGGGCTGGAGGCAGGCGCGGTGGAATATATCCTCAAGCCGTTTGCGCCCAACCAGCTCACCGAGCGGGTGGCGGCTATCTTGGAGAAGTATAAGAAAGAAGAGTAATCGCCAGCAAGGAAGCGGATGAGCGCGATCATCATTGAGGACAAGATCGTCCACTACGAAGTATTGGGACGCGGTAAACCGATCATCTTTTTGCATGGATGGGTCGGTTCATGGCGTTACTGGATTCCGGCCATGCAGTCGGCATCCGCTTCGTACCGCGCCTATGCTTTCGATCTGTGGGGATACGGCGAGACGGCCAAAGAGAACCTAAATTACTCGCTGGAAGAGCAGACTGAACTGCTGGACCAGTTTATGAATGCCATGGGGATCGGCAAGGTGGCTCTGGTGGGGCATGGATTGGGGGCTGTGGTGGCGCTGTTATATGCCTCCAAACATGCCTTTGTGGTCGATCGGGCGATGGTGATCTCGATCCCGGTTTTGGGCAAAGGTGTGGCTGATGATCTGGATTTTCAGGACCCGGTAGGGCTGACCGAACGGCTGCTCAACGGGTCTGCCAGCGTGGAGGCGGTCCGCGGGGAAGCGGGTAAAATTGACCCGGCCGCCATTCATACCTCGATGGAGGAGTTGAGCTACATCAATCTGATGGAGATCGCCCGCCAGATGACCACTGCCTCGCTGGTGGTGCAGGGGGTGCGGGATCCGCTGGTGCCCAACCAGGACCTGGATGACTTTGGCAACCTGCCCAGCATGTTCCACCAGATTATCTTCAGTGATGCCGGCCACTTCCCGATGCTGGACCGCCCGAACAAGTTCAACCGCCTGATGAAAGACTTTTTAGACCTGCCCTCCGGACAAAGCCCCACCCAGCTCCAGCTCAAGGATGAGTGGAAGCGCCGGGTGCGTTAGTGCGTTAGATTTCTCCCAGTGGTAAAAGCAAATAATTGATTGTTGTCTGCACCTACCTCAATTGATCTTTGACCTTGTTTCTGATTCATTCTGCCAAAACAAAACCATTCCAGCGGTAAGGGTAGAACGGCCCTGCCGCGCCAATCTCATTGATCGTCCAGGCGCCATCCACATTGGGGTCAGGGATCAGTTGCAGGGTATTGGCCGAGACCCCATTGGCAGTGGCGTTCATGTGGTAGGCTTTAAAGATTTTGGCGTCAAGATCCACCCAATGGGAGAACAACACAATATGACCGGCGGCGGCATAGCGCTTGTTGTTCAGTACGTCCCCGGGCATCAGCTCCTCAAGGGTGATTTCTTCTGAGTAGGCGATCATGCTGGTGGTATCAGAACTTGTCTCCAGCTGCCAGATATAGCTCACAAAACCGGAACAATCGGTGCGGTAGCCAAATGGATCGGTGCCGCCCATATCGTAGGGGATATCCCTGGGGTAGGCTTCGGCGCGGGCAATCATCTCCAGCCGCAGTCTGATCTCTTCCGGCGGAATAGCACGTGACACCTCAAAATACTCAATGACCTCCTCCGGGACCTTAAACTGATAAGCAGACAGCAGCTGATCAATGTTGGAAAAATCCTCAGGTGAGGATTCCACATATGGCGTGGATTCCGATTCCCGGCCAAGTAATTTGGCGATTGGTTCTGGCAGCCAATTCATAAACCTTTCAAATCCTGTCCCCAGCTTTTCGTCTTGTCCAGATCTGGTGTCCTCCCACCATTCAGTAAAGGTTTGCTTGGGGTTTTCCGGGTGCCATTCATCCTCAACAATTCCCTCTACCTGATCTTTATCGACGAGCCCGCAGGCGGACAGCAGAATGGAGAACACTAAAAGGATTAGCAGCAGTTTTTTTGTCACCTTGTTTTTAGTTTCTTTGGTTTTGCGGATCATATCTGAACCCCTTTCTGGAATTCCTGTTCCCCCATCTAGCACTTTGTCAATGCAAAAAGGTGTATTTAAAGAAAAGCAGCAGATAAAAAGACTAATTTTAAAACGCCTGCATGCAGCCTCTGACAGAGTATTAGGTGTTCTGTTAATCAACAATCCGACGATTCAAAAGACCTTTGACAGAACACTGGTCATGTTTCAGATAAATTGTTGATCTTTCATTTTGATTATACAATATTTACCTGTCTAGCTGAATATCCTTGCTGGGGTACAATATTAACCAGCAGGTGAAAGAAGGAGTGCCGCGATGGTGAAAAAACTGACTGTGGGATTGATCCTGTTTGCTCTACTGGCACTGGCAGGCTGCAACCTGCCTTCACGGGTGAACCCGGTGGAAGATGGGCCGACTGCCCTGACGCTGGCGGTGCAGACTGTCCACGCCCAGATGACCCTGCTGGCAGAGACTGCCGCCGCACCTACCTACACCCCGCCGCCCCAGGCAACGATCACCCTGGCCCCGACCGATGCACCAGACCCAACCGATGCCCCGGAAGAGGATATCTGCGATGCGGCTGGCTTTGTGGATGATGTCACCATCCCGGATGGCACCGAGTTGCTGCCGGGTGAATCCTTTACCAAGACCTGGCGGATCAGCAACCAGGGGAACTGCACCTGGAATCAAAATTACGAAGTGGTCTTCGATGAAGGCGCTGCTATGGGTGCGGCGGCCTCTACCCCGATCAGCAAGGCGGATGTGCCCCCTGGCGCGGAGGTGGACATCTCGGTGGAAATGGTTGCCCCGCTGGAAGAGGGCAGCTACCGCGGGGTCTGGCAGCTGCGTAATGACCAGGATGTGATCTTCACGATCGGCGGCTTTTGGGTGGAGATCAAAGTGATTGAGCCGGAAATCTTCAGCAGTAAAACCAGCTTCAAGATCGAGCAGTCGGAAGAGGCTGACCTGGATGAAGGCGCTTCCCCGCCGGTGAAGGATGCCGACTTCCAGTTCTTTGTGGCTTCTCCTAACGACAAACGCATCCAGCCGTTGAATGGGGCTGAATTCCTGCTGATGGGCGAGGAGCGGGTGGAATACGGTCAATGCAATGAAGCTGAACTGGAAAGCGACCCGATCCAGGTGGATGCCGATCTGGTGGGGCAGTGGGTCTGCTACCGCACCAGCGAAGGGCGCCTTGGCCGCTTTGAGGTTGCCTCTTTGCTGCCGGAGGATATCACTCAGATCCAGACCCTCACCTTGGAGTATGTGACCTTCCGAGAGCCGTAAAGCCAGATGCCATCCCCGCAGGAATTGAAGGAAAAATTGATCGCCAAAGCTCACGAGTTGGGCTTTGTGCTGGCCGGGATCACCACGCCAGACCCGACAGAGAGCTACCCGCGCTTTGAGAGTTGGATCAGTGCGGGATACCATGCCGGGATGGACTGGATGGCCTCCGAGCACAGTCTTGAACGCCGAAACGATCCCCAAAAGATCATGCCTGCGTGCCAGTCGATCCTCATGCTGGGGATTCCCTGTTTGCCTTCCAGGCCAGAAAACAGCGGGATTGCCGCTTACGCATTGGGCGATGACTATCACGACATCCTCCCGCGGCGGTTAGAAGCTTTATCTCGCTGGCTGAACGAAATCACCGGGGAAGAAATTTCCTCCCGCTGGTACACGGATACCGGCCCGCTGCTGGAGCGCGATCTCGCCCGGCGGGCGGGTCTTGGCTGGATTGGGAAGAACAGCATGCTGATCAGCCCGGATGGCGGCGGTTCCTATTTCTTGCTGGCCGAAATCCTGTTGGGGATTGCACTCCCGCCCGATACCCCCTTTGCCGCCGATCACTGCGGCAGCTGCACCCGCTGCCTGGATGCCTGCCCGACGGGCTGCATTTTGCCGGGCCGCACCCTGGATGCCAATCGCTGCATCTCTTATCTGACGATTGAAAATAAGGGCGGAATCCCGCTGGAACTGCGTCCGTTGATCGGTGAGTGGCAGTTCGGCTGTGATGTCTGCCAGCAGGTCTGCCCGTGGAACCGGTTTTCATTCTCAAAGGTGGATCCGGCATTCGCACCGCGGGAAGGGGTGCCGCCGGAGAATCTGGCTGCTGAATTTTCCCTCACTCCGCAGGCGTTCAACCGCAAGTTCAAGGGCAGCCCGGTAAAACGTGCCAGGCGCCGCGGGTACCTGCGTAATACCGCTGTGGTGCTGGGCAATGGGAGAGGGGAGGATGGAATCGAAGGATTGAGTATCGCCCTGATAGATACTGAGCCGCTGGTGAGAAGTCATGCTGCCTGGGCGCTGGGTCAGATTGGGGGTAAGCAGGCAGTGCAGTTGCTGCGCCGCGCCCTGGAAGTGGAGGCTGAAGCCGAGGTGGTGGGGGAGATTATATCTGCGTTGGAAAGGAACGGCGGTTAGCTTTTAGTATGCGTTGTCGGTGGGAGGAAACAAAGCATTGGCAATAAATATATAAAATACTATACATGTTATAAATTTTAAGCAAAATAATTTACATTAATTCTACGACACAATCTATAAAAACCCGCTCACCAATCTTTCTTAAAGCCGTATTCTCCCCGCAGCGGCACAAACGAGACCGGCACGATCATTTCCTGCTCAAATCCGCTTTCTCCTCGCTGCCAGAGCTGCAATGTCTGCATTCCCGGCTGGCCGACCGGGACCACCAGCCGCCCGCCGACCTCAAGCTGGTTCAGCAGCGGTTCTGGCACAGCAGGTGCAGCCGCAGTGACCATGATGGCGTCGAAAGGAGCTTGCTCCGGCCAGCCCAGTGAGCCATCTGCCTGCCTGACCGTGACGTTGGTGATCCCAAGTTCTTTCAGCGTGCGGGCGGCCTGCTCGGATAGGGCTGTATGCCGCTCGACTGTGTATACATGGGCACACATCTCAGCGAGGATTGCCGCCTGGTAGCCGGATCCGGTGCCGATCTCCAGCACGCGTTCGTTTCCCTTCAGCTTCAGCAGGTTGGTCATCAGGGCAACGATATATGGCTGGGAGATGGTCTGCATTTCGCCGATCATTACCGGGCGGTCGTCATAGGCCACATGCCATCTTTCTGTTGGGATAAATTTGTGGCGGGGGATTTTACGCATGGCCGCCAGCAAACGCGGGTTGCGAAGCTGGCGGGACTCAATCTGGGTTGCCACCATCCGTTCTCGCTGACGGGTATAATCCTCTTCCTTCATCTGGTTTGATCCGCTTGTTTTCTGCTGATCTCCAGCAGGACTTCAAAATCATCCTGCGGGGAGGATCTGTTCCAGCGTTCCACACCGCATCGCTGGCACCTGAACTTGATCCGGTAGCTGTCCTTCTGACGTTCTACTGCGATTGGTTCCATTAAACCCTGGCAGCTTTCTGCCCGGTCTCCCGGATGGATGTCGACGTGCTTGCTCCACAGGCATACCGGGCAGTGGTTGGTAAACCCATCCCCTTTTACCTCAGCGCCGCAGCGTTCACAGCGAAAGTCTTCAATTTGTCTCTGGAATTTAGGCCCTTCCACAGTCACTCCTCACGCGCCTGGAGCTGGCCGGCGATCATCCGGTCAATTTTACCCATCGGCATTTTGTCCAGATCGTGGATCGGGACCCACTCAGCTGCCAGGTGATATCGCAGCTCTACCGGTCCGGATTTCAATTCGGCGTTGAAGGCATGCAGGGTGACTCTGAAATGGGTGTAGGCGTGTCTGAAAACGCCGACCAGCTGGCGCACTTCTATTCTACACGCAAGTTCTTCCAAAATCTCGCGTTTCAGACACTCTTCCAGAGTTTCCCCGGGTTCCTGCTTTCCGCCGGGGAATTCCCACATCCCTCCGAGGAGGGTGTCTTCCGGGCGCTGGGTGACCAGCACTCTGCCGTCATCACCGCGGATCACCGCGGCAGTCACTATGTAGTGGGGGGGTTCTTTCTTCGCCTGTCTGACCGGATAGTTATCCACCTGCCCAGATAGGTGCGCTTTGCACAAATCCGCAATCGGGCAGGTGCCGCAGTCTGGATTACGCGGCAGGCAGATGATTGCCCCTAGATCCATCAGCGCCTGGTTGAAGTCCCTGGCTTTTCCTGGGGGGAGGAGTTCTTCTGCCTGCAGCCAAATCTCCTTCTCACCCGCCGGCGTATTAATGGCTGTCTCCACTTTCAACAGCCGGGCATAGACCCGTTTGATATTGCCGTCGACCACCGGCTCATCCAGCCCAAAAGCGATCGAGAGGATTGCTCCGGCGGTATAGCGTCCGATGCCGGGGAGGGAGAGCAAGGAATGTTTATCTTCCGGCAGCTTGCCGTCAAAGTTGGCAACCACCCTGCCAGCGGCTTTGTGCAGGTTGCGCGCCCGGCTGTAATAGCCCAATCCCTCCCACAGGTTAAGCACCTCTTGCTGGCTGGCCGCGGCCAGGCTGTGAATATCGGGAAACCGCGCCATCCAGCGCTGGTAATAGGGGATCACGGTCTCCAGCCGGGTTTGCTGGGCCATGATCTCAGAGATCCAGATGCTATATGGGGCAGGATCATCCCGCCAGGGGAGGGAGCGTCCTGCTCTGGTGTACCAATCCAGCAGTTGGTGGGCAAGTTGTTCTTTCATCGGATAAAGAAAAAGAGTTTGCCCGGCAAACTCTTTGTGGATTTGTGAAATTCAATGCTTACATTTGCCAGCGCGTCCGGTTGGGGATAATCTTGTAATCAAAATTTTCCACCATATCGTGGAGCAGCAACCCGAGATCATCCCATTCTGTTGAGTTGAGGATGTTTTTGGCCCGTCTCAGGCTGGGGATCAGTGCTTCTACGGTCAGGCGGGGATGGTCGCCATACTGGGTCAGCCAGGCTTCGTGCAGGGTCAGCCCCATTTTCTCCAGGATGGGCATAAACTTGCGGATATGGAACTCAAAGTATTCTTCTTCGCGGCCAGGGACGATGTCCCAGGTCATCATCAGTTTTACTTCGGCTGCCATTGCGCTGCTCCTTCTAGGTGATTGCCCCAGATGGACGATCAGTGTTTATAGTTTAACACAACCACTTTGGTCTCGTCCGGAATATCACGGGCGTTGAGCTTGAGGCTTTCTTGCGGGGTAACGTGGTCGCTGAGGCCGATCTGCTTGAGAAAGCCGCCCAGGTCGTCCAGCTTCAGCTTGCAATCTGGGGTTTGATAGTGCATGGGGACTACAATCCCAGGCTCAATCAGATTAACCACCTCAGCTGCTTTTGCAGCTGTCAGGCTGCTGCCTCCGCCGACAGGCACCAGGAGGATATCCACATTGCCAAAGGCCTCCACTTCTTTGCGGGCGGGAACAGCTTTTAAGTCCCCCAGGTGTCCAACATTGATGCCGTCATATTCGAAGACAAAGACCATGTTGCGGCCGTTGCCCTCCTGGTCGTGCTTGCCCACTGGCACTGCGGTGAGGAAAACGCCGCCGATTTCATATTCACCGGGACCGTTGATCTGCCATTTTGCGCCTTTCACCGCGCTGGTGAAATCGTGTCCGGGAGCTTTGTGGCTGATGGTAACGATATCTGCCCGCAGCGAGAGGGGGCTGTACCCAATCGAGGAATGGTCGTAGGGGTCAGTCACCACAGTGGCCATGCCGCGCTCTGTAATTCGGAAACAAGAGTGTCCGTACCAGGTAATTTCCATGAGACCTCCAATAACAGGTCAATTATATCATTTAGGCGATTTTGAACAACAGCAACTATTGAAAAGGGTGCGATCAAATTCTGAAGAATCCAGTCACAATCGATGATGGATTGGATCTTTTCCATCCAAATACCACCCTTGTTTTCCTCAAATCAAGCCAGCCTCTGCGCGGTGGGCAAATCGTTTCAGGAGGCCGCGCCCCCTGACACTTCTGATCCCCTTCCCTGGCTTGCATCAGCTGGGGCTGCATTTCCCTGCCTGTGGCTGGGGGAGGGGGCTGGGGATGGGGCTAAAACTTCGTTGCCATAAGTTTATTTCTTCAATTTTTGATTAGAGCCACTGAAAAATAATCTGATACGGGATGAAAATTCTGTTTTGCATATCCTGCCAACCGGCCTATTTGGTAATTGAATAGACATAGCAGTCTCGCGGCGCTTTGTCGATATTGGGGTGGAAAAGCCAGCGGCGAAGGGTCCCTTCGCGTTGCATTCCGATTTTCTCCAACACTCGGGCTGAGGGGAGGTTATCCACATCACACACCGCCCAGACGCGGTAGATCGGCGGCTGGGCGATTGCCCACTCCACGATCAATTTGGCAGCTTCGGTGGCATAGCCTTGTTCCCAATAGTGGCGGGCCAGCACATAGCCCAAGTCGGCGCGGTGGTTATTGATTCGCAGTTCAACCATTCCGATCACTTCTTCGTTTTCTTTGAGGCATAGCACCCAGGGAAAGGCAGTGCCGGCCAACCAGACATTCTTGCAGCGCTTGAGGAAGTTTTTAGTATCGGCGATCGTTTCGTGGGGCTGCCAGTGCAGATAACGGGTCACAAGCCTGTCGGCAGCATAATTTTTATAGATGGAATCTGCGTCCTCGATCTCTGGCGGGCGTAAGGTCAGCCGGCTGGTTTCAAATCTTTCTGGGGGTCTCAAGGCTGGTCTCTTCTCGAATTGGGGGGTCAGATATTTTCCTCTGCTGGGATACAATTCTTTAATATTGTATCATCTCCAACTGCTATAATAAACCCATGAGCGGATTTTTACTGAATCCTCACTGTACTTCAGGGGCAGAGGTGCTTTCTCAGGGTGAGACCGGGTGGCGGCTGGCTATTCCTGCTGGAGAACCAGGAGCTTACCGCCTGGCACAATTGGATGATTATCGAGTTTTACGGCGGCGAGATTTTGTCTGGCAGCCGCCCTGTACCATCTCTTTACAGGGGCGCGCTTGCGGAAAAAATCTCCCTGGCACCTGGGGTTTTGGATTGTGGAATGATCCATTCGGCGCTGGTTTGGCACATGGCGGGACACGCTTGCTGCCCGCACTGCCGCAGGCAGCCTGGTTCTTTTTTGCCTCTGATGAAAATTATCTTTCCTTCGGGGATAACAGCCCGGCTGCCGGACCGCTGGCGGGTGTCTTTCGTTCTCCTCAGGTTCCGATGTGGCCATTTGCGCCTTTGGGCTTGGCACTGCCTTTGCTCCTGATCAAACCGGTCTCGCGCCTGGTGCGCAGAACGGCTGCAGCATTGATCCAGGAACGATCCGTCCGCCTGACTCATGACGTCACCCAGTGGCATCAGTACCAGATCGATTGGCTGCCGGAGATGGTCCGTTTTACTGTGGACCAGCAGGTGGTCTTGGAGAGCGAGGTCAGCCCTCGGGGCCCCTTAGGTCTGGTGATCTGGCTGGATAACCAGTTTGCTGCCTGGCGGCCGGATGGCAGTTTGAATTATGGTACACTCGAAACATCACAAGCCTGGATAGAAATCCAGGAGTTGAGGCGTACATGAACCATCTGCATCGAATTTGCGTGGTGCCTGCTTATGCGGGCGTGGGAGGTCCGGCCAGTTTCAGCATGCGGTTTAGGGCAGGCGCTGAACGGCTGGGCATTGAAATCTGCACCGATCTTGACGACCATCCCTATGACGCCGTCCTGGTGATCGGGGGTTCCCGGCAGTTGGTAAAACTCTGGCAGGTGAGACAGGCCGGAATTCCTATCGTGCAGCGGCTGGATGGGTTCAATTGGCTTCACCGCAGAGTGAAGACCAGTCTGACCTATCGAGCAGGCGCAGAAATTCGAAACTGGATTTTGCGCATCATACGCCGCCATCTCGCCACCCGGATCGTGTACCAGAGCAAGTTCGTGGTGCATAGATGGAACCAGACCTTTGGCGAGGTGGATAAACCTTATGATGTGATCCACAATGGGGTCGATCTGGATGAATTCTCTCCACAGGGTTATGGTGCACCGCCAGATGACCATATGCGAATTGTAATGGTGGAGGGGACATACCTGGGCGGATATGATTTCAGCCTGAAATTAGGTATTGACCTGGCAAATCTGCTTCAAGAGCAGTATCACCTTGAGGTGGAGCTTGTTGTTGCCGGGTTGATTCTGCCCGAATTGCAGCAAAAATGGCAGCGCTATGCTCAAGTGCCGGTCACTTGGCTGGGGGTAGTGGACCGTTCAGAAATCCCTCAGCTGCACCGTTCTGCTCACGTGTTTTTTTCCGGGGAACTCCATCCTGCCTGCCCAAACGCGGTGATTGAAGCATTGGCTTGCGGTTTGCCGGTGGCAACTTTTGACACCGGTTCGCTTGCCGAAATTGTGACCGGGGATGCTGGACGGGTTGTTCCCTATCGTGCCGACTCCTGGTCTTTGGAAGAACCGGATCTTGCAGAGATGGGAGAGGCTGTCATGGAAATCTATCATAACCAGCCTCGCTTTCGTGACGCGGCCCGCCAGCGAGCTGAAAAAAGTTTTAATATTGTCGGTGTGGTGGATCAATATCTGGAGGCATTGCGGAGGGCATGACAACTGAGATTCGCTTCAATGGACGGCTGGGTCTTCAGCAGCGCGTCTTGCCAGATTACCGGGTGCCATTCTTTGAGCAGCTTGGCGCGTTATGCGAGGGCGGATTCAGTTTGTTTGCCGGCCAGCCGCGAGAGAGAGAGGCGATCAAAACAGCCAGCCAGTTGAACATCGGAAAACTGGTTCCAGCTCAAAACCGGCACATCTTGGGCGGAGGATTCTATCTGTGCTTTCAGCCTGGAATTATCGGTTGGCTGGAAGGCTGGCAGCCAGATGTTTTGATCGTAGAGGCCAATTCGCGCTATCCCAGTACCCGGCAGGCGATTCGCTGGATGAAAAGCAGACAGCGGCCGGTGCTTGGCTGGGGCTTGGGCGCGCCTCCTCCGGCAGGAGTGTTGAAAGGGTTGCAGCAGCGGGTGCGAGCAGACTTCCTGGCACAGTTGGATGGGGTCATTGCCTACAGCCAGCGCGGCGCGCAGGAATATCAGTCTCTGGGTCTGTCAGCAGACAGAGTATTTGTCGCCCACAATGCGGCTGCACCTCGCCCTGTTTCGCTGCCGCCAGCGCGACCAGAGACTTTTGAGCGCGGCTCAGTTCTATTTGTCGGGCGGCTGCAATCCCGCAAACGCCTGGAGATGCTCTTCCAGGCCTGTGCTGAGCTGCCTGAGGAACAGCAGCCGGAATTGGTGATTGTCGGCGATGGCCCAGCTTATGCGGAATTTAAAGCGCAGGCGGAAGCAATTTACCCTGAAACTTTATTCGCGGGCGCCAGGCATGGCGAGGAACTGGCTCCTTATTTTGCGAATGCTGATCTTTTTGTGCTCCCCGGAACCGGCGGCCTGGCTGTGCAGCAAGCCATGTCTTCTGGACTGCCGGTGATCGTCGCGCAGGGAGATGGCACCCAGGAAGACCTGGTCAGGCCGGAGAACGGCTGGTTAATCCAGCCTGGGAGCCAACAAAGCCTGAACCAGGCGCTGGCTGATGCACTCTCAGACCCTATCCGCCTCAGGGAGATGGGAGCGGAGTCATACCGCATCACAGCTGAAGAGATCAATTTGCAACAAATGGCCGCCAGCTTTGTCCGGGCTGTGAATCATGTGCAGCAAGCACTGCTGGCGAATTAGTCATACCTGGAGAATGCAGATGGACACAAAATTAACCCTGTTGGTGGTGATCTTACACAATCTTGACCTGCTGCAGGAATTGCTGGATGCCTGGGCCAAAGTCGGCATCCCGGGGACAACCTTACTGCCCAGTATAGGCGGTTACCAGGCGGTCAACCAGCTCCAGCGAGGTGGATTGGCCAGCTTGTTAAGTATCATGGAGCAGGCCAGCCCCAGCCAGCGGCTGATCCTTAGTCTGATCGATAATCCAAATACGCTGGCAACCGCCATTTCTGAGGCTGAACGCGTGGTGGGTGGATTTGACAGGCCGCACAGCGGGATTCTCTTCACCCTGGATGTGACCGACGCGTTGGGCCTGCGCAAGTGGGGCGACACGCGTAAATTGGAAAATAACGCTTTAAGCCAGGCGGAGGAGAAAAAATTAAAAGACCGCGGCGCTGAAAATCTGCTCAGCTGGTTTGAGGAAGAAGTGCGGGATTTGCACGGTGAAAAAACACTAACCGGCTGGCGCAGGCAGCGCAAGCAACTGGTTTCTGTGGTCTTCAAGACGCATCTCAATGATCCGGCCATCGTCACCGTGGACGATGATCTTAAAGCGGTCACCCAGGCTTTTATCAATCACCCGCATGTTTCGATGGTCTGCGTGGAAAACCGGGCCGGGCGGCTGGTGGGCATTATTCGACAGACCACTTTTGCCGAAATGATGCTTGTTCCGGCTATGCCGGAACAGTATATCCAGAAACCAGATTTATATGAGAAGGCGATCGCCTATGTCCGTATGGATCCGGAACAGCGTGCGTTTGATATCATGGAAGAGCCGGTCTTTGTGCTTAACGAAGCAAATCTGGAGCAAGCGTTTTTGTGCTTCCAGCAGTACGGGCTGACCGGGCTGCCGATCGTGAATAAACATTACCGGGTAACCGGTTACCTCACCTTGACTGAACTGCTGGATGTTTATTTCAGGCGTTAATCTCAGTCTATCAGTCTGCGGGACAGGTTTTCCTGTTCCTGAGGAGTTATCAGATCGAGGGGGTGGTATTTTTCCTGGTAACCTGCGCCTAAATAGCCGCTGATATCTTCAATGACTTTTACCTGTTTGGTGCCCAGATCGTAAGAAAGCGCCAATAAATGTTCAGGGTTCAACGTGGGAAGGTATTGATCCTGAATATTTCCGCCCAGGACACTTAATCCGGGGAAATCGGGTACGGTTATCTTTTGATAGGAATACGCAAATTGATTTACCTTTGAATCATAAAACACAAAAAACGCACAGCGCGGTTCCCAGGAGGTGGTAATCAGCGGGCGGTGTGTGGTTTGGGTTCCATCTTCCCCATGCAGATAGAGATAGATTTGTGTGCCTTCCTCTAAGTCTGGGGCGAGATTGAATACCTGCTGGTAAAAGGATTTGGTTTCCTGCCAGCTTCTAATGAATGATTGCTGCACTTGCACATGCACGGCGGCACCCAGAAAGATTAGCAGAATCATACTGGCATTCACTGCAGAGGCAGATGCATTTTGGCCCCATCCCAGGCTGGTGGTGATAATTTGCAGAAGGGCGGACAAAATCAACACGGCACCCGGTACGGTAAAGATATTCACCCGGGATAGATGTCCCCAGATATTTGGCGGGTAATTGATGATGATCGGGAAGTAGCCGCCTGCCCACAGCAAGATACCAGCAGCCAGCTGCCAGCGATAGTTGCACTGAGTTTGTTGGGCAGCCTTCCGGGGATGATTCGCCTGTGCCGCCTGATTCGCGGCCAGATAGGCCAGGACACAAAAGATAAGTGCGGCTGCCAGAATGAGATAATTCTTCACTGTCAGCCAGCTGGCATCTTGATAGGGCGGCCAGAACCCGCCGAGGATCGTTCTGAATCCCCAGTTGATCGAGGGGATGATCCCTGAAAATACCTCGGTCAGGTGTCCGAACTTTGAATCCTGATAGAAAAGCGGCTGGATACCGAAACGCCAGACGGGGAAGACAAGCGCCGGGAGATAATAGACTGCCAACCCGGCAGTTCTATCTTTCAGGCTGTTGAATGAAAAGATAAGCCCAATAACCAGCGGCCAGACCAGATAAACCCCGAACTGGCCTTCATAGATCAGCAGCCCGGCGAGCACCAGCACCACGGATGCCCACACATTGGCAATCCGATTGGATTCTAAATATCTGGTAAACAAAAGCATGGCAGTCAGGGTGATGAGAAAAGCAAAGCGCGTGCCTAGCAGAGAGAGGTAGAAGTAGGTGTAGTCGCTGGGATAAACAACACAAAGCAGCGCCCCCAGCAACGCCAGCCAGTCTTTATCCCCCAGCAATTTCTGGAGCAGCCGGTAGATCACCAACCCGATCAGGATGATCACCGCTAACTGGATCACTTGCATCATGATCACGGCCTGATGGAGGGGGAAAATTTTTGAAATCACCCAGTGGAGAGAGAGATGCATCGGCCGGCGGGCGGCGTAGTCAAAGAATTGAAAGCTCCCCGCGTGGATCGGTTGGATGATCTGGCACCAGTCATCATTGAAGATCACCGGCGAAAGCTTGAAGCCAAAGATGATCAGCGGGAAGAGGATCAGCCACAGGTCTGTGGGGATGCGTCTGGGAAAACTAAATTTGTCAGCCTTTGCATTCGCAGGTTTTGTTTTAACTCGGATCAATCTTGCTGAAGCGATAAGTAGAGCTGAGAAGGCCAGGAGGGCGCCTTGGAGGGCAGCAAAGTTTAGGATGCGGTGCCAGGCCAGGCTTGGGAATGTATAGATCAGCCTGCCGGATGGCAGGGAAGCCTCATCCAGCGGGAATGAACTTGTCTTGCCCCGGGATTCGACCTGCATTGACCCGCAATCTGAGCAGCTGGCCAACTCAAAATAGATGAACTGCCCAGGCTTACCAGACCAGTTGATTGGTTCTGCAGTGCCCTGTGTCTGGGTGAGGTGGCCGTAATTATTCAGGCTCCAACCCTTTTGCTTGCTGATCTGGTCAAAGTTTAAATCTGCGTACAGGTCTGTACCGTAAGATCTGATCGTCACCGGAGTTTGGCTGTTTTGTGGCGTCAATTGGATCGTTTGAACTGGTAATAACGTGATGGTATAGGGCAGATCAAGATAATCTGCTTTGACCGAGACGATCAGGTTTAAAAACAGGAATAGAGCCAGGATCCCCTTCAGAATTGTCTGGTTGAAATCGTAAGATTTGAACAGCAGGAACAATAAAGCGGCAATAAGGATCAGTAAAGCAAACACCAGGCTGAACCGCGTGAGGGAATTTATGCCGAGATTTTGCAGGACAAGAAAATAAGCGGTATAGCTGATCAATGTGCCGCCCAAACCGCTGAGAACAATCGCTGTGATTTTCTCCTTCATCTTTCCTCTTTTTGTTTTTTGGGGCTTACTCTTCCATCCCCTCGACGATGATCTGAGCGATATCTTTGACTTGAATCTGCCTGCCCTCAGCTTTGGCGGCGTCTTGCATCATCACCATGCAGAAAGGGCAGGCAACCGCCAGGGTGTCTGTATCTGTTTCAGCAGCCTGCTGGAATCGCCGGCGGTTGATGTTGATCTGGCCGTGTTCCTCTTCCTTCCACATCTGAGCGCCGCCAGCCCCGCAGCAAAATGATTTCTCGCCATGGCGGGCCATCTCCACCAGCTGCGCGCCCGAACTGTTGAGGATATCTCGCGGCGCGATCAGGATCTCGTTCTGCCGGCCCAGGTAACAGGGATCATGGAAGGTGATGGGACCAGTTTTTCCGCCATCCAGTTTCAGTTTTCCAGCCGCGATCAATTCATCGATCAGTTCGGTGTGGTGGATGACCTCGTACTCGCCGCCAAAGGCGCGGTACTCATTTTTCAACGTGTGCAGGCAGTGCGGGCAGGTGGTCACAATCCGTTGGGGGGCAACCTCGTTGAGCATTTCCACATTCCCGAGCGCCAGCTCGTAGAACAGATATTCATTGCCAGCCCGCCGAGCGGAATCTCCGGTGCACTGCTCTTGCTGGCCGAGGACGGCGTAATTGACCCCGGCGCGCTTCAGGATTTGGGCAAAAGCCTGGGCTGTCTTCTGGGCGTTGGCTTCAGTCGCCGGGGCGCATCCTACCCACCAGAGCAGGTCTGGCGCCGGGTTAAGATCAATGGTAGGGACATCGAACCCCTCAGCCCATTTCATTCGCTCGGAGGGGGGGACGCCCCAGGGATTGGCCGTGCGCTCCATTCCCCGAAAGGCGTTTTGCCACTGCTCGGGGAAGTTGTTTTCCATCAGTACCATCGAGCGGCGGATATCGAGGATATCGCGCATCGGGTCGTTGCCCACCGGACAGATATTGGTGCAGGCGCCGCAGGCGGTACAGGCCATCACCGCTTCGGGGGGGATGGCGAATTCCAGCAGGGTTTGGGAGCTTGCTTCTCCAGCGGCCAGGGCATTGATCTCCTGGTTGATGAAGTAGCGTTTGTTGATCTCCAGCGCCGCCGGGGAGAGCACTTTGCCGGTCTCGTACGCCGGGCAGACTTCCTGGCAGCGGTTGCACTGGATGCAGGCGTACGCGTCCATGATCTGGTAGAAACTGAGATCTTCCAGGCGGGAGGCGCCAAACTGCTCAATGGACTGATCCTCAAAATCAAGCGCTTCCAACTCTCCGGGGGAACTGAATTCGGGGGTGAGCAGGAAATTAATCGGGGCAAAGATCAGGTGAACATGTTTGGAATACAGGAAGTAGGGCACAAACAGCATGATCGAGCCAAGAGCCAGCCACCAGCCGATATGCTCTCCGATGATCAAAGCGTTTTCAGACCAGCCTGCCGACAGTAAGGAGAGCAAATTGGCAAACAGCTGCCAGCGGTCAGCGCCATGCAGGCCAATCTGGAAGGATTCCCCCGCCAGCCGTGCCCCGACATGCAGGATCACAAAGGCACCGACGATCAACGAATCTCGCTGGCGGCCGCGCACTGCATCGGGGTGCAGCAGGGTCTCCTCCCGCGTGGAGAGGGCCTGATCCCGTGCTGCAAAGCGCCGCAGCAGCATGAAAATCATGCCGGCCAGCACGCTGGCGGAGAATAAATCTGAGAACAGGCGGTAGAGATCCCCGATCACTCCCTCGCCGAGGAAATTGAGCCCGGCGATATACCCCTCCAGCAGATCGCCGAGGTTGACCAGCAGGTAAAAGATGAAGCCCCAGGCGATCAGGGCGTGGAAAAAGCTCACCAGTGGGCGCGCCCTCCAGACAGGGGAGAGGGATAGGGTGCGTCCTAGCACCTTGGGCAGGCGTTTGAGTGCCGCGCCCCAATCTGGGCTTCCGTGCCCGCGGCCGATGACCGCGATCATCTTTCGGGCAGTCTGGTAGGCAAAATATGCGGTTGTCAGCGAAAGGAGGAGGAAGAGCAGCTTTTCGATCGTGGAGAGCATGACAATCAATTCCTGGCGGTCTTGATTGTTTAGGAGGTTGTTTTGCAAACTCCCTGACCGCAGTGCAAATTTTTATCTTCGGGATAAATTTTACCATGTGGCTGTAGATTCCATCTGTGGTCGTGAATGCTGAAAAGGCACATCGGGATTTGGAAAAACCGCTTGTTGACAAACAATCATTGGTCATCGGGGGTATGATGTTCTTTTCCCCTTTCCCGGCCGACGAAAGCTGGTGCGTAAACCAAGCCTGTGGCTGGGGAAAGAGGGCAGGGGGTTGGGGTAAAAAACCATTGGAAATGATTGCTTCCCATTTACTCCTCCGTAGTTCCTGACTTTGAGAAAACTATTGTCATTCTGCTGGAAGCTATTGAAATTTGGGGGTTGTTGAAGTAAAATATAAGCAGAACATACGTTCTGATATTATGTGGTCAACTGCCGAGGTGCTGCGCTTTCTCTTATTTGCCGATCTGTTTGGGATGCTGATGCTGGCAATCCTGTTCCTCCGCCAGCGCCAACTTTCTACGCTGGGATATGTTTGCTGGGGGATTTTTGCCTTACTGGTACCGGTGGTCGGTCCATATGTCGTGATCGCCTACCGCCCGGGGTATCCCCTTTCGGAGGATTAAGCTCGCAATCGCATAGCTGGCTCTTCGCCTGAGAAATAGCGATTAATAGAGGCTCTTCGCGGCGTCATTCAGTGGGACTTCTGGTAAAAATGTGTTTCTCATTGTATACTTCTTAAAATAGAAATTCTGCATACACGAAGGGAAGACGGCTATGAAAGTATCTGTGTTGCAAGAGAATCTGGCGCACGGCCTGGGCATCGTTTCGCGAGCGGTAGCGCCTCGCACGACACTTCCGGTGCTGGCGAATGTCCTGGTCGCCACTGATGAGGGGCGGCTGCGACTGTCGGCGACCAACCTCGAGATCGGGATCACCTGCTGGATCGGCGCCAAAATCTCTGATGAAGGTTCCACCACGGTGCCAGCGCGCACCTTTGCTGATCTGGTCGGCACACTGCCGGATGGGCAGGTGGATATGGATCTCGTGGTCCAAACCCAGACCTTGCATGTCCGTTCAGGCACTTCCAACACAGATATCAAGTGTATCGATGCGCAAGAATTTCCGCCAATGCCAGTTCCTGATCTGCGCGATGGTGTGGTGTTCAATGTCTCTGACCTGCGTGAGATGATCAAACAGGTGGTCTTTGCGGCTTCGTCCGATGAAGCCCGTCCGGTATTGACCGGCGTGCTGCTGACCGTGGAAGATAATCTGGTCACCATGGCAGCCGCAGATGGCTTCAGGCTTTCTGTGCGCAAGGCAGAACTCTCTCAGGGTTCGGCCCAGTCGATGAAAGCGATCATCCCGGCAAGAGCATTGAACGAACTAGCCCGTATCGCTGGTGATGGTGATGATACTGTCACCATGTCATTGCCGCCCGGACGCGGGCAGGTGATCTTCCGCACCGATGATGTGGAATTGACTTCTCAACTGATAGAGGGCAGCTTCCCTGATTTTGAACAGATTATTCCTGTGATGCACAATACCCGCACAGTGGTTTCCTCTGCGGCATTTCTCAAGGCTTGTAAACAGGCCGAGATTTTTGCCCGAGATGGCTCTCATATTGCCCGGCTGAACATCACCCCCGGAGATGAACTGCAGCCCGGCTCCGTGGAAATTTCTGCCCAATCTGAAGAGACCGGCTCAAGTGAGGCGGTGGTAGAAGCCACGATTGAAGGCCAGCCAGTGCTGATTGCTTTCAATGTGCGCTACCTTCGCGAGGTGCTGGATGTGGTCGGAACACCCAACGTGGCCCTTGAAACCACCGCTGCAGCCGCACCAGGTCTGATCCGTCCGATGGGCGACGATGGTTTCCTTCATGTGATCATGCCAATGCATCTGGGCGGGTAGAAGCCACCTAAGATTTCTTTTGAATGACAACTGGCCAGGTTTTGACCCACAAACAGCAGCCATTTAAAGGTGTTGACCTATGACGCTGCCACAATCATCAATAGATCCCGCATTCCGAATTTATCTTTCATTGGTGCAGTATCCCATTCTGCAAAAGCGCATCAGGGCGCAAATGCGTTACGAGATGTTCAAACGCGGAATCATCTCGGCTGAAGATTTCAACAGCCAGGTGCGAACCCTGGCAGTTGAATCACAAAGGCGGGAAGGGCTGATAGATCCGTTTGCCGAGGAGCCGGAAGATGTCTGGCTGGCGCGCCTGGAGTATATCCGCAATTATCTGACCGACTTCCACTTTGCCAATGACCTCTCGTTTGAGTTGTTTGAAGAGATCACCAGATCAGTGTTGGAAGAGCGCGGCGCTCTGCAGGATGAATGGGAAACAAACTGGAATGCAGAGCTGGCGCCCCAGGAGATACTAGTGGAACAGGCCATCCGGATCAGCCGGCTGCCAGAGGAAGAACGCAAGGCATTCGAAGCCAGCCTGGAAGAAATCAAGGTGGTGCTGATCCGCAATATGATCAGTGATCAACTGGCCTACATTAAGGTCGCCAAGAAGTGGTTCACACTGGAAGACTTGCTGGATATCCGCGAACGCAAGATCGGCAGCGGTAAGGTGGGCGGCAAAGCTGCCGGGATGCTGCTGGCCAAGAGTATTCTCTCTGCGGTCGCAGACGATGATATCCGGGAGTCGATCCGTATTCCCGAATCGTATTTCCTCGGGGCGGATGTGATGTATGCTTTCATGGCTCACAACAATCTGATGCGCTGGAGTGACCAGAAATATAAGTCTGAGGATGAGATCCGGGCGAACTACCCGCAGATTTTGGAAGACTATCTCAGGGGGGTATTCCCAGCCGACATCCGCGATGAATTGCAATATATTTTGCATGATATTGGAAACAAGCCACTAATTGTGCGTTCCTCCAGCCTGCTTGAAGATAACTTCGGTACCTCATTTGCCGGCAAATATGAATCCCACTTCTGCCCCAATCAGGGCACCCCTGAAGAGAACTTCCGTGAGTTTGAGCGCGCCATCATCAAAGTATATGCCAGCGCGTTGAGCCCGGACCCGCTTCTCTACCGCCGGAGCAAAGACTTGCAAGATTACGACGAACGCATTGCCGTTTTGATCCAGATGGTGCAGGGCGAGCAAATGGGCGGTTATTACCTTCCCCATGCGGCCGGGGTGGGTTTCAGCCAGAATCTTTACCGCTGGTCTCCTCAGATTGAGCGCGATGCTGGTTTTGTGCGCCTGGTGTGGGGGCTTGGTACCCGTGCAGTGGACCGTGTAGGAGATGATTTCCCCAGGCTGGTCGCCCTCAGCCATCCGCTGCTGCATTCACATTCAGAGCCTCAATCCCTGCAGCGTTATTCGCAGAAGAAGGTAGATCTGATTGATTTGAAGGCCAATCAATTCCGTACACTGCCAGTTCAAAAGGTGCTGCATTCACGTTACCCAATTCTTCGGTATATTGCCCAATTGTATTATGACGGTTATCTTGCCCCGCTTCGCAGTTCGCTGAAGGTGGAACCGGAGGATTTGGTGATTAATATGGATGAGATGCTGCAGCGCACGCCGTTTGCTGATCGAATGCGCAGGATGCTGGGGTTGCTTGAGAAACATTATCACGCTCCGGTGGATATGGAATTTGCGGTGCAGTTTGTCAATTTGGGTTCCAGGACCCCGGATGTTGAGATCAGTATTTTGCAGTGCCGGCCGCAAAGTTTGCTTCAGGAGACCGAGGTCACAATTCCCAAGGCTCTTAAAAAAGAGAACCTGGTTTTTACCACCAGCCAAGTGCTGCCCCATGGACAGGTGGATGAGATCGACTCTGTGATCTTTGTTACTCCGGAGGGATACCATCAGCTGCAAACCAGTCAGGAGCGCACCGCGCTTGTTCGGGCAATTGGTCAATTGAATAAACGCCTGATGGGCAAAACGTTTATCTGTGTTGGACCAGGGCGTTGGGGAACGTCCACACCAGACCTGGGGGTGGGGGTGGGTTATTCGGATATCTATTATTCCAGCGCTCTTGTGGAACTCTCCGGCAAAGGGGTTGGTTTGGCCCCAGAACCTTCCTTTGGCACTCACTTTTTCCAGGACCTTTTGGAGTCATCAATCTACCCGCTGGCTATCGATCTGGATGATGGCAATTCATACTTCAACCGCCAATTTTTCTACGAGACGCGCAACCGTCTGCTGGAATATTTGCCCGATGCTGGATTTCTCACAGATGTTCTCCGCCTGATTCGGGTGAAGGATTTTCGGAAAGGTTGGCACATTAAGCTGGTGATTGATGGAGAGGCTGGCAAAGCAGCTGCATTTTTACAGGAGGAGACCGAGTGAAAAAGTTTTTAGCTGTGGCCGGGAATATTGGTGTTGGCAAATCTACCCTGGTGGAGAAATTATGTGATCTGCTGGGTTGGCAGCCGTATTATGAACCGGTTGCTGAGAACCCTTATCTGAAGGATTTCTACAATGACATGCAGACCTGGGCTTTCCATTCTCAGGTATATTTTCTCACCCACCGGATGCAGTCTCATTTTGAACTGCTGAATCATGCTTCTTCGGTGGTACAAGACCGCACCGTGTATGAAGATGCCAATATCTTTGCCCGCAACCTCTTTCTGCAAGGCAATATCACCCAGCGGGATTATGCCACATATCGGGAACTGTTCGATCTGTTCATCACCATGCTCGATCCACCGGACCTGGTGTTGTATCTCAGCGCTCCGGTGGAAACCCTCTTGGAGCGGATCAGCTTACGCGGGCGCGACTTTGAGAGCACGATCAGCGGCGACTACCTGTCTCAATTGAATAATCTCTACAAAGAATGGATTCAGGGATTCAACCTGTGTCCGGTGCTGCACATTCCGGCAGACAAACTCGATTTTGCTCACATTCCCGGGCACATCGAACTGATTGCCAGCAAGGTAGATGAGAAGCTGCACGGCAAAGAAGAGGTTTTCTTCGCACCGGAAGATATCAAGCGCTACCAGTAACGGGGTTGATTCTCTCCCGCCGGACCTGATTATCCAGCTGCTGGTTGTGAACGTTTAATTCTTCACCAGGTGCACGATTGTGACCCCGTCGCCGCCTTCATTCCGGCTGCCGGGTTCAAAGCGGTCTACGTAGGGGTGATTCTTGACAGCTTTTCTCACTGCATCACGCAGCTTGCCAGTGCCCTTGCCGTGAACCAGACGGGCATAGGGTAGCCCAGAGATGTAGGCCCGGTCCAGATAGTGGTCCAACCGTTCGAGGGCTTCGTCCACGGTGAGCCCGCGCAAGGGGAGTTCAACCCCAGGGGAGGGGGTGCGGAAGTTGGCAGCTTCAGTGGCGATTTCTACCCTGGGTTTCTCCTGCACCTGCCCGCCGATTAATTCCAGGTCGTACAGGTCTACGCGCACGCGCAGGTTGCCGACCATGATCTCAGCCTGTTCCTCTCCCAGGGAGGAGACCACGCCTTCCTGGCCAAGCGTGCGCAGTTTCACCTTATCTCCCAACCGGATAGGACGCTGCATCACCGGGGTGGGCAATTCTCTGGTAACCTGTTTGCGCGGCTTGGGTTTTTCGATTTTCTCTTCAATCGTTTCAACGGCGGTTTCAATCTCATCGACCACATCCAGCGGCTGACGCGCTTGGGCTAGATTGCGGCGAACCTTACGTAGTTCTTCCTGTAAATCTTCAATCTCTTGCTGGGCATAATCCTGGGCCTTTGCCAGGACCGCCAGGCGTTCATCTTCAATATTCTCCAGCCGGTTGGCCAATTCTGTGCGCAGCTCTTCAGCCTGTCGGCGGCTGTGTTCGGCTTCAGCGCGGGCGATCTGAGCCAGGTCTCGCTGCCGGTGAATCTCGTCCAGCAAGTCATCTGCTTTCAGGTCTCTCGGGTTGATCTTAGCTCGGGCAAACTGGATGATCTCCTGGCGCAGACCAAGCCGTTCGGCGATATGCAGGGCGTTCGAGCGACCGGGCAGGCCGATGGTCAAGTGATAGGTGGGGCGCAGCGTCTCCATGTCGAAGGCCATCGAGGCGTTGACCACGCCCGGGGTGCTGTGGGCGTAAGCTTTCAGTTCGGGGTAATGGGTGGCCACCAGGGTGGGGATGCCAGCATCCACCAGATAGGTGAGGATTGCCTGGGCCAGCGCTGCGCCTTCTTGCGGGTCGGTGCCGGCGCCAAGCTCATCCAGGATCACCAGTGTGTTTTGACCGGCTTTATCAAGGATCTGAATAATATTGGTGATATGCCCGGAAAAGGTGGAAAGCGACTGCTCGATAGACTGCTCGTCGCCAATATCGGCATAGATGTTTTTGAACATAGTGATCTCAGAGCCTTCTGCCGCCGGGATGTGCATCCCGGCCTGAGCCATACAGGCCAGCAAACCGACTGTCTTGAGCGTGACAGTTTTGCCGCCGGTGTTCGGCCCGGTGATCAGCAGGATGTAGGTTTCTGGGTCGGTTTCAACATCTATGGGGACGACGGTTTTTTGATCCAACAGAGGATGGCGGGCCTGCCACAGTTTGAGGGTCAGGTTGGGGTTGACCCCATCTTTGGGCTTGTGAAAGCGGATCAGTTTGGGCTGGATGGCTTCCAGATCCTCGGCGTATTTGGCCTTGGCGAAGACCAGGTCCAGGGCGGCCAGGGTATTGACTGCAGCAGTTAATTCTGCGGCGTGCTGTCCTAACCTATACGAAAGTTCCGCCAAAATGCGGCGCTCTTCTTCCTTTTCCTCCGCCTGCAGCTGGCGGTACTCGTTGTTCAGGTCCACCACCTGGATCGGCTCAACGAACAAGGTGGCCCCTGAGGAAGAGACATCGTGCACCACAGCTTTCACCCGCCCGCGGGACTCTGCTTTGATCGGGATGACATAGCGGCCATCGCGCTGGGTGACAAGCGATTCCTGCAAATACGGGGCGATGGCTTTGTTGTTGAGCAGCTTTTGCATCTTGTCAAGCAGGCGGTCGTGGACGATGCGCAGCTGCCCCCGAACCTGCCCCAATTTGGGCGAAGCGGTGTCGAGGATCTCTCCCCGGTCTGAAACGGTGGAAGAGATTGCATCCACAAGCCCCATGGGGGCAGGCAACCCGAGGGCGATCTCTGACAGGAATGGATAGGTGGCTTCAGCACGCTCCAGCTGGCGGCTCAAGCTGCGGGCAGCGATCAGGGTGAACTTGATATCCAGCAGGTCAGCCGGGATGAGGATGATTCCCTTGCTGGCCGAGACAGCCAAAGAACGGATATCGCGCCCTCCGCCGATCGAGGTGTGGGGCTCAGTTTCCAGCAGCAGGCGTGCTTCACGGGTCTCATCTAGCCACTGCCGGGCGGTATGGAAGTTGGTGCTGGGCGTCAGTGCCAGTGCCAGTTCCCGCGAGGGGACAAAGGCAGTCAGCGCAGCCAGTTTCTCCCGAACTTTGTCAAATTCCAGAGTGAGAAGCGTTTTTGCATCCATTGCGGGGGAAGTGTACCACAAGACATGGTCAATTGTTTACCGTTGTCTGGTAGAAGGTGCTCAGCCTTTGTTCAGTAGTGGGCGGCGGTGTTTAGGTACTCCTGTATCAACTTTTTTGCACCTCTGATGCGGTGTCTGGTGTTCATCCGAGTGTAAGCAAACAATCTATCTGCCCAGTTGCCATCCTCGTCAACCAGGATACTGTCTTGGTCGGGCGTGAAATCGTGCGTTAATTTGTCGCCTTTGGGGATTAGAACTTTCTCACCATCTTCACTTTCCCACAGCGTATCTACGATATTCAATCCATGCACACCCTGATAGCCAATATAAAAATACTCTAGAAGAACATCCTCTTTGCCAATATTGATGATTTCTACCCGGAGGACTGGTAAATCATAAGGATTTTCTTCTAACTGCTGGGGGGGCAGGTAGCTAACATCGAATTTCAGCCTGGGCCTGTATTTTAATCTGTCCCAGAGCGAAAGGATAAAAGTGATCACAGATATGCTAATCGCAATGATTGAGGTGATATTTGAGAATTCCATATCTTTTCTCCTCAAAAATTTGATTCAAAGGGTTAATTTGATTGTACATGATATTCTGAAATTCTCTTGGCACAGGAATTTTAAAAAGTGGAACCGAGGATAATTTGCTGCCAGTTTCTTTTCTGTTTGGTGTGACCAAACCAGTATGTGGGGGGTTATACAATTGGATCACAAGGATAGCAAAGGAGTAATTTTCTATGAGTACCAAAACAATTGGTGTCTGGGCATTCATCATCGGTCTAATTCTGGCATTGGCGGAAGTTTTCTTAGATCTGGGCAGGTGGGCGGCACAGGTGTTAATTTTGTTAGGGATCCTGGTCGGCGTATTCCATCCAATCCGGAAAGAGATTGTGCCGTTGGCAGTTGTATACCTGGCGGTGGCTGCCACAGCGGCTTCGATAGAGGGTTTGCTCTACCTGGGGCCAATCATCACTCAGATCGCCGCTGCCTGGGCGCAATTTCTCGGTCCGGTAGTGCTGACTGCCATGCTGATATGGGGCGCTCCTTACCTGATGTCGAAAAAGTGAGAAATGGGTCTCCAGATTCTGGTATTTGGGAAGAGTAAACCCAAAGTGTTTGCTCACGATCCCGTTGTTTCCCGTCATGGGTCACCATGGTCCACCATGGGTGGTGGCCAGTTGTCTTGATTCGCGTATTAAAATCCTGTACAATGAATAACAAAGTGAGAGAATGGCAACATCTCACTGCTGTTAACCTACAACCACAAGGAGCATGACATGGATGTGATCAAGGTATCAGGAACATCAAGAACATCCGCTGTTGCCGGGGCGATCGCAGGGGTTTTCAGAGAAAATAAACGTGCTGAAATCCAGGCGATTGGGGCAGGAGCGGTGAACCAGGCAGTGAAGGCGTTGGTGCTCTCCAGGGGTTATCTAGCCGAAGATGGCTACGATGTGATCTTTTTCGCCGATTTTACCGATGTGGAGATCGACGAAAAGGTCCGCACCGCTATCAAGATTACCGTTGAGGAACGAACTGCACAATAAAATCATTCCAGCTTAGCTTATCTCACAGCCTTCCGGCCTTCACACGGAGGGCTTTTATTTTAGGTAGGATGGGATCATGGAAAAGTCTGACCAATGGCAGCTGCGGCTCGCGGCCCGCTATCCAGAAATTCAGGCCGGAGAAGAAAATTTCTTCAACCAGTGGACGCATACCGGCCAGTTCAGGGATCACGGCAAACCAATTGCTGTTTGTGATCTGTGCGGCAATCGCGGCCTGCGGTATCACTTCCTGGTGGCGCACCGCCAGACTGGGGAGGCGATCTGGGTTGGGAGCCAGTGTGTGCTGAACTTTGACCTCTCTGAGGGGGCAATGCTGGTCCGCCAGCGCCAGGCGCGGCAGGTTACTGAAGAAGCCGCCAAGGTGGAAGCCAACCAGACACAACTGATCCATATGCTGTCACAGCTTCAGGGGATTTACCAGCTTGCCAGTAAGCAAGAGCAGCGCCAGATCCGCTGGATGGTGGGGAAGTTCCAGCAGCGGGGCGGATTTTCTCCGGCAGACCTCGGCTGGTTGTTTGCCGCCATGCTGGCGAGCGGACACCAGTTGGATCCCGCCTCGTTCCCCCTCATCCTGCGCGCCAAAAAAGACCGGCAGGAGCTCCATCAGTTATCTATCAGCGCTCTGAACTGGTTGAAACCAGCTTTGACAGAAAAGCAATGTCAAAAAATTGCAGAGATGGGAATCAGGCTATAACTGCGATGTAATCGAAGGGTGCTTTGAGATAAAGTCTATGATCGCTGGTCGAAGCATTTCCAGATGGGTGAGAACGCAGTAATGGGTGCCCTCCAGCACCGGAAGGAACTGGGCGTCAGGAATCCGCGCTGCGCTGCGCACGCCCTGATCAAAAGGGACGACTTCATCGGCTGTGCCGTGGATCACCAAAGTTGGCACGCGGATCGCTTCCAGCGGGATTTCGTCCAGACTCACGATCTGGTGGGCATCGTTCATCATTCCAGAGACGCGCAGTGAAGTTGGGTAAACGGTTTGGATCAACTGGTTGATGGCATTGATCTTGTCTGGGTTAGAGGCGATCTGCTTGCGCAGCGTGGGGCGGATCAGCATCAGGGCTTCGGGGTGCAGCAGCGCCCAGGGCAGGAAGTCGGTGGAGAGCAGCGGGGAGAGCATGGTGTAGTGTGTCAGCCCGCCGGGGATCGGGGCGTTGACCGCTGAGATCAACACCAGCGCTGAGCAGCGGTCTGGGTGGCGCAAGGCAAAGAACAGCCCAACCAACCCGCCCATTGAGGTGCCGATAAAGGCCGCCTGGGGGATTTTAAGAGCCTCCAGCACCGCGGCCATCGCATCCGCTTGAGCCGCGGGGGTTTCACCTGTGGCCAGCGGTGTGCGTAAATAACCTGGGCGGGAGACGGAGATATATCTGACCCCGGTAAATTCCTCAGACTGCACCTCCCCCTGATCGTAGCCGCCTGCTGCGCCGTGGACCACGAGCACCGGAGGACCTTCCCCGTGGATGGAGATTTCAACCGGTCCGGCAGAGGTCTCGATTACCTGGCTGCGGGTTTTAAGGGTTCTGAGGGCGGTTTCGGTTTCTTGCTTAAAGCGCTCCTGCAGTTTGCGTATAGCCCAAAGGGATGCGCCAGTTCCCACAGCTGCCCCCAATGCAGTCAGGATCGTTCGATTGATTTTTTTCATCTTTTAATTCCAAGTGTCAATTGGCAAAGGCATTTTGCTGTAGAAATTCTACCAGCTTCTCTTTAACAATATCATGATGGGAAATGAAACACAAATGCGTGCCGCCCTTGATGCTCAGGAAGTCGGCGTTGGGAATTCGTTTGGCGCTGGCCTGCCCCTGTGCATAGGGGACGACGATATCGGCAGTGCCGTGGACCACCAGCGTGGGAATGGATATCTCTTCCAATGGATAACCATCATGCCCCTGGAACTGAGACAGATCATTGAGGAGGCCGGCTTTGCGCACGCTGGTGGGGTGCATGGAATCCAGCATGGCTTTGATATGTGCCTGTTTGGCCGGGTCTCCCAAAGTTTGCCGGCCGAGATTGGGCCGCAGCAGGAAAAGCACGGTCCGGTTAACGCCGAGCCAGGTGAACCAGTCCCAGCCGAAGAAGGCTTGGGCGACCGGGGTGATCAATCCGTGCAGGCCGGAGAGGGGGGCGTTGATGGCATTGCCCATCACCAGACCCCAGCAGCGGTGGGGATGGCGCAGGGTGAACTGGATCGCAGGCGGCCCGCCAGCAGAGCAGGCGATCACAGCAGCTTTTTCAATCCCCAGGCTGTCCAGCAGGGCGGCAGTCAGGTCAGCTTGCTCTTCGGCGGTTTTCCCGGCAGTCAGGGGGGTACGCAGGTATCCGGGGCGGGAAGGGCAGATGAATTTAAAACCGGCTTCCGGAAAGCTGTACACCCGGGCGCGGTCGTAGCCGCCGAGGGCACCATGCAGCACGACAACAGCCGGCCCAACGCCTGTAATCAGGGCTTCGACTGGGCCTCTGCTGGTTTCAATGATTTGGCTGGCTGCGGCTAATTGTTGAATTCTGCGAGACATTTTGGTCAATGCGGGTTTAATTTCCAGGGAGTGATTTCCCCAGGCGGCTGGTAAGTAGATGCTGGTATTGTGATCGGTCTCTTATTTCTGTCCGTAACACCCGTTGAAGTATCCCGGCGGTGACCAGTAAGAGTAGGTGCCGTCAATCAATAAGGTCTGTTCCAGCACCTTCTCACCGTTTACGGTGATCTCCAGGGTCCAGATTCCGGAGGCCAGGCCATTTGGTTCAGTGAGAGAAATTTCTTCCAACCCCGATACCGGACCAGGCCACAGGCAGGTGTATTGCGCCCACAACTGGCCGTCCTTGGTCCATTTGCGCACATAGGGCGCTTTGATGGGGAAATCTTCAAATTGAAATTGGAAGAAAATCTGCTCAACCCTTTCCGGGAAGGTGACCTGATGGTTGCTGCCGTCATCCAGGCATTCTTCCAGGCAGGTGTAGAAATTGCTGGTAGTGGGGTTGGGCAGTGCGATGGCGGTAGGGTAGCCAGTAACGCCTCTGGTGGGTGTCGGGGTGGAGGTGTTTTCAGCTAGTTCTACCACTTCGGTGGCTTCCGGGGTTTCGGCGGCTTCTTCTGGGGTCTCAGTGGAGGGGGCATCGGTGGGCGTGGGGGCATCTTTTGTCACCTGGGCCACTTCCGCCAGCACGGTCGCCAGCGCATCTGGGGTATCAGCAGGTGCGTCCTCAAAGGCCGGGTCAGCAATTCGGATGGATGAACAGGCCAATGCGGCCAATACCAATATCGCAATCATCAGGGTGAGTTTCTTCATCTGCAATCTCCTATGCCTATCATAAGACAAAAATGCCAGAAAATGAAGCATTATTTTACATCTGCATCAATGAAATTACAGGTACAACATCCATGCCATCATCGGATAAACCCAGGCGGGGGGCAGCAGTCATCTCATTGGGGAATTGGCAGATGCCCCTCTGCGGTGATTGGTCAAGTTTATCTGTGTTATGGATGCCGATCGACCCCTAAGTGGTAAATAAGGCACTAAAGCAGCGATGCCAGGAATTGCCGCACCGCGGGAGGATTATCAATTTTCAATTGGGCTTTGGTGTCACATGGTTGTGGACAGGTCTTGATGGCAATCCCATCGTATTTCAACAGCTTTTCGAAAGCTTCTTCATCTTTATCATCATCACCGATGTAAACAGGCAGCGCTCCCTTCAAAGGCTGTTCATCGAGTAAATATTCAATCGTAAGCCCTTTATTGGCCAGGCGCGGCGCAATTTCCAGGAACTTATTCCCCCCCAGAATACGGAAATCCTTTTCAAACGCATTTGTTTCGGGGATGGCGCTCATCGCCTGGCTTAGAATTTCTTCGGCGATAAGATTTTCTGCATCCTTGGCATGGATTGCCAGCGACCAGCGCTTATCCTCAAGGTAAAAACCCGAATGTGGTTGGATCAGTTCAAGCCAGAACGGTTTAATTTTGTCGAGGATTGGGCGGACCTGCGTAAAATTAACTCGATCAATCTGCTTGCCAGTGGGTGTCAACAGTTCCACACCGTACGTTCCTGCCAGCAGAATGCCGTCAATCGGGATCAGTTTTTGGATATGACTTAGCCGCCTGCCGCTGATAACCGAGAGGTGAATTTTCTGGCTCTGCTTCAGATGCTCAAGTAACCTGATCAAATCAGCATCAGGATAGATCTCATCTGGGGTTGGCGCAAACTCCGCCAGCGTGCCATCATAATCCAAAAATAAACGCAGATGCTCTGCCTGCCGGATTTGGTCGAGGTATTTTTGAGGCCCGCTGATTATCACTTCACCCCCTAATATTCTAGGATAGGTTGAATCTTGTTTTCAAAGATGGCCTGCCAGGTAAACTCTTTCCGGGCCTTACGCTTGAACCTTGCAGTCGGGGATCGTTCGAGCAGTTGAAGGATCAGATCTGCAACCTCATTGGGTGTGGTTTCTTGCTTGAAAATTACAGCATCTGGATCTGCGATCTCCTGTGCGGCAGGGACTTCACGGCTTACAACTGGAATTCCCACCAGAGCGGCTTCAAGGACTGGCATGCCAAAACCTTCCCGGTGGCTGGGCATGAACATCAGGTCGCTGATCCGATACAGATCGCCAACCATATTCTCATCGATAGTGTAGGGCTGGCCGGGGTTTGGGCCGGATTCAAAGATGAAGCGCAGATTATTTCTGACCCCAAGTTGATCCCGGTAATCTATCAGTGATTGGTAATACTTCATACTGTCAGTATCATGCGGGTCTGGCGGGCCTGTGAGGACAAATCTGGGATCCAGACCTCTTTCTATTAAGCATGCCGCAACTTCAATTGCAAACTCGATGTTTTTGGCCTGGGTAACCCGAACGGGCATCAAGACATTGAGGTCGCTCTCAAGCATTCCCAGCCTCTGGATGATTTCCCAGCCGGTGGTTGATATTCCAAGTAGCTGTTCAGGATTTACACCGTTGTAAATAACCGGGATATCCTCAGCTGGGCAGTCAAAAAGCTTGGCCAGTGTCTGCTGCCTCTCATCCGATATGGTGACGTAGAGGGTGTTAGCCCATTTGGAGCGAAGTAAATCCCACGGATCTCCCTCGTGTACCTTTGAGCGGGAAGATGGGCTGGTCCAGGTGAAATCATGACACCATGCAAGCAGATGATTGATTACCCCCTGTTCTTTCAGGTTCAAAATCGCCTTTGTCAGGGGCAAGTTGAAGTGTTTGGTGAGGACATTGTGGACGATCAAGTGGTCAAGCGGTGCAAAGGCCGGCTTCAGCTTTTGGGTGAGCTGCTGTTCCAGGTCTTCAAAATTTGGTGGAATACGCCCCGATTCGAGGTGCTGGTTGGCAGCTCTGATGTGGGGATGGCTTGAATCGATTTCAGGGATGCTGATAAAATTTGTATCTGCTGGCAGCGCAGCTTGTTCCCCGCGCCCGGAAATTATCGTACAGGTATATCCCGCCCGGAGGATTTCAATGGAATGGGCTTTGATCACCGCTTCTACGCCGCCGATAACGGGGGGAGCAGAATAATGTAGGATTCCAATTGATTTTTTTTGCATGATTTATCCAATTACATTGTCAGTTTTTCGACCGCATCCAATTGTTTGCAGAACCAGTCGTGAATATCTTCTTTCTCAATAATCCAGCGGAGACGCTCTGAACGTTCTCTGCGTTCGTTTGCTGGCATGATCAACCCCTGGTAGATTGCCTCAGCGGTGGCATACACATCGCACGGTGAAATGGTGATTGCACTGACCCCGAGCTGCTCTTGTGCGCCGGTTCTCTCCGAGAGGACTAATACCCCATCACGCTGGTTGACGATCGGTCCTTCTTTTGCCACCAGATTCATGCCATCGGCAATCGAATTTACCAGCAGAACATCATAATGTTTTAATGCTGCAATTGCCCTCGGGTAACTTTCTCCCACCAACACACGGATCGGTTCCCACTCAGGTGTGCCAAAGGTGGCATTAACATGACCCGCCGCAGCCATGAGATCATCTAAATATGTTTTATATTCTTTCACATCCATTCTGGAGGGTACCAGTAATGCCAGGAAGGAGACTTTTTCTAATTGTTCAGGGTAGATTGTCAGCAGCTCTTCAAAGGCTTTGAAACCGCGCACGATGTTTTTGCTTGGCTCAATCCGGTCTATCCTGAGGATCAGTTTTCGGTTGCTAATGATGTTGGAGATATCTTGCTGATGAGAAAGCACTTCCTCACTTTGGGCAAAAGCGCGCAAGGCATGCACATCGATTGAAATCGGGAATTCGCGCACATAAGTGGCGTGGTTGCGGTACCAGATGCGCTGTGGTTTATACTTAACACTTGCTCTGGGCATATAAGTCTGGCAGGTTCGAAGAAAATCCAGCACATCTGCTTTGGTCTGAAACCCAAGAATATCTGCCGCGCACATACTCACCAGGATATCTTGACGCATGGCTGGCGGGAGGATCCTCCAGTACTCGGGCCCAGGCCAGGGAATATGGGAGAAGTGCAGAATGGTGGGGCGCTCCCTGGCTGGAATGGATTCTCGCAGGAATTTCGCCACCAGGTATTGATGATAATCTTGCAGCATTACCAGAGCGGGTTTAGGCGTGAAGTCTAATTGGTTCCGGATTGCCTCCGCAAATTGGCGGTTGACTGCGGTGTACCCCTCTTTCCACGCTTTCCAGGTAGCCTGGTTAATGATCGGTGCGTTGGGCAGGTTCCACATTGAGTGCTGAAGAAACCACAAGAGCGGGTTGGCAATTACATTGTAATAACCTTCGTATTCCTCCTTGTTTGGCGAAATAAACTTAACCAATACCTGATCCCCTGTTTCAGCAAGTGAGACCATCCCTTCTTTCCAATCGGTGTCTTCCTGGGTGAGGGCACAAGAGATCCAGGTGGCGTTAATCTCTCCGACAATGTCTTTCAATGCTGTTACCAACCCTCCGCTGCCCCGTTGGGTAACAAGTTCCCCCGATGAGTTCCTGGTGAAGGTTACTGGTCCCCGGTTGGAAGATATGATGATCGACTTTTTATGCTGGGCAGTGTCCTCTAGGCATTTATTCACACCTATCTCCTTTTCTAATCCCAATGATCAACCGTTGGCAGCCTTGGTAATGCCCAATTAGGCTGCCCGGCTGATCTGAATTGCCAGATCAATGAACACGGCTGCTGTCCAGCCAAAGGCCTGGGCAGCCGTTTTTGTGGGGGTTCCTGTGTAAGAGTTGTAATATTCAAAGATCCCAGGTTGTGATCTGATCAAGTCTAGTGTTCTTTGTTTTAATTCATTCGCCATCCGATCTTCCCCGATCTGATGCAGGGCTTCAATAAAAAAGTAATTGATATTAACCCAGACAGGTCCGCGCCACATCGTCTCAGGGTCATGATGCGGGTCATGATAAGCCACCGATGGGATGCTGAACTCTCCCCAGAATTCCTCGGGGGATAAAAGATGCTGGAGGAGACGCTCACGGATGTGGTCAGGTAGCTGTCCAGTCCACAAGGGATAGAGATTGAACGGGGTGAGTACATTTACAGGCTGATTTTCATACATTGCCTGGAAGACACCCTTTTCTTCATCCCATAGATCTTCGATCATCCGCTGGACGATTGCTGCTGATCTCCTCCGCCACATGGCTGCCTCGGCATCCAACCCCAGAATCTCCGCGATGATTGCCAGAGACCCCATTTGGACACACAGGTAAGTATTGAGGTCAGGAGATTCTACCGGCATGCCATAATCCCAGAGGGGATTATCATCCAGCCCGGAGGAATAAGGATGGTTATATTGCGCCAGACCATCCACGTCATCATCGTTCATACTGAACCACCAGGCATTCCAGCGGACCAAAGGGATATAGATCTCCTGTAGAAAACCAATATCCGGGGCGGTTTCATGCAATTTAAGCGCTGCCCAGGCCAAAATAGGTGGTTTGGTCACCTCCGCTTTAATTGGGTGATCGATTTCTGCGATGATCCCCTCGTCATATACAGCGTCTGGGAGCATGCCATCTGGCAGCTGGCAATCCAGCATCACCCGAATTTGGTTCCGGGCTAATTCCGCATCAATATGCCGGTATGCCAGGGCGTGCATGGCGCTGTCCCAAAGCCACATCCCAACATAGTTGACCATGGAGGGCATCATGGCTTCATAATAGATGCGCCCTAATGGCTTGACAAGGTTGTTCGCCATCACCCACCAGGCCAAAGAATAGGTGAGCAGATAAGGCTCTTTTACCGGCGGCACGCGTTGGAACCAATCCTTCCAGCGCATTTCTGCTGCTTCGCACAGGTTGGAAAACGGTGGGATATCAGTTATATTTTCCGGTTCGTTTGCAATTTCCAGGATAATCGTACTATCATCCCCGGATTCGACCATCAGAGTGACCCGATACCCACCACGTTCAGGGTCGATTGAGTTTTGGATGATTTTGCCATTGGTAGAATAAGTCAGGTTGCGGATTGATTTAAATTCTCCTCCCTGTTCGGTTTTTTTCCAGAGTTGTGGGGAAACGTGGAAACGAATTCCGCAGACCTTGTTTTGGGGGAGCCCGACCGCGATTTTGTTGTTATCTGCAAAGGTGATGCCGAAATCACCGAGTTCAGTTTTGCAGTAGATGGCATACGGATAGGTGACGCTCTCATAATCGAGGATATTATCATCTAGATTAATAAAGCTGAGATTGGTGATGAGGGGGGGCCGTTTGAGATATGCTTCAATATGCTGGTCAATACTGGTCAGCCTCTCAGCCAGCCGGATATACAAAGACGGTTCGTCTGCAGCTAAGAAAAGCATCAACCTTGAACCGCGATCGCTAAAAGGAACTTTGGTAAAGTCAATCTGGTTTCGTAAGATGCTTACACTGGGATAAAAAAGTTTGTCTTCCAACATGGATAACTTTCTGAATGGCGGTATTCCACAAATTGATTCCCTGGTTTGAGAAAAGCGCGTTTATGATCAAGCCTTGCGGATTAGTTACTGATAGGGGATAACTACCTGGCTGGTGTGACGCTTCAGATGTAGAAAAAAGGATTCTTTATACTTATAAGTATATCAAAAGTATCAGCCCCATCTATGGATATATGCCATCGACATTTATCTCCAATTTGTATCCTTTGCAGGGGGTAGGTTTGGATAATTAACCTAAGTTGCTAGCTTAGTCATTACAATTTCGATCCAGTCTGACTGCCACCCCAACCCCCCGGCCCCCTTCCCCAGCAACAAGGTAGTAAATGCGATCAT
>JAFGDK010000126.1 GCA_016932165.1 Anaerolineales bacterium
CACCCCTTCGACGCGCCCTTCGAGCATGCCTTGAACATCGACTTTGTCAACGAATCTCAAGGCCCCGGCGCCCGCGTGGCGGTGGAGTTGAGCGTGGAAGCCGCCCGCAAGCTGGTGGAGACCATCCAGGCGGTGCTGGCGCGTGCCGATGCGGGAGGGTTCCTGGCGAAGTAAAGCTTGCGCTTCCCGAAAATGGGTAAAGGAGCGGCGAGGGCCTGCCCAAACCCCTTATGTTTCGGATCCCTTAAAGGAGAGCCGACCATGATCGATCATGCAGCGGATTGGGTCGCGATAGAAGCGGCGCTTCGGCGCACCGAAGCGAGTGAGAACCGCAAAGATATGGACGCGTTGATGGCGGAAATCACAGAAGATGCCGTCCTGCACTTCTGCGATCAAGCCACGATCCAGGGCAAGCCAGGCTGGCGGGAATCTTACCAGGGCTTTTTCAAGACCGGCTTCGTTGCCACCCGGATCACTACCTTGGGCAGAGAGATCGCGGCCTCAGGCGACCTCGCCTGGGAACACGGCACCTTCGTTTCCGAGTTTGAGAAGCCCCCTGGACGTGTCCTCGCCGAAGGCAAATACCTGGGTGTTTGGAAGAAGGTCGGCGGCGAGTGGAAGACTGCTGCCGTTTGCATCACATAAGGCTCACTTTCTGCTTTTGTGGCAAATGTCATTGCGATGCGCGTTCTGTGCCGCTCGCCCAGAATGCAACGAAGGGACGCAGCAACCTGGGTGAATGGCTTCGGAGAGCGGCGTTGATGCCGCTACTATCCTCACTCCAGGAGATCAATCCCGTGTGCCTGGTGGATTTCCCGGATTCGGGCTGGATCGGCCTCGCCAGGCTGGACGATGAGAGGAGGTGTTTTTATCGCCATAGATTGACTGACTACTTTTGCATAACAAATGTCTGCCCGTCTGTCGCTTCACGGCGGGGTTCACACTTATCCTCGCCCACCAGCTTGAAGGTCAGGTTGCTGCCGTCGAAAGTCCACGCATATGTGCCCGGGAAGGGGCACTCCTTGGTGCCTTTCTCCGTCCACTGGTTGCCCTTGACGCTGTATTTGCCTTCTGCGCCGATCCCACCGTAGTAATAATACTGCCAGGTCTGATCTTTGTTGAATGTATACGAGATGCTTGTGCTCTCTTTGGAGACAAACGTTCCCGTGGGAAATTCAGAGCCTTTAGCGGATGCACTGCTGCAGGCTGCCAGGACGAAGGTGAGCAGGAACAGGCTGGTGACCAGGATGGCAAATTTGGGTTGTTTCATTTTTTTCTCCATTTTTCATCATCTTTTTCATGGGAGAGCACTACCATCACCCTCTCGGCTCAGGTTTTGCCTCCATGTCTTCACTCGATGCCTGCTATTCTAGCCACTCCTGCCAATACGTGGTCACGCGCAGCGTTACAAAAATCGTGATGAACAAGATAAAATTAGTATAATTATGCTTGATTTGTTTACACTATGGGAGGATATTTTGTGGGTTTGAAATCCTGGCGTTGCATCGCTTTCGAGATGATATCGCTCCGGCTCGAGAACGTGCCAGCCCAGATAGTGCCGGTTTCCTGTGCATGGGGATGGCGGCAGTCGCCGCGGGCAGCGGTCAGCCGGAACGGGCGGCGCGCTTGTGGGGCGCGGCGCAGAAGTTCCTCGGGCCGCCCCGCGATGTGTTGGAGGCCTTCGACTGGACGGAATTCGAGCGCCATGTGGATCAGGCGCGCCAGCAGCTTGGGGAGCAGGTTTTTGCTGTGCTCAGTGCTGAGGGCGCAGGGCTAGAGATGGAGTCGGCGGTGGCGTATGCGCTGGAAGTAGCCTGAACCCCCTGGGATGGCGTAGTTTCGCCTTTCAAAAAATATATGCCCTCTTTTATTCCAGGTACGAAGGATTGTGCTGCTGTAAGATAGCCTCCACGCGCCTCTGCACAGCCGGGTTGAATTCCGGATGGGTGAAAATGTAGAACTGCTCTGCCCGGATGGCCTCGAAAACCAGGTCAGCCACGCGTTGGGGATGCATATCTTATCCTGGAAGTTTTTCATCGTCGCCTCCACCAGCTGCCAGATAATCCACCACCACCTCGCCATAATCCAGGCTCATATCTTCCACATATTGCTCCGCGCTGACAATTTCCAGGATAGGGATCTCCCCCAGGGGATCGTTGGGTGAGGATGCAAACCCTAAGGTTGCCGCGCCACGGAATAATATCTTCCTTTTCGATGTACCTCCTGCAGAGGTCAGTTGCAGCACATCCGGGGGATGGTTCCGCTGGACGGAGGGAATGATTTTGAGATTGTAGCTTGGCACATCGACCGGATCGGGGACAGGCAACACGGGGTCGGTCGCATGGACGGAAGCGTTGATGATCTCCACCCCTTCTCGCCGGACGCTGGCTTGAAATTGTCGCCCTTGCGCTGCGAACTGGATCTCAGCGTCTTTCTTCGGCCAACCCCAGATTTCACGCCCTGCAACGATGGCAAGCGCTTGGTCTAAATATAAGTACACAAAGAAGTTGCCCGGTTTGCCATTCAACTGGACGGGTACCCCAATGCCTGCCTCTTGATACCTCATCTTTGCGGGTGAATCCACATGGAACGCACCGACGTACACGAAGGCGTAATTCGCAGAATTTGGGATTAACGGGGCTGGCACCCATGCCTGCAGCACTTCTGGCGCAGTACGGAAGATGATATTAAAACCGATGTTATCTTTGAAATGAAATGGCGGCGGTGGGTAGTATGGCGCTGCGTTGGGCATGCTAATACTGATTTTCATGGGTACCTCTTTGGGTGGAAGCCTTTCGGGTCTTAAAGACCTTAAAGATATTTTGTTATAAAGTTCTGCATCATGGCGACGATGCCGTCGAACTGGTTGGCGATGGTGAAATGGTCGGCGTCCGGAAACACTGCTAGCTCTGCCCCTTTCACAATCCGGTACATTTCCAGGCTCTGTTCTGGCGGGCAAAATACATCCCGGTCGCCGCACCAGAAAAGCGAGGGATCGACAATCTTGGCAAAATCTGCCGGCGAGTGGTTTGGCGGATTAAGCCAGCTGGATGAAAGCCCCGTTAGCAATGTTTTCCAATATCCAGGCTGGTGGTAGGGTTCATGCTTTTCCCGCAATTCCGTTATGAAGGTTGAATTTAACTGGGCAACCCGCTCGAAATCCACCACGCCTGGTGCATCGAAACCCAACGGGCCACACATCATCTGGTTCCATGCATCGGTTAAAGTGTTATAGATTCCGCCGATCAGGAAACCCCTTGCCAGTCCTGGATAAGCAATGGCCATTTCCAACGCCACCTGCCCCCCATCGCTGTAGCCAGCTATAAAAGGGCGTTCAATTCCCAGGGCTTGGATGAGCTGGACCATATCTGTGGCCATCAAAGGATAGCTGAATTGGCCTGTGGGGTTATCGCTCCGGCCATGCCCGCGGCTATCAGGCGTGATGAGTTTGTAATTCGCAGAGAGCGCTGGAATTGCCGGATCCCACATCCGGCAGGTTTCCAATCCACCGTGAATCAGAATGATGGGCGTGCCAGTTCCGTGGGTCTCAATATATAAGCGTAAGCCGTTGGCCTGCACAAAACTTCCTGGTTCCTCGTGAGGTGATGGTAATGGGTTCATAGGGGACTCCCTTGAAAACAGATTCTCATTCGCCAACGGCGAGCCTTTATTCATCGATAACTCCTGTTTCATGGTTTGAACGATACCGTATCTTCATCGCATATTAACGATACGGCGGGACCGCCGGTGGAAATTGAGGCTGCATGGGCTCCCAAGGCCTGGGCTTCGGGTGTCGAAAAATCAGCCTGCAAAGCTTCCAGAGATGGGTAGTGCAGCTCAGCGATGCGGCAGAAGGGCGAGGCCCCCTGGGGAGACATTAAAACGCGGGTATAGACAGCCTTGGTACAACGGGTCAAATTTTTAGCAACCATGGGGATGTGTTCTGTGGTATAGGCCTTCTCGAAGGCTGCCTGGTCTTTGGGATACGGGTACATGACGACAAGTTTTACGCTCATTTTATGCTCCTTCTTTCCTCAAACAGGTTTGGTCAGGATGGTAACTACGATATTTATCTTAACTCTACGCCTCTAAGGTTTTTTCTTCGTTTCCAAAAGCGTTTCCATTTTGATAAAATTTGCTATAATCATTGTATGGGCAACCTGGCAATCTTTACTTTGGGTCCGTTGCGGGTAGAGCTCGAGGGTAATCCAACCCAAACCAGCCGTCATAAAGCCCTGGCACTGCTAGTTTACCTTGCCTTGCACCCAGGGGAGCAACCCCGAGATGTGCTGTCCATGCTGTTCTGGCCTGAATACGAACAAAAAAAAGCTTCCGCCTACCTGCGCCGAACTTTATGGGAGATCCAGAATTTTTTGGGTGATGGCTGGCTACATGCCGATCGCCAGGCGATCGGTTTTGATCCTGATGTTCATTTCACCCTGGATGTAGCCGAATTCCATGCCCATCTTACTGCCATCCAACACCACACTCATCCCAATGGCATGCCTTGTCAGGAATGCGCCGCTCACTTGAACACCGCCGCGCTGCTTTACCGCGGCGATTTTTTAGATGGATTCAGCCTGCGAGACAGCGCGCCTTTTGAAGCGTGGCAGCTTCAGCAGCGCCAGGTACTGCAAAGCGCATATGCCCGCGCTTTACGAACATTGGCGCTGCTGCTTTACCAGGCAAACGCTTTCAATGATGCAACGGTTTTTACCCGGCGCTGGCTGGCGTTGGATGACTTGAATGAAGATGCCCATCGGCTCTTGATGAAAATCTATGCCCAGGATGGGCAGCGCCACCTGGCTGTACGGCAATACCAGGAATGCCGGCGCATCTTGCAGGAAGTGCTGGGTATCCCACCCGATCCAGAGACCACCGCGCTGGTTGAAGCCATCATTGCAGGGAAGTTCTACCAGCCCCACGCCCCCCTTATCCCACAGGTTGCTGCGTTCAACTCAGCCACTTCCTGGCTGGGCGAGGCGCTATCCGCCAAAGCAATGCTCGCCGATAGCAATCTGCCAACCCCCGCCACACCCTTCATCGGGCGGTCACAGGAGCTAGCCCAGGTGGCTGCACTGCTGGCTGACCCGGCTTGCTGGCTGTTGACCCTGGTGGGCGCTGGTGGGATCGGGAAAACTCGTCTGGCGCTCCAGGCTGCACAGCAATACTCTGCCAAAGCCACGCAACGGGCATTCTTCATCTCGCTGAGTGCAGCCGAGACAGAGTCAGCGATTGTATCGGCAATGGCACGCGCCACCGGGCTGGTTTTCCGCCAAAACGGGCCTGCACCCAAGCAGCAATTGTTGGATTTCTTGCGAGAAAAGCCCCTGCTGTTGATCCTGGATTCCTTCGAAGGCCTGACCCAATGGGGGGGCCTGTTGGAACAACTCCATGCCCATGCCGCCGGGATCCAGATGCTGGTGACCTCCCGTCACCGGCTGAGGCTTCCAGGAGAATGGGTGCTGGAGGTGAAAGGGTTGCATTATCCCGGAGAGTGTCACGCGGACATAGAATCTGCCCCCATGGAAGCCATCCAGGCTTACAGCGCGGTTGAGCTGTTTCTGGAGGCTGCTCGTCGGGCGCAGATCGCGTTCAAGCCTACCCAGGAAGAGTTCACCGCCATCCATCGCATCACCCGGCTGCTGGAAGGGATGCCTTTAGCCCTGGAGCTGGCTGCTGCCTGGATCAACACATTAACCTGCCATGAAATCGACGTCGAGATCAGTCGTGGGTTGGATTTCTTGGAAACAGCTGGGTGGACTGATCCTGAGCGTCAGCACAGCATACGGGCGGTCTTCGACCATTCCTGGAATTTATTAAACCCTACGGAGCAATCCCTCCTGCCCCGCCTGGCGGTATTCCGCGGCAGTTTCACCCGCCAGGCCGCCGAACAGGTGACTGCGATATCCCTGCGTGTGTTGGCTGGTCTGGTAGAAAAATCCATTGTGCGGCGCACACCGCAAGGCCAGTACGATCTGCACGACCTGCAGCGCCAGTACTGCGCCGAAAAGCTTGCGCAGGTGCCTGCTGACAGCCTGGAGACATACGACCGCCATTGCGCCTTTTATAGCGCCCGGCTGGCAGAATGGAACACGGCATTGCACGGCGAAAGGCAGGGCCAGGTCCTGCGTGACATAGAGACAGACATTGAAAATATCCAGGCTGCCTGGCGTTGGGCTGTTGCACAGCAAAAGCTCGCGCTGCTGGAGCAGGCGGTGGAGGGGTTGGGCATGTTTTACCTGCGCCGCGGGCGCTTCGCTGATGGGGTTGAAGCCTACCAGCGAGCTATTCAGTCTTTGCCATCGATTGCACCGGAAAGGGAGAAAACCATGCACGCGCGGCTGTCTGCCCGCCTGCGCACCTGGCAGGCTGTTTTCACCCTGAACCTGGAACAGTTTGAGCAAACCGAGCAGCTCCTCCAGGAAAGTGCGCTGATCCTCGCAGATCCGCAGCTCGATCCCCAGCAGCTGGTTGCGGAACGCATTTTCATGCTGATCATCCGCAGCATCCTGGCCAACCAGCGATTTGATCGCGCCGCCACTTTGGAGGCTTACCAACAGGCGTATGCGCTCTCTCTATTGAGCTTTGGCAAAGCACCCCTGTTTTTCACCTTTTTTTGGCGCTACCTGATGGGAGGGGCTCCCTCCAGGGAAATATATACGCAAATTGAGAAAATCTATTTGGAGTTACCACCAGGTGATGATCCGTTCGAACGGGGATGCCTGTTGTTTGTGCTTGGGATCGCCGAGCTATATCACACGTACCGCATGGAGAAAGCTGAGCCGCTGCTGATGGAATGCTGCCACCAGTTCCAACGCGTGGATGATCCATCTACCCGTGTGATGATCTTCATGACCTTGGGGTATCTGTGGATGGTGCAGGGCAGGTTCGAAGATGCCTTCGCGTTGAAGCAGCGCGAGCTGGCAGTGTATCAAGACCTCGGCGATCGCCGCATGGTTGGGATTGCCCGTGCTGAGGTCGGCGAGATTTTGTATCATTTAGGCCGATATATCGAAGCAGAAGACCATATCCGCACAGGAATAACTTACCTGCAAGAACTTGGCGAGATGCAAACCGCCCTTCGGCAACGCTACCTGGGCGATGTGCTTCTGGCTCAAGAAAAGTACAGCCAGGCGTGGCAAGCTTACGATACCAGTTGCCGTTTTTTCCAGGCTGTGAAAGAGCCGGGTTGGGCTTTCACCGCCATGACAGGCCTCAGCCGCGCGGAGCTGGCGCTCGGTAAGCGTTTCGATGCCTGGGAGCACGCCCGGCAGGCCTTGCAGATTTACCGGGATGCCGGGTTGTACACCTTCTTTGCCTACCTGACCGTGGCAGAGATCGCCCTTTTACTGGCTGAGAGGGGCGAGATCTCCTTTGCGCTGGAGCTGTATGGTAATGTAAACCGGCAGGGTTACCTGGCGCAGTCGCGTTGGTTTGCTGAGGTATATGGGAACAGGATAGAAGCCTTGACGGCTGATTTACCCCTTCAAGATCATTCCGCAGCCATGCATCGCTCCCGTGGGATGGATTTCTCAGAAACGGTTGAAAAATTGCTGGGGATGCTGGCGGGTTGAGGGTGTTGATCTGAAAAACGAAAAAAGCGGTGCCAGAGCACCGCTTTTTTCGTTTTTCGTGGGAGGGGGCTTTATTTCCCGCCGCCGCCACCACCGTTGCCGCCGCCGTTACCGCCACCGTTGTTGCCGGTGTCCGCGTTGCCGTTGTTGCCGGTATCGGTGTTGCCATTCTCGCCAGGATCTTCACCGCCGCCGTTGTTACCGGTATCGGTGTTGCCATTCTGGCCAGTGTCGGTATTGCCATTCTCGGGGCTGCCTTTGCCCAGGTTGCCGTCGCCAGTGCCTGGATGGTCGTTCCAGGGAGCGACCGAATAGCCGGGCAGATGGATGACCAGGGCGGTCAGCGTGCCGTCGGCGCTGATGACCACTTTGGCAATCACCCAATC
>JAFGDK010000004.1 GCA_016932165.1 Anaerolineales bacterium
GTGGCGTTGGAGCAAGGTTCGAGCTTCGCCATCCGCGAGGGCGGTCTGACCGTCGGCGCAGGCGTCATCACCGAAATCCTGGACTAAAAAATTATGGCTGTCAAGCAAAAAATACGCATCAGACTCAAAGCATTTGATCATCGTGTGCTCGATCAGTCCGCCAAGCGGATTGTGGAAACCGCAGAACGCACCGGGGCCCGCGTAGTTGGTCCTGTGCCGCTGCCCACCAAGCGAGAGCGCTTCACCGTACGACGCTCAACCTTTATTGACAAAGACTCCCACGAGCACTTTGAAATCAGGACGCATAACCGCCTGATCGACGTGCTGGATCCGGATTCAAAGACCATTGATATGCTTATGCGTCTGAACCTTCCGGCCGGCGTGGATATTGAGATCAAGATTTAGTCGAAAGATTTTTGACCGGATACCGTCTGAACAATTGTGGTTTGAACCAGTTCGCATAAATCTAGTGTGACCTGGCATAATAACAGAATAGTGATGCAAGAGCAGGTCTGGCAGGATGCCAGAGAACATTCTACAGATCTGCTGACTACATTGCTAAGGGATGATGCAGCCTAGCCCGGCTTCCAGTCCCTGCAAAATCTAATAGATTAGGAGTACAACTGAAATGTTAAAAGGGCTTATTGGCAAGAAAATCGGTATGACCCAGATTTTCGATGAGGATGGCAGCGCTGTGCCGATCACCCTCATCGAAGCTGGGCCTTGCTATGTCACCCAGATACGCACTCCGCAGACTGATGCTTACAGTGCCGTACAATTGGGATTCGAAGAGATCAAGCCTGCCCGCCTTACCGGAGGTCAGTTGGGACACCTGAATAAAGCAGATGCCCCCCCGCTCCGGTTTTTACGCGAGTTTCGGGTCAAGGAAACTGACCTGAAGGTAGGCGACAAAGTCACCGCCGAGGTCTTTGAACTTGGAGACCATGTGGATGTGATTGGCACCAGCAAAGGTAAAGGTTTTGCCGGCGCCATGAAACGCCATGGGTTTAGCGGCGGCCCTATTACTCATGGTCAGTCAGACCGCCAGCGCGCAGTTGGCTCAATTGGCGCAACCTCCGGCACCGGACGCGTTTTCAAAGGAAAGCGTATGCCGGGCCGTATGGGCAACGAGCGTGTGACCAGCGCCAACCTGAAGGTTGCGCTGGTAGATGCTGATCGCAACCTGATTGGGGTGCGCGGTTCTGTCCCCGGGGCAAAAGGCGGCCTGGTGATGATCAAGGAGGCGCGCAAGCAGTAAGGCACTTGCCATACTGACGCGAGAAACTTATGAAACTTGATATTTACACCCTCAATGGAAAGAAAACTGGTGAGACAGTAGAACTGCCCCCAGAGATCTTTGAAGCCCCGGTGAACGTGGACCTGATGCATCAGGCTTACGTCCGCCAGCTTTCCAATGCCCGTCAGGGCACCCACAGCACCAAAGGGCGCAGTGATGTCAGTGGCGGCGGGAAGAAACCTTACCGCCAGAAAGGTACTGGTCGTGCCCGTCAGGGTTCCAACCGTGCTGCGCAGTGGGTCGGTGGTGGAAAAATCCACACACCCAAACCTCGTTCCTACGAGAAAGCAATGCCCAGGAAAATGCGCAAGGCGGCCCTCCGCTCAGCGCTGTCGGTCAAAGCTGCCGATGAGGAAATTGTGATCGTGGATGAATTGAAGATCAAAGAACCCAAAACCAAAGAGATGTATGCTGCCCTCCAAAAATTGGTCGGCGACAGCTCCGCATTGATCCTGACAACCCAGAAGGAAGGCGATGAAGCCCTGGTTGTACGCTCCACACGCAACCTGCCTAACGCCAAAACTCTGCAAGCCAGCTATCTCAATGTGCGCGACTTGTTGGGGTATGACAAAGTCATCATCCCTGCTGGTGCTCTCGAGATCATCTCCGGTCACTTGGGGAAGTAAGGGATAGAGGTAGAGATCATGAAAAAAAATCTTTACGAAGTTCTCCGGCGGCCGATCATCACAGAGAAATCCAACTATCAGAACGACAAGAATAACCAGGTCGTTTTCGAGGTAGCAGGCTATGCAACCAAGCCGATGATCAAGGAAGCTGTAGAAGTTATATTCAATGTTGAAGTCGTCCGGGTAAACATTTCAGTGTTACCCAGTAAGAAAAAAATGTCAGGACTAAGCCGTCGCCTGGTCAACCGTCGCAAGGAATACAAAAAAGCAGTGATTACCCTTGCTCCTGGCGAATCGATTGATATCTTTGAAGGGGTTTACTAATGGCAGTCAAAAAATATAAACCCACAACCCCCGGCCGCCGGGACATGACCAGCTATACCTTTGAGGAAATTACAAGGTCGAAGCCTGAGAAGTCCCTTGTCCAGATCAACCGCAAACGCGGCGGCCGCAACAACTTTGGCCGCATCACTGTCCGTCATCGCGGCGGCGGCAGCAAGCGAAAAATCCGCTCGGTGGATTTCAAACGCGATAAGCATAACATTCCTGCCCAGGTTGCCACGATCGAATACGATCCCAACCGCACTGCTCGTCTGGCCTTACTGCACTACGCCGACGGCGAAAAACGCTACATCCTCGCACCGTTGGGTGTCCGGGTGGGTGATACGATTGAATCTGGCCCTGATGCTGACATCCGTCCTGGAAACGCACTGCCGATCGCCAATATCCCCACCGGGACGATGATCCACAACATCGAGATGAAAGAAGGCAAAGGCGGCCAGATGGTTCGCTCAGCAGGTGCTGCTGCCCAGTTGATGGCCAAAGAGGGCGATTATGCCCAGATCCGCCTGCCCTCCGGCGAGGTTCGGCTTATCCACCAGGTTTGCTTCGCCACCATCGGGCAGATCGGCAACGTGGAACACGGCAACATTCGTCTGGGTAAAGCCGGACGCAAACGCAATAAAGGTATTCGGCCTACTGTCCGCGGTTCGGCGATGTCCCCGCGGGACCATCCACACGGCGGTGGTGAAGGTCGTTCCCCGATTGGTATGCCCAGCCCTAAATCTCCCTGGGGCCAAAAGACACTGGGTTACCGCACCCGCCGGAACAAGACCACCGATAAGTACATTGTCCGCAGACGCGGCAAGAAACGCCGCTAGGAATTTGGAGTTTGAATTATGGGACGTTCACTGAAAAAAGGACCATTTGTAGATCCCAAGCTGATCAAGCGGGTTGAGCAAATGAATGAAAAGAATGAGAAAAAAGTGATCCGCACTTGGAGCCGGGCCAGTACCATCTTCCCCCAGATGGTCGGCCACACCATCGCCGTCCACGACGGCCGCCGCCATGTGCCGATCTATATCACCGAGAATATGGTCGGGCACCGGCTGGGTGAATTTGCCCCCACCCGGACCTATCGCGGCCATGTTCAGGAAAAGAAACGAAGGTAGGAGTTAAACAATGGCCGAAGAATATAAAGCAGTTGCCAAAGAACTTCCTATCTCGGCGCAGAAGACCAGGCTGGTTGTGGATATGGTGCGCGGCAAAGATGTGGTGGATGCACTTGATCTGCTCAAGTTTGTTCCCAACAAAGCTGCCAAACCAGTCTATAAAGTAGTGCGCTCTGCGATGATCAACGCAGAAGAAAACTTCGGCGTCAGCCGGGCCGGACTCTATGTCCACAAAATTTTCGCAGATGAGGGACGCACCCTCAAACGCGGCCGTTTCGGTGGACGCGGGCGCTACAAACCGCAACTCAAACGCTACTCTCATGTAACCGTTATTCTGCGCGAACGAGAAGAGAACTAGGAAGAGGAGAACGATATGGGTCGAAAAGTAAATCCGATCGGCTTTCGCCTGGGTATCAATAAAACCTGGGATGGGCGTTGGTACGCCGAAGGCGCAGATTACACCGAACAACTCCACCAGGACTTCGAAGTCCGGGATATGATCCGCCAGCACTCCCCAAAGGCAGGTATCTCCCGCATTGAGATCGAACGCTTTCCCGGAGAAGTGCGCATCTTTGTGCACACCTCCAAGCCGGGCGTGCTGATTGGCCGCAAGGGCGAGAACGTCAAAGCGATGCGCAAGGACCTCGAAACCTTGGTCGGTAAGAAAATTGATCTACAGATCAAAGAGATCAAAGATCCAGACTTGGATGCCTATCTGGTTGCCCAGAACATTGCCGAGCAGCTTGAACGCCGCATCAGCTACCGCCGGGCGATGCGCCGGGCGCTCTCGCAAATCATGCGGGCAGGCGCTGAAGGCGCCAAGGTAGAAGTAGCCGGACGCGTGGGCGGTTCAGATATGGCCCGCCGGGTATGGCTGCGTGAAGGCCGTGTGCCGCTGCACACGCTGCGCGCCGACATTGATTACGCTGTGGCCGAAGCTGTCACTACCTACAGTGTCATTGGCGTCAAGGTATGGATTTATAAAGGCGAAATCCTTCCGGTAGCGGAAGAAGATGAAGAAGTCAACACCGAAGGCGTTTACGTCAGTAAGTAAGCCCCGCCGGTTTAGGAACGAAGAGGTTTAGCAATTATGTTGATGCCAAAACGAGTCAAGTACCGCAAGCAGATGCGCGGTCGCATGAGAGGCAAAGCTCAGCGTGGCAATGAGGTCCAATTCGGAGAATTTGGCCTTCAAGCGCTGGAACCCGGATGGGTTTCCGCCCGCCAGCTCGAAGCTGCCCGCCGTGCGATTGTTCGTGCAGCCCGACGCCGCGGTAAAGTGTGGATCCGCGTCTTCCCTGATAAGCCGATCACCCAGCGTGCCGCAGAATCCCGCATGGGTAAAGGCAAAGGCGATGTGGAATTTTGGGCCGCAGTGGTCAAACCTGGCCGAGTGCTGTTTGAAGTTGGTGGGATGTCTGAAGATGTGGCTCGCGAAGCCCTTCAGCGTGCCCGATACAAACTCTCGGTCAAGACTAAGATCATTCAAGCCTACGATCGAGCAGGAGGTTCCTGATGGACGCTGCTGAAATCCGTGAAATGAGTATAGAAAACATTCAGGAAGAACTGGATGACGCCCGCGAAGCTTTGATGCGCTTGCGCTTTCAGCTCACCACTGGTGAACTTACTGATCACACCCAGATCAAACAAACCCGGCGCAAGATCGCCAGGCTGATCACCATCCTGAAAGAGAAAGAAGGTGAAGCATGAAGAACACTCGCAGACGTCTCAGCGGCGTAGTTATCAGCAATAAAATGCAGAAAACCGTAACTGTGGAGATCACCCGCCGCTACCGCCACCCGCTTTACCATAAGATTGTCACCAGTGCCAAGACGATTAAAGCTCATGATGAGCTTGACTGCAACATTGGAGACGAGGTCACGATTGTCGAGACCCGCCCGATTTCCAAGACCAAACGCTGGGCAGTGGAAGAGATCACCAAGCGCAATCAGCGCGCTGAGGATATCCCGGAGGCGTAGTCATGATCCAGGTAGAATCTCGAGTAAAAGTTGCTGATAACACCGGCGCCCGTGAATTGCTTGTGATCAAAGTGATTGGCGGCTCTGTCCGCCGCTATGGGCATGTTGGTGATATTGTGGTTGCTACTGTGAAAGCGGCAACCCCCCAGGGCAGCGTCAAGAAATCAGACGTGGTCAAAGCGGTCATAGTTCGCACCGCCAAGGAATGGCGCCGCGAAGATGGCTCCACTATCAAGTTTGATGATAACGCTGCTGTCATCCTGGATACTGATGGCCGCAACCCCAAGGGAACCCGTATCTTTGGCCCGGTAGCACGCGAACTGCGTGAGCTCGGCTTTATGCGAATCGTTTCCTTGGCACCGGAAGTGCTCTAAAAGAAGGTGAATTATGAGCAAAAAAATGAGAATTAAAAGAGGCGATACCGTTCAGGTGATCACCGGGGCGCGTGAGGATAAAGGCAAGCGCGGCGAAGTGATCCGGGTGATGCCCAAGGAGAACCGCATTGTGGTTCAGGGCGTGAACATGCGTAAAAAGCACCAGCGCCAGTTCCAGGCAGAAGGCCGTACCATGAATCCCGGTATCATTGAATTTGAGGGCTCCTTTGATATCTCCAACGTCATGTTGGTCTGCCCCAAATGCAACCAAACCACTCGCGTGGGCGTTCGTCGGGATGAAGATGGGCTGCCCTTCCGTGTCTGCCGCAGCTGCGGTGAAGACATAGACTAACGTGGAGGCTGATCATGGTATTAAGATTAAAAGAAAGATACGAAAATGAGGTTGTTGGGGCTCTCAAAGAGATTTTGAGCCTTGACAATGTGATGCAGGTGCCGCGGGTTGAGAAGGTTGTCCTCAATATTGGGTTGGGTGAAGCCCTTGAAAATGCCAAAGCCCTGGATGCAGCAGTTGAAGATCTCACCAAAATCACTGGGCAAAAACCGGTGGTCACCATCTCACGCAAGAACATCGCAAACTTCAAGCTGCGTGAAGGCCGTGCCATTGGGACAAAGGTCACCCTGCGCGGTGAGCGCATGTGGTCCTTCCTGGACCGCTTGATGAACATTGCACTGCCTCGTATGCGCGACTTCCGTGGTGTCGATCCCAACTCCTTTGATGGACGTGGAAATTACACCCTTGGCTTTCATGAACAATTGATCTTCCCAGAGATTGATTATGACAAGATCGACAAGATTCGAGGCTTTGAAGTGACGATTGTCACCTCTGCTGAAAATGACGAAGGCGGCCGGGAATTGCTCCGCATGCTCGGTATGCCCTTTGCGACAGAAGGATAAGAGAATGGCAAAAAAATCAATGGTAATCCGTGAATCCAGGCGAAAATACCCCGGCCGCGTCCGTAACCGCTGCAAAAAATGCGGTCGTCCGCGTGGCTACATACGCCGCTTTGGTCTCTGCCGAATTTGCTTCCGCGAGCTGGCGCTCGACGGCAAGATCCCTGGCGTCACCAAATCGTCCTGGTAGGTTGGAGTGAGAAATGACAATATCTGATCCCATTTCCGATATGTTGACCCGCATCCGCAATGGCATTATGGCTGAACACGCCAGTGTTGCGATGCCCAATTCGAAGATCAAAGTTGCGATCGCTCAGATCCTCAAGGATGAAGGCTATATCGATGGCTTTGAAGTAGTAGAGGGCGATAAGCCCCACGTTAAAATCTTGCGCATCCGCCTTAAATACGTAGGCGAGCGCCGCACCCGCCGCTCGGTGATCGACGGCCTGGAACGCGTCAGTAAACCTGGTTGCAGAGTGTACACCAAGAAGAGTGAGATCCCCTGGATTTTCTCTGGTCTTGGTATTTCCATTCTGTCCACCCCAAAAGGTGTGATGACCGGTCAGCGTGCCCGTCAGATCGGGGTAGGCGGCGAGGTACTCTGTAAGGTTTGGTAAAGGGATGTGGATTTTGCACTCAAGCCCTGGCGAATTTGCGAGCAACTCTGCTGCCAAGCGAATTTTGCCAAGAAGCTTGTCGGGCGAAGCACCACACCCCTCCAATCCTGCAAGAGGATAAAAATGGAGGTTTATTACAATGTCTAGAGTAGGACGCTTACCAATAGAAGTCCCTGCCGGCGTGGAAGTGGAGATCAAAGGCACCCACGTCCGCGTCAAGGGCCCGAAAGGCGAGATTTCCCACACCTTTCCCCCGGTGATTGAGGTCACCCTGGAAGACGGTGTCTTGGAAGTCAAACGCCTTTCTGAAGAAAAATTCCACCGGTCGATGCACGGTACCGCTCGCTCAGTGATCAACAACATGGTGGAAGGAGTATCCAAGGGGTTCGAGAAGTTCCTTGAGATCCATGGTGTTGGCTATCGTGCTGAGATGGCCGGGGAGAATGTTGTCTTCAGTTTGGGCTATTCCCACAACATCACTGTCGAACCGCCTGAAGGGATCGCCTTTGAGGTGCTGGAACGCAATAATGTGATTCGAGTTTCCGGCTACGATAAGCAGGTTGTGGGCCAGACCGCCGCTGAGATCCGCGGCCTGCGCCCGGTGGAACCTTACAAGGGCAAAGGCATCCGCTATCGCGGTGAATATGTCCGCCGCAAAGCTGGTAAGGCAGGTAAGGTGTAGAGGTAGAACAATGGCTAAGACAAATAGAAGAGAAGCACGCATCAGACGCCACGCCCGTGTGCGCAAAAATCTGGCTGGCACTCCAGAAAGACCCCGTCTGGCGGTCTTCCGCAGCCTGACCGAGATCTACGCCCAGGTCATCGATGATGAAGCCGGTGTCACCCTGGCATCTGCTTCCAGCATAGATAAAGACCTGCGCGGCAAGATGAGCGGCAAAACAAAAACAGAACAGTCTCGCCTGGTAGGTGAAGCTGTTGCAGACCGGGCCAAAGCTCAGGGAATCACCACAGTGGTGTTCGACCGCGGCGGCTTCAAATACATCGGCCGGGTGCAAGCCCTGGCAGAAGGCGCCCGTGAAGGCGGCCTTGAGTTCTAGGCAGGAGTGAGAGATGAGTGAATACAATCAAGAATTTGAACAAGAACTTGAAGAACGCACGATCGATATCACCCGGGTAGCCAAAGTGGTCAAGGGCGGCCGGCGGTTTGGTTTCCGCGTCACGGTAGTGGTTGGTGATAAGGCTGGTCAGGTTGGTGTCGGTGTCGGCAAAGCCAACACCGTCCCCGACGCGATTAGCAAAGCCACTGAACGTGCCCGCAAGGATATGCACCGCGTAAACCTGTATAAGAACACTATCCCCCATGCTGTGGTTGGTAAAACAGCGGGCGCGCGGGTGTTCCTCAAACCGGCTTCCCCCGGAACCGGGTTGATAGCGGGTGGTGGTGTCCGTGCTGTGCTGCAGTCTGTGGGGGTTCAGGATATCCTCACCAAATCACAGGGCAGCGCCAATATCCTGAATGTGGTGCAGGCAACCATGGATGCCCTCGATCAACTAAAATCGATCGAAGACACCGCCCGTCTGCGCGGCAAGAAAGTGGCAGACCTGCTGCCCTATTGGGAGCGCAAACGTGGCTAAGAAAAATAGAACCCTAAAAATCACATTGGTCAAAAGCCCGATCGGTTATACCAAACGCCAGAAAGGCACAGTCAGTGCTTTGGGCTTGAAGAAGCTCAATCAGACAGTTGAGCATGAAGACACACCAGTGATCCGCGGCATGATCCACAAGATCAGCCACCTGGTGCAAGTAGAAGAATAAAGGTACGTGGCAATGAAGTTACACGACTTAAAACCAAACGAAGGGGCTAAAAAGTCCCGCATCCGCGTGGCTCGCGGTACTTCCGGTAAAGGCGGTAAGACTGCTGGCCGAGGGACCAAAGGCTACGGCGCTCGCGCTGGTTCGGGTGGAAAGCTTTACCGCCAGGGCGGCAACCTGCCGTTCTACCGCCGGCTTCCGTTCAAACGCGGTTTTACTCCGCCTTTCCAGCAGGAGTACAACGAAGTCAACCTGGATCAATTGGAAGGATTCAAGGCCAATGCCGAGATCAATCCCAAGACGCTGGATGATGCCCGCTTGTTGCGCAAGCCGGAATTCCCGGTGGTCCTCCTCGGCCGCGGCGATGTCAAAAAAGCCTACAATGTCCGCGTCCACCGCATTTCCAAGGGCGCCAAAGAGAAGATCGAAGCTGCCGGCGGCAGTGTGGAAATTCTGGAGATTAAGTAGTAATCACAAGGAGAAGACTACATGAAACGTGCTGGCTGGCGGTATTTATGGACCGCTCCTGACATCCGCAGAAAATTACTGATCACATTTGGCCTGTTGGTACTATACCGCTTTGTGGCCCAGGTGCGCGTCCCGGGTGTGGACACCGTAGCCCTGAATGCGATCATGGGCGGAACCACTGCCTCGGCGAACTTCCTCAACATGGTCAACCTGATCTCCGGTGGTACTCTGCGGCAGTTCTCTATCCTCGGTATGGGCGTATATCCCTACATTACTGCCCAAATCGTGATCCAGCTTTTGGTTCCGATCATCCCTGCTTGGCAGGCACGCATGGAAGATGACCCACGCGAAGGCCGCAAGTGGATGGAAAAGAACACTTACCGGCTGGCGATCCTGATGGGTGCGCTGACCGCTTTTGGCCAGATCCAGGTGGTTTCCAACCTAGGCGGCGTGCAGATCATCCCCGGATTTGGGTTTGGTGCCGACGCCAATATTTTGCGCTCGATCACCATTATCATCTCGATGACTGCCGGTACGATGTTTGCCATCTGGCTGGGTGAGCTGATCTCTGAGCACGGTATCCGCGGGCAGGGACTTTCCTTATTGATCTTTGCAGGGATCATTGCCCAGCTGCCCTCATCATATCTCAGCGTGTGGAATGCCCCCAAGCCGATTGCTGAAGGCGGCGCAGGACTGGACCCCAGCATCCGTTGGGTCGGTATCGGCGCTCTGCTGGTCATCACCATCCTGACCATTTTTGTGATTGTGTTTGTCCAGCAAGGCCGCCGCAACATCCCTGTGATGTACCCCGGCCGCCGCATGGGCAATCGTATGTCCATGCCCGTCAAGGGCACTCTCCCGCTGCAGGTAAATATGGCCGGCATGATCCCTTTGATCTTTGCCTCGGCGCTGCTGCAGTTCCCCGGCTTGCTGGCTGGTTTGATGCAGGGATCTGAGACGGAGTGGGTGACGAACACAGCTGTGTGGATATCAACCAATCTGACTGTTCAAAGCGGCTGGTACTGGCTGATCAACTTCATATTTGTGGTTGGGTTTGCCTTCTTCTATACTGACGTGCTCTTCCAGCAGCAAAACTACGGCGAAAACTTGAAGCGTTCTGGCGCCCAGATTCCAGGTGTCAGCCGGGGCGGTCCCACACAGGCATACCTCACCAGGGTGCTGCGCCGGATTACTTTCCCCGGAGCTTTATTCCTGGGTGTAATCGCAGTTTTGCCATTTCTGGTGACCCTGCTGGTCCCCGATCTGGCTCAGATCGGCGGCGGCGGCTCTTTCCTGATCAACGCCTCCGGTTTGTTGATTGTGGTGGGTGTGGTGCGTGATACCTTCTTCAACATCGAAGCTGAATTGAAGGTTCACGGCTATGACGAGTCGCTGCTTGTCAAATAATTAGAGGATAAGCAGATGCCGGTTTTCATTGTCATGCTCGGAGCCCCAGGGGCTGGAAAAGGTACGCAGGCTAAACTGTTGGCTGAAAAGTCTGGCCTGACGCATATCTCTTCTGGAGATTTGTTCAGGGATAACATCAAAAATGAAACCGAGCTTGGTAAACTGGCTAAATCGTACATTGATAAAGGCGAGTTGGTACCTGATGACCTTACCATTCAGATGGTCAAAGAACGCCTCAGCCGCCCAGACTGCGCCAAAGGCGCCATCCTCGATGGCTTCCCCCGCACAACGGCCCAGGCTGAAGCATTGGATGCCACTCTGTCACAAATGGGTCACAAGATCGATCTCGTTCCCCTGATTGGGGTGCCAGAATCGGTCTTAATGGCACGCCTATCGGGCAGGTGGACCTGCAAACAGTGCGGGGCGATCTACCATACCCTGTTCAGCCCGCCTAAACAGGCTGGCATTTGCGACCTGGACGGCTCTGAACTCTACCAGCGCCCGGATGACACCCCTGAGACGGTTTCCAACCGCATTAAGGTATATTCCGAGCAAACTGCACCGCTGATTGAATACTATACTCAGCGGGGTGTGCTGGCAGAGATCAACGGCAACCAGGAAATTGAACAGGTTACCCAGGAGCTTATCGATAAGCTCCCTGAAGTGAACTGAACCTTAAGAGAAACACATGGCTTGGGAACGGAACGTAGTCATTAAGAGCAAGGAAGAGCTTGAGTTCATGCGCGAGGCGGGACGCATCAACGCCAAAGCGCTTCAGGCTGTCCGAGAAGCGATCGTACCCGGGGTCACCACCGCTGCCCTGGATAAGATCGCTGAGACTGTGATCCGAGATCATGGCGCAAACCCCGCTTTTCTTGGCTATCCCGGTCCCACGCCTTACCCGGCCACGATCAATTCCTGCGTCAACGAGGAAATGGTCCATGCCATCCCTGGCAGCCGGGTGATCAAAGAGGGCGATCTGGTCTCAATCGACTGCGGTACGGTGTTTAAAGGCTTCGTAGCAGACTCAGCCTTTTCTGTTGGCGTCGGCGAGATCTCGCAAGAAGTGCGTATGTTGCTGCAAGTCACCGAGAAAGCCCTTGAACTGGGTATCGAGCAGATGCGTTCCGGAAACCGGGTGGGAGATGTCTCCCACGCCATCCAGAAGCATGTGGAAAGTTACGGCTTCCACGTGCCGCGGGAATACACCGGGCATGGCGTCGGGCGCAGAATGCACGAAGGCCCGCAGGTTCCCAATTGGGGACTGCCAGGAAGGGGAATGGTCCTCCGGCCGGGTATGACCATTGCCTTGGAGCCAATGGTGCTGGTAGGTACGCCCTACACCAGGGTGCAGTCCGACCAGTGGACTGTTTCATCGGTAGACCAGTCACTCACTGCACATACCGAGCACACCGTAGCAGTCACCGATGGTGAACCCATGATTTTGACATTGGTTTAAGAATGAGCCTAGACGAAAATACAACCTTGAAGTAAAATTCATTGTTTTGGCTTATCAAAGGAGTACATGATGAAGGTATCATCCTCAGTTAGAAAAAGATGCAGCAAATGCAAGTTCGTCCGCCGCAAAGGCCGGCTGTACGTAATTTGCAGCGATCCAAAACACAAACAGAGACAAGGATAAAGGGTAGTTATGGCACGTATTGAAGGTGTTGACCTCCCGCGTGAAAAACGCGTTGAAATTGGCCTGACCTATATCTATGGGATTGGCCTGAAGACCTCACAAGATATTCTGGCAGCTACCGAGATCAGTCCGGATACGCGTGTCCGTGATCTGACTGATGCCGAAATCGCCTCGCTGCGTGATTTCATCGTCAACAACTTGACGGTTGAAGGTGACCTGCGGCGCGAGACCCAGATGAACATCAAACGTTTGATGGAAATCGGCAGCTACCGAGGATTGCGCCACCGCCGCAACTTACCTGTTCGCGGCCAACGCACCCGCACCAACGCCCGCACCCGCAAAGGCCCCAAGAAAACTGTTGCTGGACGCGGACGCCGCAGAGGCGCAACCAAGAAGTAATCTGGAAAGGATCTGAGAGAAATGGCAAAAAGACCACAGCGCTCAAGACGTGGACCGAAGAAGGCCAAGAAGGTATTATCTTCCGGCCAGATCCATGTTTACGCATCTTTTAACAATACAATTGTTACCGTTACCGATCAACAAGGCAACACAGTAACCTGGTCCAGCGCCGGGGCGGTGGGTTTCAAAGGTGGACGCAAATCGACCCCCTTTGCCGCTCGTCTCGCGATGGAAAAAGCCCTCAAATCCGCGATGGATATGGGCATCCGAGAAGTTGACCTGATCGTAAAAGGCCCTGGCCCCGGACGCGAATCTGCCATCCGTGCGGTCAGTGCTACAGATATAAAAGTAAACTCTATCGAAGACATCACCCCGGTGCCGCACAATGGTTGCCGCCCGCCGAAACGTCGCCGAGTTTAAAGTTTAGAAAATTTACCATTCCGAAAACGCAGGAAGAAGTGAGGATTATTTAATGGCTAGATATACAGGTCCTGTATGTAAACTGTGTCGTCGGGAAGGTGAGAAGTTATTTCTCAAGGGAGAGAGATGCTACTCACCTAAATGCGCCATGGAAAAGCGCGCATATCCCCCCGGACACCACGGCCGTCAGGCCCAATGGTCTCGCTCGCGAGAATCAGACTATGGTGCGCAGCTGCGTGCCAAACAAAAAGCCCGCCGCGTGTATGGCGTGCTGGAACAACAGTTCCGCCGCTACTACCGGCAGGCAATCAAGGCGCGCGGCCTTACTGGCCTCACCTTACTCCAGATTCTGGAGTCACGCCTTGACAATGTAATCTACCGCATGGGGTACGCCAGCAGCCGCTCCCAGGCACGACAGTTGGTTGCTCATGGCCATTTCATGGTCAATGACCGCCGCACCGACGTGCCTTCCATGCAGATCAAGCCCGGAGATTTGATCCAGGTTCGCCAGGGATCTCGCTCCAAGACTTTGATCAAAGACCTGATGGCAATGGCAGAAGAACGCTCAACCCCCGATTGGATCACTCGCAATCTGAAAGATTTTAGCGGCGGGATCCTCCGGCTGCCTGAGCGTGCTGAGATTGATGCCAATCTAAACGAACAGTTGATTGTGGAGTACTACTCCCGTTAAATGAGAATCCGAAGGCAGTTATTTCGATAGCTGCTGGTTGGGGAAGGAATAGCCTGTGATCATTCTAAGTAATATGGTTACCCCGAGGATCGAGCGTGAGGCCGAATCACGCAATTATGGGATGTACACCATCAGCCCGCTGGAGCGAGGCTATGGATCCACCCTGGGCAATGCGCTCAGGCGTGTTCTGCTCTCCTCACTGGAGGGGGCGGCGATCACCTCTATCCGGATCACCGATGTCCAGCATGAGTACAGTGACATCCCCGGTATCCGTGAAGATGTGATTCAGATCATGCTGCAACTCAAGCAAATTCGGATGAAATTATCAGATGTTGACACCGCCCGGCTGCACCTTGAGGTGCGCGGCGAGGGCGTGGTCACCGCTGCTGATATCATTGCACCCCCTGAGGTAGAGGTGGTCAATCCTGATCTGTACCTCTTTACCTCTGACAGTGCCAAAACCAAACTTGAAATTGAAATGACGGTTGAACGCGGCCGAGGTTACTCACCAGCCCAGGACCGCAGCGGCAAACTCCCGATTGGGGAGCTTCCTGTCGATGCAATCTTCACATCTGTCAAACAGGTCAATTGGGAGGTTGGTCAAGCCCGAGTGGGTCAGAGCACCAACTACGACAAGCTGATCATGGAAATCTGGACAGACGGCACAATTGCCCCTGAAGACGCCATGAGTACCGCTGCCGGTATTTTGATGGAACATCTCCGTCACATTGCCGGGGTCACCGAAATCTCTCTTGCGCCTGTCGAGCCAGAAGCTGCTGACGATGGCCGCTTGACCAGTGAAATTTATGAAACACCAATCGAGAATCTTGACCTGTCTGTCCGGGTCTTCAATTCCCTCAAACGTGCCGGGATCATCACCGTCGGCGAAGTCCTCGAACTCCTTGAAAAGGGGGAAGATGCCATTATGTCCATCCGCAACTTCGGTGAGAAGAGTATGGATGAACTGGTGCTGCAAATGGCCGAAAAAGGCTATCTAGAAGGCAATGCCAATGGCGCTGAGGCCGATGTTGATCAGGCTGGAAACGATGATGAAGATTTTGCAGCAGCTGATTATCCGGAGGAAGATTAACCATGCGACATAAAGTAGTAGGAAAAAAGCTTAGCCGTCATGTCGGTGCTCGTACCGCACTGCGCAAGGTGATGGTAAAGCAGTTATTTGAATATGAGCGCATCCGCACCACGCGTGCCAAAGCGCAAGCCATTCGTGGTCAGGCTGAGAAGCTGATCTCTTTAGCAAAACGTGCCCTTGCCTCAGGTGAGAATGACAAGATTGTGCATGCCCGCCGTTTGGCACACGCCAGGCTTGCTGATAAAGAAATCGTGCAGAAGCTTTTTGATGAAATTGCGCCTCGCTATGAGGAACGCAATGGCGGATACACCCGGATGATGAAGCTTGGCCGCCGCGATGGCGACAGCTCTGAAATGGTGGTGTTGGAACTGGTCGAGTAGTTTAGCGGCTGTAATCCCGGATATCCCGGGAAACAATGGAACGTTACCAAATTATTCTCGGATACGACGGCACAGCATTCGGTGGAATGCAGCGTCAGATGAATGCCCGTACCATCCAGGGAGAGATGGAAGAAGCTCTCAGGAAAATTGGCTGGCGGGGAAGTTCGCTGCTGGCCGCTGGCCGCACTGATGCTGGCGTGCATGCTTCTGGCCAGGTAGTGGCATTCGATCATCACTGGCCTCACTCCCTTGCCGATCTGCGCAGCGCTTTGAATGCCAATCTTCCACCGGAAATCGCTGTGCGCCAGGTCCGTGAAGCCGCCGCCGACTTCCACCCCAGGTTTGATGCCCTTGCTCGCACATACGAGTACCGCATCATCAGCCAGCCAGTCAGAGACCCGCTCCGTGAGCGGTTTGCCTGGCGGGTCTGGCCGCAGCCAGATTTTAATTTGCTGCAAACCTGTGCTGGGTTACTGGTGGGCGAGCATGATTTTTCTGCCTTTGGCACGCTCCCTCAGGAGGGGGGTGGTACCATCCGCCTGGTTTTCCAGGCTGGCTGGGTAAAGGAAGGCGATACGCTCAGCTTCACAGTCACGGCCAATGCCTTTCTTTACCATATGGTACGCCGTTTGGTACACATCCAGGTGGAGATTGGCCTGAGAAATAAGCCGTTGAGCGTGCTGGAACAGGCGCTGAGAACACCTGGCAGTGAGATGATCCAGGGGCTTGCCCCGTCCCATGGGTTGTTTCTCACCAATGTGACGTATCCGGAATGATATTCATATAAACCCTGGAGTTTGCGTAGCAAATTCCTATCTTTCCTTCGGTCAAGCCGAACGAAAATCAAGATTTGTGAGGTTGTTGTGGAAAAAACCTATCATCCTAAACTCGGTGAAATTACCCATGAATGGTACGTGGCAGATGCCAACGGCCAGAATTTGGGACGTTTCGCCACCAAGATTGCCCGCACCTTGTTGGGCAAGGACAAGCCTATCTACACCCCTGGTGTCGATACAGGCGACTTTGTGATCGTTGTCAACTGCGAAAAGATCGTTGTTACCGGTAACAAACTTGATGACAAAATGTATTACCGCCACACCGGTTATCCCGGCGGGTTGAAAGAGATCAACCTGCGTGACCAGCTGGAGAAACACCCCGATCGGGTGATCAAAGCAGCTGTTAAAGGGATGCTGCCGAAAAATACCTACGGCCGTAATCTACTGAAGAAGCTCAAGGTCTATGCCGGACCTGATCATCCCCACCAGGCCCAGAACCCGAAACCGTTGGCGTAAGGAGCAAGAAATGTCTGAACACTATTACGAAGGAATTGGCCGCCGGAAAGCAGCTACCGCCCGCGTCCGCATTATGAGCGGCAGTGGCGAGTTCATTGTCAATGGCAAAAAAGTGGAAGATTTCTTTCCTCGCCTTGGTGATCTGGATATCGTGCTATCTCCGTTGACGGATGCCGGCTCAAAAGGCTCAGTGGATGTTTCCGTGCTTGTCAATGGCGGCGGTGTCACCGGGCAGGTTGGCGCTGTTCGCATGGGTCTGGCTCGCGCCCTGGTCAAAATGAACCCGGATGTCGATCGGGCCATGCGCCATGGCGGTCACCTCACCCGTGACCCGCGGGTCAAAGAGCGCAAAAAACCCGGTCTCAAGCGTGCCCGCAAGGCCCCGACCTACACCAAGCGCTGATCCATTTGGGTTTCCCAGCTTGACTTAGGAGAATGCTTTGCTTTCTCCACTGGCTTTTCATTTACACCTTTAGACCGCGGCGGACTCCCCGCCGCGGTTTTTAGCTTTAGGTAGGCCGGTAGTCACATAGTCCCGAAGTCTGATAGTCTTTGAGTATCGGAATTGTCGAGATGGGACTTGAAAGGCGAAATATAACCGAAAATCGACTCAAGACTATCTGGCTAACCAGGTAATCTTTGGTATCATTGGGCGGTAAATTATCAATCCTGGAGAACCCATGCATTTATTTCTAATCCGCCACGGCGAAAGCTGGACCAACGTTCACTGGCGCGAAATTGAACACAATCACCAACTTAACTCGGCTCTCACCGAATATGGCCTTGAGCAGGCCCAAAAACTGGCCGCCTGGATGAAATCTGCCGTCCCAGAGCTGGACGGTCTCTATACCAGCACACTTCACCGCGCAAGAGAAACCGCTGCTCCAATTGAGGAGGCCTATGCGCTCACCGCGGTTGCCGATCACCGCCTCAGAGAAGGAGGTTACAGCTTCTCCTCTGGCGAGCCAATCCCGGATGAACTCCTGCCGATCCATAAGCGGGTAGATTTCCATGCAGAACCTTTCACCCCATTTGAAGCCGAGCCGCCTGGAGTGGAATCTTTTATCGATCTCCGCAACCGGGTAAGTAATTTTCTGACTGGATTGGTCGTAAATCACTCCAGCGAGAAAGTGGCAGTCATCACCCATGGATGGACCCTCAACGCCTTTATGGATGTGATCTTCAATGTAGGCCCCTACCGCTCTGTGCTGATGGATTTTGAGAATACTTCGGTCAGCTGGTTTGAATACCGCCTGGAGGATGTCAAGGGTCCCTGGCGGATGCACTTTCTGGCGCGAACACCTCATCTGGGAAGCAATCACCGCCACCTGAAAACTTTGGAACTGGAGGCATCCTGAAATGACCGGTATCACCATCCTCGGGTTGGGGCCTGGCGACCCTGCGAAACTCACCCTGGAAGCCTGGGAAACACTGAAAGCCGCCAAAGAAGTCTATTTGCGCACCAGCCAGCATCCCACCGTCCAGGGGCTGCCAGAGGGGCTCATCGTACTAAGTTTTGATCAATTCTATGAACAAGAGGAGACCTTCGCCCAGGTCTACCAGCGGATTGTAGAGCAGGTGCTTGCCCTTGGCCGCAGGGATGAGGGTGTGCTCTACGCGGTACCCGGTCATCCCTATGTTGCCGAAGCGACAGGTGTTGAGATTGCCCGGCTTGCCGCTCAGGAGGGGATGGCAGTGCACATCATTGATGGTCTCAGCTTTTTGGAGCCGACTTTTTCAGCGTTGCGCATAGACCCTCTACCACAGACCAGTTTGGTGGATGCCCTGGAGTTGGTCAGCAGTTACTATCCCGGTTTCCCGCCGCACCAGCCAGCCTTGGTGGCTCAACTTTATTCTAAAAAACTTGCCGGAGAGATAAAAATCACGCTGATGTCCCAATATCCGGATGAACATGAAGTTATTTTGGTACATGCAGCTGGCACCAGAGATGAAAAAATTGAAAGGCTGCCCCTTCATCAGATCGACAAAAGCGAGCGTATCGGCCTTCTCACCTCGCTCTACCTGCCACCAGTCGGGGAATACACTTCCTTTGAGGGTTTTCAGGATTTAATTGCCCATCTCCGCTCTCCGGAGGGCTGCCCGTGGGATCGGGAACAGACCCACCAGACCCTGCGAACAAACCTGCTGGAAGAAGCCTATGAGGCTATCGATGCTATTGATCGGGATGACCAGGCAGAGATGCAGGAAGAATTTGGCGATCTGCTTCTCCAGATTGTATTGCAAACCCAAATCGCCAGCGAGTACGGTGAATTTAACATGACCGATGTGATCCGCGGGATCCATACCAAGCTGGTGCGCCGCCACCCGCATGTTTTTGGTGATATTTATCTGGATGACGCCGATTCAGTGATCAAAAATTGGGAGGCAATCAAAGCAGAAGAGCGCAGCCAAAACCATGATTTTGGAAAAGGGGTCTTGGACGGGATTCCCAAGGTAATGCCAGCACTTTCGGTCGCTGAAAAATATCAGCGCCGGGCCGCACGAGTGGGTTTCGACTGGCCTGAGATTGGTGGTGTAGTGGATAAGTTGGAAGAAGAACTGGCTGAACTGCGTGCTGCTGAAGGAGACCAGATGAAGGCAGAAGAGTTTGGTGATCTGCTCTTTGTGCTTGTTAATCTCGGCCGTTGGTGGGGGATTGATTCAGAGGATGCGCTCCGCCAGACCAATCAAAAATTCAAACAACGCTTTGCTGCCATTGAAGCCCATGCCCGAAACCAGGGCATTCAACTCTCTGATATGACCCTTGAGGAAATGGAAGAAGTCTGGCAGGCGGCGAAGAAAGAATAATACAAATTGATTATATGTCGAGTTTTTAAGATCAATCAGATTGAACCTTCGTGTGGCTCAATTGGCAGCCTGATAAGCAGGTTTGTCCCCTGGCCGAGACCGCTTTCCGCCCAAATCTCTCCCCCATGAGCAGCCACAGCCAATTTTGAAAAGTACAAGCCTAGTCCGGTTCCCCGCCGCCTGGACTTCTGTCCATTTGTGGTGAAGTGTTTGGTAAATAGGTTGCTGAGCTGGTCCGGTGGGATGCCAGGTCCGGTGTCCTGAACCCCGAGGATTATCTGACCATCATCCGCAGGGTCAGTTTTTACCACAAGGGTGAGTGTGCCGTTATCTGGGGTGAACTTGATGGCGTTATCAATCAGATTGTGCACCACTCTTTTGATCAGCCCGGAATCTGCCTGAATGATTGGTAAGCTGCGTTCAAAGTATTCTTCAACCTTAATTCCCGTTTGTTGGATGATCGGATGCAGGAAAGTTATTTCCTGTGTGAAAATCGTCTTCAAGTCTACCGGCTCAAGTTGCAGCACCATTTTGCCGGTTTCCAGCCGATTCAGATGCAGTATCTCGTTGATCATCTCCAGGATTTGCACACTACCTTTGCGTGAGATGTTCACCATCTCCATCAGATCAGCTTTGCTGCCATCATCGATCATCACCTCGATCATATCCAGGCCTCCCTGAATGGAGACCACTGGTGATCGAAGATCGTGTACCAGCATTCTGGTTAGATCTTCCCTAAACTCATTGAGTTGCTGTTCTTTGGTCAAATCTCTGAATACCAGCAGCCAACCATCAATATGATCCTCTGATACTCTCACCGGCGTGATCGTTCTCTCTGCAGGTATGTGTATCGGGCCTGTCAGGGTTACTTTATCCTGATATGTTTCCAATTCATTTGCCAGGATTCTGGCCTTGATATCTGGATCTATCTGCAACTTACCCGTAATCTCTTCGTCCATCACAGATTTGCCCAAGATTTCTTTCTGATAGCAGCCTAACATACCGCATAGTGCCTGGTTGATCTCCAGGAGGATTTGGGAGTCATTTACCAGGGCAATCCCTTCCGATGTGGTGTTGAGGATCGAATTCAATTCCTGGATGCGCCGGGCCAACGCTTGGTCGGTCTGGGTGTAGAGCCTCGCATTTTGAAGGGCAATGGAAGCTTGAGCCCCGATCATACTCAGGATTTCTTGATGTAGATGGTCCAGCTTTGCCGGCATTGCATTCGCAATCGGGTACGACTGTACTGCGATCATCCCCAGGATTTGCTCCCCGGCAACCAGAGGCACTCCCAGCCAGGATAAGGCCTCTTGTCCGTAGTGAGTCAGCCCAAGCGATTCAACATACTGTTTCACATTTTTCTCGATCAGCAGAGGTTCTTTTGTCCGGAGCACGTATTCAGTCAGACCGCTGGAGAATTTTCGGGAGCGGGGCGGAAGGGGGACATTGTGTTCGTAGTTGATTGGAAAGTGAATCGTGTCGCTCTCAGGGTAGTATAAGGCCAGATAAAAATTATCGGTGGGCATCAGCTTGCTTACTTCCCGGTAGATCGCTTCTGCAATCTGATCTTCATCCAGGATGGCACTCAATAACCGCCCAACAACCTGGAGGCTTTCAAGCTCTTTCAGATGCCTTACTAACACATTTTTGTTGGTTGCCTGGTTTTTTAGGATCACTGAAATGATCACCAGGCTGAGAGCAAAGACCATAAAAGGCACAATCCCTATCATTACCCAGATGGAAGCCGCCAGTGGGGCAAAGATCAGGGGGATGGCTTCGTATAGCAGCAATGTTTGCAGGTGTTCAATCAGTGATTGGAGGTGAGGACGGCTCCGCATCAGCAGGAAGAGGGCTGCTGAGAGGTAATTTGTGACCAGATAAGCGGCCGCTGAGGTGATCAGGATAATCACATCCCGCGGGCTTTGGGTGGGCACATTCCCATCAAAACCATAGAAGACCAACCCTGAGGCAATTACACTTAAAGTATGCATCGTCAGGTTGGCCGCCGTAGTTGCCACCAGGTTGAAGCTGTCGTCTGAAGAGTGCCATCCTGCTTTTTCTGGTAATATCCAGCGGTAAAGTCCGTAGATGATGTCTGAAATCACCACAATCACCGTTGTGGGATAAATGCCCAATACCAGCATTGAGATCATGGCCACCATCGGCCCCAGCGAAACTTCTCCGATTGGCAGCGGAATGCCATAGGAAGAGGTGTAGGAGAGCAACAATGTAAATATGAACCAGTGTAAAGGAGGCGTAGGCTGGGAATCACTAAGCTTTGACAGGATAAAAACCAACGCAATTGTTGCCAGCCCTACCAAAGTGGATATTAGATTGCGTCGTTTGTTCATGGCTGGTTTTCCTGAATTAATGCAGCCCAAGCAGAGGCTTGTACCGTTCTCCAGCCTTGATCTCAATGTCAAGGTGGTTTTGCTCGGGCGGCAGCGGGCATGTGGCAAAGGAGGTGAATGCACATGGAGGATTGTGTGCTTTGTTGAAATCGATCACTACAGCTTCATCTTCTGGGTATTCTGTTACCAGAAACCGTCCCGCAGGATAACTGCCGTTTTGGCAGCTTAAGTCCTGAAATAAGATGTAGAATTGTCCGCTGGGCAGACCAAACGCATCCAGCGAATACTCCAGGCCGCCAACCTGAAATTTCAAGGCGCAATCCATCGCGGTCTTGTTGACGTTACCCAAAACATCTGGCACATCAACCATTTTTTGCGGATCGTAATACTCAATGGCTGCGGTAACCCGTTTTTCGATATCAATTGGCCACCACACCCGGCCTTCGAAGTTTACCCGGTTGGGGCTGGTTTCATATTTGACCCGAATTCCAAAACGGCTGTTCCTGATGACCAGATAAATACTCACTTCCCCTATTGAGAGGATGGTTGGATTCTGGTTGATGTCTGATTCAAGCTCAGTCTCAGATTTGATGATTTGCTCACCGATTTTTACCTCAACACCGGGATAGGGCATAAAGGTGACCGTATTCTCGGTTTTTACAATTGTGCCAACTAGACCAGGACCGGTTCCTTCCGGTAATGGAATATCGCAAGTGAGAGCAGCCCCAACTGTGTTTTTCCCCTCATTTAACCAATGCAAGCCCACAAGTGTCAGCCAGCCGTCAGGCGCGCGCAGTTGTTCATCCAACTGCCTCTGATACTCCTTTATCTCGTCAAAATAATCTTGAGCGGTCATGTGCGCGATACCTGATTATTCTAGAGGGGCTCAAATCGGGCAGTGAAATGCCGCAGCAGTTTGGGTTGGTAAGCAATCCTGAACCCGCGGTAACTTTCTGCCTTGGCTGCAATCTCTGCAAGAATATCAACGGTATAGTCTAGATGGCTTTGGGTGTACACCCGCCTCGGGATCGCCATCCGAACCAGATCGAGCCTGGGGAAGATTTCCTCCCCAGTGTCTGGATCAATATACCCAAAGGCGACCGTACCAAGTTCTACTGCTCTGATACCGCCTTCCAGGTACATCGCAATCGAAAGGGCCTGCCCTGGCAGTTCTCGCTGGGGGATATGGGGCAGCAATTTCATTGCATCGATATAGATCGCATGCGCGCCAGGTGGCTCAATAATCTGTATACCTTTTTCTAGCAATCGTTCTCCCAAATAGGCAGTCTGGCCTAAACGGTATTCCAGATAGGAAACTTGCAGGGCTTCCATAAAGCCAACCGCCATGGCTTCAAGGTCTCGACCGGCCAATCCCCCATAGGTGGGGAATCCTTCTCGCATGATTAATTCATTACGGACAGATTCAAACAGCTTATCATCGTTTAATGCCAGGAAGCCGCCGATGTTGACAATTCCATCCTTTTTGGCGCTCATTGTTGCCCCATCAGCCAGGGAAAAGATTTCCTGGGCAATCTCCAGCGGGGATTTGTCCTCATACCCGGGTTCTCGCAGCTTGATGAAGTAAGCGTTTTCAGCAAAACGGCAAGCGTCGATGAAAAAGGGGATGTCAAATTCCTTGTAAGTTGCCGAAACCTGTCGCAGGTTCTCCATCGAGACAGGCTGCCCACCGCCAGCATTGTTGGTGATCGTGATCATCCCCAAGGGGATGTTTTCTGGGCCGGTTTCGCGGATGAATTTTTTCAGTTTGGCAATATCCATATTGCCCTTAAAATCCAGCCGCGTTGCTGGGTTGTAGGCTTGATCAATGATCAGGTTCACCGGCTTGCCCCTGCGGGCGCGGATATTGCCCTCGGTGGTGTCAAAATGCATATTCGAGGGGACAAATTGGCCGGGTTTAATCAGCAGAGCGCTGAGGATGCCTTCAGCAGCACGCCCTTGATGAGTGGGCACGAAGTGCTTGAAACCAAAGATTTCATCCATCACCACTTTCAGGCGATAAAATGACCTTGCCCCAGCATAAGATTCATCCCCCAGCATCATCGCAGACCACTGCTCCTGGCTCATTGCTGAGGTGCCTGAATCAGTCATAAAATCTATGTATACATCCTCTGAATGCAGACCAAATACGTTGTACCCCGCATTTTTAAGCGCTTCTTTGCGTGCTTCTGCTGAGATGAGCCGGATTGGCTCTACCATCTTGATTCGAAACGGTTCCGGCAGGTATTTTGGCATATGCTCTCCTTGAATGCCTTAGTTTAACATGCTTTTAAGGGGAGACAAAGTATAATATTCCTTACGAATTCATTAGCAAACGAGGTATTCATGCCCCTAGAAGTTCACACTTTCCCGCTCGGAATGACCATGACCAACGCTTATCTCGCCGTTGATTCTGAGACCAAACAGGCTGTAGTGATAGATCCAGGCTATCCCAGTAAGAAGATCACATCCATGCTGGAAAAGAACGGATGGATGCTCCAGGCGATATGGCTGACCCACGCACATTTCGATCATATCGGCGGGGTGGGTGCGCTGACTGCTGGATTCGATCCCCTCCCTCAGGTAGCACTGCATGCCAATGATTTGCCCCTTTGGGAGGTGAAGGGTGGGGCAGCCCTGTTTGGACTGGCGGATGTTGATCCCGGACCGCGTCCCAGCATTGATCTGGTGCATGGTCAGGAACTCACCCTTGGAAGCTTGAGTTTTGAAGTCCGGCTGGCCCCCGGGCATACCCCAGGCCATGTGATGTTTTATTGCGCTGAAGCTGGCGTATTATTCTGCGGGGATGTGATCTTTGAGGGCAGTATTGGCCGCACCGATCTCCCCGGAGGCAGCTATCAGCAATTGATCCACAGCATCAATACGCAGGTATTCACTTTGCCAGACGAAACCCGTTTACTGAACGGCCATGGCCCTGAGACCACCGTAGGGCGCGAGCGGATGTATAATCCTTTTGTAGGTAGATGAGCGAGAGATGAAAGCATATATTGAACAACTGATGGATTATAACTATTGGGCGAACGGCTTGATCATGAAATACGCTGAAAAACTGACTGCCGAACAGTTTGTTCAACCAGTTTCTGAGGTTCAGGACAGCCCGCAGGCGATTTTGTCCCATATCATGTTTGCGGAACGGTATTGGCTTGACCGCATGGAGGGAAAGTTGGTTTCTGCGGATGAACTGCATAAGCAGTTTGGACCGCAAAATTATCCGGAGATCAAAGCTTTATACGGCGCCTGGTTTGAACTCGAACTGCGGATGCGCCAGTTGCTGGCTGACTTTGATGAGAAGGATTTGCCCAAGTCCTTTTCATACATTCGCCCCAATGGTGAGGAGCGATCCTACCGGTATATTGATATCCTCACCCATGTTGTCCTTCATGGTATGCAGCACCGGGCAGAAGCAGCCTTCATCCTGACTCATTATGGTCACTCTCCGGGCAATCTTGATTACAACTATTATTTGCAGCCCTGACGTTTCTCATCTGGCTGGACTATGGGCTTTTGCTCGGATTCTGCTTTGCAAATCGTGTTGATTTGTTGGCAACTAACTGGATTTATGTTCTACATTATCAAAATAAATAAGGAAAGGACATCCCTATGGAGCAATTTTATGCCGATTGCTATGAACGGTTCACAGACCTTCACAAAGAGATCAAGTCCGCTATCGAAGGGCTCAGTACTGAAGCCCTTGATTGGGTCCCAGCTGGTAACGCTAACTCGATTACTGTGCTGATAACGCACCTCACCGCAGCAGAGAAATTTTGGGCTGCCGACATCGCCACTGGCCAGACCTCGGACCGGGTGCGTGCTGAGGAATTTGAGGCTGCCAAGCTGACTGAAGGGCAGTTGGTTTCTATGCTGGACGAGACCTTGCAAAGCCTCCAGGAGGCATTCGAGCGTTTATCACTTGCTGATCTGCACACGATGCGCCAATCCACCCAGCACGATATGACTGTCACCTCTGGTTGGGCAATCCTCCACGCCCTTGAGCACGCCGCCCAGCATGTTGGGCACATTCAGTTGACCGTGCAGTTGTGGGAGGAGTGATCAGTTCAGCACGCAGTTGGCAGCCGGTAGTGTAAGAAAATTCTCTTCTTAGCCAAAGATAAAACAGGCGGCCATCTGGCCGCCTGTTGAGAGCTCTCTGTTATTAACTACTTCGCAAAATCCACCGCTCGAGTCTCGCGCAGTACCGTTACTTTAATTTGGCCGGGGTATTGCATTGTCTCTTCAATCTGCTTGGCGATATCGCGTGCCATACGCGTAGCGGAGAGGTCATCCACATCTTCGGGGCGAACGATGATACGCACTTCGCGCCCGGCCTGCAGGGCATAACTTTGGGTCACTCCCTGGTAGGCATTGGCAATTTCTTCCAGACTGCGGACACGCTTGAGGTACTGTTCCAGGCTTTCCCGGCGTGCTCCGGGGCGGGCGCCAGAGATTGCATCAGCCGCTTCCACGATCACCGCTTCCACCGATTCCTGTTCAACCTCATGGTGGTGGGAGGCAATAGCATTGACCACCACCTTTGGGACGCCGTATCGGGCGGCAAAATCCGCCCCGATTTGAGCGTGTGTCCCTTCCAGATTATGGTCCATGGCTTTGCCCAGGTCGTGCAGCAAGCCGCCCATCTTGGCAATCTCTACATCTGCTCCCAATTCAGAGGCAATCACTGCGGCCAGCTTTGCGGTTTCCACTGCGTGGTCGAGTTGGTTTTGACCATAAGAAGTGCGGAATTTTAATCGTCCCAATACCTTGGTCACTTCCCTGTGCAGGCTGGGTACGCCAGCCTCGAAGCTGGCTGTTTCACCAGCCTCAACAATTACTTTTTCCACTTCGCGGTTGGTTTTTTCAAGGGTCTTTTCGATACTGGCAGGGTGGATTCGTCCATCATCTACCAGTTTTTGCAGTGTGCGCCGAGCAACTTCCCTGCGGACCGGATCGAAGCAGGAGATCGTCACCGCCTCGGGTGTGTCGTCCACAATCACATCCACCCCAGCAGCCGCTTCAAATGAGCGGATGTTGCGCCCATTCCGCCCGATGATCCTTCCCTTCATATCATCTGAGGGTAGGGATACCACCGAGGTGGTGATCTCGGAAACGTGTTCTGATGCGACCCGCTGGATGGCCAGGGTGATCAATTTTCTGGCGCGTTTCTCGCCTTCTTCACGCGCTTCCGCCTCAATCTGGCGCATAACCCGGGCCATATCGCCGCGGGCTTCTTTTTCCACTTCGGCCAGCAATGCTGCCTGGGCTTCTTCAACCGTCATATTTGATATTGTCTGCAGCTTTTCCAGTTCCTGTGTATAGAGTTCATCGATTTCGTTGGCCCGCCGGTCAATCGAGCTCTGGCGTTTGTTCAGCCGCTGTTCGCTTTTTTCAACCCGGTCTGCCAGTTTATCCAGTTCCGAGCGCCTGCGCTGCAGACGTTCGTCTTCATTGCTAAGTTCATTTCTCCGGCGGTTAATTTCCTTATCTGCAGATTCCCTGATTTCAGCCGCCCGGGTTTTGGCCTCAAGTTCAATCACCTTGGCTTTTTCTTCTGCACCAGTAATAATTTGATGGGCCTGTGCCTCGTTGCGGCGGATGGCCTGTGCCAGCTGCATCTGGCGGATCAGGTAGCCGATCCCAGCACCCGCCATAATGGCGATTACAGCGATTACGATTGGATTCATGGTTTCACCTTTCTATATGTTTATTTTTTCTTCCGGTAAAGGGTAGAAGGAGTGATGATCTGCCATTTACTCGGATTCGGAAGAAATCTCTTCCCATATGGTTGCCACCACTTCAGCGATCACTTCGTAGTGGAACCCGCGGCGGGCCAGAAAGCCATACATCTTCTTCCGGAACTCATCTTGTTCCAGGTTTTTGAATCGGTGGGACTTTTTCTGTGCAGCTTTGATTGCCAGGTTGAGTTCGTCCAGATTTGATAGCGCTTGTTCAATCATCCGGTCTGGGACGCCTTTTTGCCGGAGTTCAACTCTCAGCATCCGGCTGCCCCGGGGACGGAATTCTGAACGGTTTTCAACCCACAATTCAGCAAAGTACGCATCATCTACCAGCCTGCCGCGGACCAGGCGTTCGATGATTTCATCAATCACGGCCTGGTCATAATTGTGTTTTTTAAGGTTCTGTCTGACCTCTTTTTCAGACCGGGGACGATAGCTTAAGAAATTAAGCGCCCGCTGCAAGGCTACTTCGATGTCATCCTGTGCTTGCAGTTCGGCGATCTTCTCCGCGCTGAGTTCCTGCCCGGGGTGCAGCCAAGCTGCTACAATCCGAGAAAGCCCGAATGCAAATTCGCCATCCAGGTATACGTTCACCCGCTCTTTGTTGCGTTTTTGCACTTTTAATCCGGTAACTTTTGCCATCATGTTAAACAAAAAAACCGCAACACACAACTATGTCACGGCTGACAAGATAGAATTGACCCAAACAACGGACCAGTTTAGTTGTCCGAAAGGTTTTTACCTATGGCAAATGAGGTTCTCGAATTTAAGAATCTCTTGCAGATTACGATGTTTTCCTCGGTCTTCTGTGTTCGTATCAAAAATCCAGGATCACACAGGGTGACCATCAAATATTTGCCGGTTTTATTTTTAGGTAAATACCTAAATTTCAGTTTCTCTATCAAATCAGTCGCGGCCGCGGTGTGTTCTTGCCTGGTAGCGGCCATCTGGCAGTCAGCCGGTTATCCATCCAGGGGGATAATGCCTTCCTGGATCACCTGCTCTCTGATCGCCTTTTCGATCATCTCTGCCAGCTCCGGGGTCTGGCGCAAGTAGTCCTTTGAATTCTCGCGCCCTTGCCCGATTCTTATTTCGCCGTAGTTGTAAAAAGAGCCGCGCTTGTCAACGATCTGGTATTCTACGGCAAGGTCAAGCAGGTCTCCTACTTTGGAGATACCTTCATTATACATTATATCAAATTCTGCGGTGCGGAAAGGCGGTGCAACTTTATTCTTCACCACCCGTACTCGTGTTCGGTTCCCGATCATTTCCGAACCCGATTTAATCGCCTGCACCCGGCGCACATCCATGCGCACTGAAGAATAGAACTTCAGCGCCTGACCGCCGGTAGTTGTTTCCGGGTTGCCAAACACCACCCCGATCTTCTGGCGCAGCTGGTTGGTGAAGATCACAGCGGTATTGGTTTGCTTGATCGCGCCAGAGAGTTTGCGCATCGCTTGGGACATCAATCTGGCTTGCACGCCCATCGTGGCATCTCCCATATCCCCCTCCAGTTCAGAGCGGGGCACCAGGGCGGCTACAGAATCGATCACCACCACATCGACAGCTCCGGAACGCACCAAGGTTTCAGTAATTTCCAGGGCTTGTTCACCCATATCGGGCTGGGAGATCAGCAGGTTATCGACATCAACACCACACAGCGCGGCGTAACTTGGATCCAGGGCGTGTTCCATATCGATGAATGCCGCTGTGCCGCCCATTTTTTGGGCTTCTGCCACAATATGCTGGCAAATAGTGGTTTTTCCGGAGGCCTCTGGTCCAAAGATCTCTGTGACCCGCCCGCGCGGGACCCCACCTATCCCCAGGGCAATATCCAATGAGATCGAACCGGTGGGGATGGCCGCTACTTTCAAGCTGTGCGCCTCACCCAGACGCATGATTGAGCCGTCGCCATACCGTTTGGTGATGTCGCTTAATGCATTTTGCAAGGCCTTGTTTTTTTCAACCGTCATTGATGACGTCCTTTCAAACCCGGATTAGACTAATTTTAATCGATGTATTGGGATTCGTGAATAGATACCTGGTGAACGTGGGGAGATTGGTTTACTATCCCCTTTCCTCATCCCGCACTGTCCAATCACTGATCAAGATGATTTTTGTTTACTGATTGCTATTAATCCATTATAGTTAATCCCGCAACGCGTACGACAATAGGAGAAAAAATGTCAAACTTACGTAAGGATGCGCTCGAATACCATCGTCTGGGTGGAAAGCCCGGAAAAATTTCGATTCAACCCACCAAACCGCTGGATACCCAAAGAGACCTGTCACTGGCCTACTCTCCTGGTGTGGCAGAACCTGTTCTTGAGATCGATAAAAACCCTGAAAAAGCCTTTGAATATACTTCACGCGGCAATTTGGTCGGGGTGGTTTCCAACGGCTCTGCCATCCTGGGGCTTGGCAACCTGGGCGCTTTGGCCTCTAAACCAGTCATGGAAGGCAAGGGAGTGCTGTTTAAGAAGTTTGCTGATATCGATGTCTTTGATATTGAGGTTGACAGCCAGGATCCCGATGAGATCATCCAGGTGGTGCGGGCGATTGCCCCTACTTTTGGCGGGATCAATCTGGAAGATATCAAAGCCCCAGAGTGTTTTTTCATCGAACAATCGCTGCAAAAGATGCTTGATATTCCGGTCTTCCACGATGACCAGCACGGCACGGCAATCATTACCGCAGCCGGACTTTCTAACGCGCTCGAGGTGGTGAGGAAGGAGATCACCGAGATCAAGCTGGTGGTTTCCGGCGCCGGTGCGGCCGGTCTTTCCTGCGTCAGGATGGCAATACTTCTGGGTGTTCCTAGAGAAAATATTATCCTTTCAGATATTTATGGTGTGGTTTACGAAGGCCGCGAGGAGGGGATGAACCCCTGGTTGGCAGAATTTACCCGGAAGACGGATGCCCGTACCCTGGATGAGATTATCGAAGGGGCAGATGTCTTTTACGGCCTGTCTGCGGGGGGCGTGCTCAAACCAGAGATGGTAAAAAAGATGGCTCGTGACCCGATCATCTTTGCGATGGCCAACCCAACCCCTGAAATTGATTACGATCTGGCAAAACAAGTGCGTCCTGATGCAATCGTGGCGACAGGGCGTTCGGATTATCCCAATCAGGTTAACAATGTTCTCGGGTTTCCCTTCATCTTCAGGGGCGCGTTGGATGTGCTTGCCAGTGCGATCAATGATGAGATGAAGCTTGCCGCGTCGATGGCATTGGCTGATTTAGCCAAAGAGGATGTAGAAGACAGTGTGCTCAAGGCGTACGGACTCGAAAACCTAAAATTTGGGCGTGATTACATCCTTCCCAAGCCGCTCGATCCACGCGTCCTCCTGTGGGAAGCGCCAGCGGTAGCTCAGGCTGCCATGGAAACAGGTGTCGCCCGGCGCGAAATTAACCTCGAAGACTACCGTGAGCAGCTTGCTCTCCGTCAGGGAAAGGGTCAGCAGGTCCGGCATTATATTTTGCATAAAGCCAAAGCGGTGAAAACCCGCAAACGAATTGTGTTTGCAGAAGGTGAGGAGGATAAGATTATTCGGGCTGCGGAACAGGTCTTCATGGAAGGGATTGGCGAACCTATTTTGCTGGGCCGGGCTGAGGTCATCACCAAACGGGCTGAGGAACTCGGGGTTGCCTGTCATGCTCAAGTGCTCGATCATATAAATTGCGATTGTCTGGAAGATTTCGTTCAGGCCTATTACCAGCTGCGGCGCCGGAATGGCGTCACCCTCCAGCTGGCACGCAAACATTTGCGTGATCCCAATGTCTTCGGCGCTATGATGGTCAAACAGGGCAGCGCGGATGCCTTTATCTCGGGGCTTACCTATGAATACCCGGAAGTGATCCGGCCAGCACTACAGATTCACCACACTGCATCGGGAACCAACCGGGCAGCCGGTGTGTACCTGATGATTGTGGAGGATCAAGTCTACATTTTTACAGATGCTACTGTCAATATTGATCCCAGCGCCCATGATCTGGCTGAAATTGCCATCCTGGCGGCTGATTTTACCAAACGATTGGGTCTGGTGCCCCAGGTGGCGATGCTTTCGTTCTCAAATTTTGGCAGCACGCCCCATCCGCTATCTTGGAAAGTGAGACAAGCTGTTGAGATCATCCGTGAGCTGCGCCCAGACCTTAAGGTGGACGGTGAAATGCAGGCCGATACGGCCCTCTCTGCTGAGATCATTGATCAGCGTTATCCCTTCAGCCAGGTGCGGGAAGCCAATGTACTGGTCTTCCCTTCACTTGAATCTGCAAATATTGCCTATAAACTGCTTGATAAACTGGGGAAGGCGCAAAAGATTGGACCGATCCTGCTGGGGATGGGCGCTCCTGTGCATGTCCTCCAAACAGGTGATGAAGTCCGCGATATCATCAATATTGCTGCTGTAGCGGTGATGGATGCCGGGAGCCAGAGATGAGCCAGGAGACTCGGATTTTGTTCGTGTGCCAGGGCAATATCATTCGCAGTCCGCTGGCTGAGCATATGTTCAAACACCTTGCTGAACAGGCAGGTCTCAGTGATCAATTCTATGTGAGATCTGCCGGCACATCCTCATATCATGTGGGAGAGTCCCCAGATTCCCGGATGCGCCGGGTAGCCGCCAAGAACGGTTTTAAATACACCGGGCGCGCCCGTCAGTTTCAGACCGCAGATTTCAACAATTTCGACCTGATCATTGCAATGGATACCCAGAATTTATCGATCCTCAAACGGCTGGCTGGCAGTAGTGAGGAGCATCTCGCCAAACTGCGCACCATGCGCACATTTGACCCAGAAGGTGATTTTGACCAGAGCGTCCCTGACCCATATTACGGCGGCATTGACGGCTTCCAGATCACCTTTGATATCGTAAAACGTTCGAGTCAGGGTTTGTTAGAAGCGCTCCAGAAAGGTGCGGTGTGATCCTCGGCAGAGTGTCGCCGTCCATCCCGTCGGCAGTTGCGGCATGGTTGTCAGCCCAGAAGCTTGGTGATCCCGTCCGGCTTGAGCCGGTGGGAGGGGGATGTATCAACAGTGCTGGGATATTGATTACCTCCAGCGGAGAGCGTTTCTTCCTCAAGACCAATCCTAGCTGCCCTGCGGATATGTTTGCCTGTGAAGCGGACGGCCTGCGAGCCCTGGCTAAGGCAGAGGGCGGCCCGCGGGTGCCAGATGTATATTTGCACGGTCCGGATTTTATCTTGATCGAAGATTTGGCCCCTGCACCGCGCTCGAAAACCTACTGGACCGATTTGGGCCGCCAGATGGCCAGCTTGCATCACTACACTGCTGAGAAATTTGGCTTCGAGGCTGATAACTATATCGGCAGCACACCCCAGCCCAATCCCTGGACTGTTGAGGGTTATCAATTTTATGCCCGTCACCGCTTCGGATTCCAGGCCGAGATGGCTGCCCAGCGCGGATTACTCTCCCACCAGGAGCTAACCCTTGTTTCAGACCTGGCCGCCCGTTTGCCTAGTCTGGTTCCTGCCCAACCGGCTTCCCTGATGCATGGAGACTTGTGGAATGGCAACCAGATTACTGATGCAGGCGGCAACCCGGCAATCATCGACCCGGCAGCCTACTACGGCTGGGCCGAAGCTGACCTGGCGATGATGATCCTGTTTGGCAGCCCTGGGAGGGGTTTCTGGGAAGCCTACAACGAGGTTCGCCCTCTGGAACCCGGCTACCAGGAGCGATTTGGGCTGTATAACCTCTACCACTTACTCAACCACCTCAACCTGTTTGGCCGCAGCTATCATGGGCAGGTAGTCAGCGCTCTGCTCCGCTACAGGTAAGGTTGGGCTTAGTTCAATCTCGCCAGCACCTTATCCACCCGGTTACCGTCCATATCGAGCACTTCCAGGTGGATGTCTTCCCAAACAAGACTGTCTCCGGTGGTGGGGATCTTGCCGAGTTCGGCCATCACCAGCCCGCCGATTGTTTGGTAAAGACGTTCCTCCCCGTTGGTTGGCTTCTTGCCCACCAGGTCACGGAAGGTAGTCAGCGGCAGCAATCCATCCAGTAGCCAACTGCCGTCGCCGCGCTGCACGATTGCCGGGTCGGTGGAGGCTGGGCTGGTTTGCTTGAAGCCGATCAGGGCTTCTGTGAGGTCATCATCGGCGATCAGCCCGTCCACGCCGCCGAATTCATTCATCACAAAGGCTATTCCTGAACCGGTTTCCTGCAGACGTGAAATCGCCGCCAGGATGTTCAGGCTTTCCGGTACGATCAATGGCGGGTGGAGGATGGCTGTCAGGTCAAATTGTCCGGTTACCAGGTGCTGTTCCAGCAGCTCCTGGGCGTAGACCACACCCCGCAGTCGGTCCAAACTCCCCTGGACTACCGGGTATTTTGAGCGTTTAAAATTCATCAAGGTGTCTTTAATCTCATCCTGGGTGGCGTTGATATCCAGCCACACGATCTTGGACCGGGGGGTAATCAGGCTTTCGATCCGCGATGCATCAAAGTTGAGTACCTGTTCCATCATCACCTCCTCATCCCGGTTGAGGATGCCGGTTTCAGCCCCCTGGTCGATCAACATCCGCAAGTCTTCATCGGTCAGTTTTTGCCTGATGGGTGCCTCGATCTGCAGCAGCTTGATGACCGCATTGGTGGAGCCATTCAGGAAGGAGACAATAGGTTTGCCCCAATGCGCCAGGCGTTTCATGAATGGTGCGGTCATTCGGGCGTATCGTTCCGGATTTGTGATTGCCAGCCGCTTGGGCACCAGCTCCCCGATGACCAGAGAAAGGTAGGTGATCAGCAGCACCATCAGGGTCACGCTGACCGCCTCCGCGTAGCGCCCCACACCCGGGATCCATTCAATCAGCGGGGTCACCTGAACTGCCAGCGCCGATCCGCCAAATGCGCCTGTAGCCACGCCAACCAGCGTAATGCCCACCTGAACTGTGGACAGGAATAAGCCTGATTGGCCTGCCAGTTGGTTAGCCTCTTCAGCTCTTTTATCTCCGTCTTCAGCCATCTGTTTGAGACGCAATTCCTTGGCTGATATGATTGCCATCTCTGCCAGGGCAAAGAATCCATTGATCAGCACCAATAAGAGCAGTATTAAAAATTCAAGAATACCTAAACCCATAATGTCCTCTGGAATAGTTTCGTTAAGTTAAGGGTACTACCATGTGATGTATGCAGACATCCTATAAACTATGGTAAATGACATTGAAAGGTGATCAGGTATCGTAGAATGAGACGAAATTGATTGAACAATCGAATGGAGGGGGTTGTTCCTGATTACTCGGTGCCCAATCACCAGGTGCCTACGATATAATAACATGCATTGGCCTAGTACTTTGTCAAAGCAAAAAGGTGTATGTAGAAGAAAAGCAGCTGATAAAAAATATTTTTAAAATGCCTGGATACAGCCTTTGCCAAAGTATTAAGTGTTCCGTTAAGCAACAATCCAATGATTCAAAAGACCTTTGACAGAACACTAGGAGAAAGCGCAATCATGCTCGCAACCTTGAAATCTGGCTTTAACAAATACCCCTCTCAGTTCTGGCTGTTGTTTGGTGGGATGTTCATCTCCGTGTTGGGGATGAGTATGATCTGGCCGTTCCTGATGATTTATGTCAAAGGGAAACTCGGACTTCCGATGACACAGGTTGCCAGTCTGATGACGGTGAGTGCGGCTGCCGCGCTGGTATTTTCTTTCATCAGCGGGCCGATCATCGACCGGGTGGGGCGCAAGTGGACGATGGTGTTCAGTCTGGCGGCTAATGGGCTGGGGTTCCTGCTGTTGAACTTCGCCAACAGCCTGCTTGGTTTTAGCGCCCTGATGGCGCTGCGCGGCGCGGTTAACCCGATGTATCAGATCGGGGCAGATGCCATGTTGGCTGATCTGATCGAGCCGGAAAACCGGGCCGATGCCTATGCCCTCACCCGCTTGAGCAAGAATGCCGGGATTGCTATCGGGCCGGCGATTGGCGGTTTCCTGGCGGGGATTTCTTACTCGATCACCTTCTACATTGCCTTCGGCGGCCTGGTTCTGTTTGCCCTTCTCCTGGCGTTGATGGCCAGTGAAACCCGTCCCGAGCAAATAGATCAAACCCCCTCGGCAGGTGGCCCTTTGGCTGGATACGATCATATCTTCAAAGACCGGCCTTTCATGGGATTGGTTTCTGGTTTCACCCTGGTGCAGGTTTGCGCCACCCTGGTCTGGGTGCTGATGGGTGTATATGTAACTGAGAATTTCGGGTTAACAGAAGCCCAGTATGGCCTCATCCCGATGACCAATGCCCTGATGGTGGTTGCCTTCCAGGTGTTTGTCACCAATCGCAGTAAGCACCGCCCGCCGCTGTGGATCATGAGCCTTGGCGCACTGTTTTACACCGCCGGGGTTACCAGTGTCGGCCTGGGAAGCGATTTTTGGGTATTCTGGCTGAGCATGGTGATCCTCACGCTTGGAGAACTGCTCCTGGTGCCAACCGCAACCACCTTTGCGGCCAACCTTGCCCCGCCCGATATGCGCGGCCGTTATATGAGCTTGTATTCCCTCTCCTGGCAGGCAGCGGCTGGGATCGGTCCGTTGATCGGCGGTATACTGAATGATCAAATCTCACCAAAAGCGATCTGGTTTGGCGGTGGTTTATTTGGGTTGGCAGGGGTAGTTTACTTTGTGATCAGTGCTGTCAGAGCAGGAAGCTCTAAAAAACTGGATTTGGTTGGCAATTAGCTGGATGATTCCCATCCTTTGTGGCCTGGTATCCAATTGTCAATAAGGTCATTTGCCAATAATCACGAAACGACGTAAAATATAGAGGGTGGGAAACACATTTGCCTCTTGATCCCAACCTGATTATTAATGCCTGTTTGGAGTGGTTGATGATTGAAAAAGAAGGATCCGGGGTTGCCCAGGTGATGCAAGAAGATCAACAGGAACCCGAGCTGGCCGCAGCGAACTGGTCAGACCTGGCGCTTTATCTGTTTGGCGGGGTTGGTATATATTTGCTCGCCAGTCTGGGGTTGGGACTATTGATCCCGGAAGTAAACCTGGCGACAGCCGTGCTGATTGCCGCCCTGAATTTTTTAGTACTTGCGGGGAGCGTATTCTTATTCGGCGTGCGGCGCGGCAAGCTGAGCTGGGAGAGTATTGGGCTGGTGCCGCCCCGCAATTTGGGTCGCTTCGCCCTGACCGGTGCCGGACTCGCCATCGCTATTCTCCCGCTTCGACTGGCTGCCGGAGGGCTTGGCTTGTTGGTGGAGCAGGCCTTAACCGGAGAGATTTCCAGCCTGGCAATGCGTGAGGGGCTGTTCTCGGTGGGGATGGACAGCTGGTACGGCATCCTGCTGATGGTGCTCGGGATTGGCGTGCTGGCTCCAATCGGAGAAGAATTATTCTTCCGCGGGTTGTTGTTTGACTTCTTTAGAAAAAAGACCGGGCTGGCCTGGGGAGTGGCCCTCAGTTCGCTGGCTTTCGGCCTGGCCCATTTTGATTCGCTGGCTGTGGTTGCCTCCAGCCTGGTGATGGGCATCGTGATGGCGATTGCCGTGGCACGCACAGGCTCTATTTGGATATCGATCTTCATGCACATCTTCACCAACACCGGCGCTGTGTTGACGATGGCAGCGGCGTTACAGATCGGGAAGATTTTGGAAACACCAATTTTGTAATCACTTCACTGCCAAATTTCCAAAGAACCGTGTACATTACAGTCTTGATAGGTGGCCAGAACTATTACTCTGGTCATGTTGAAAATGGGAAAAAATCTGATATTCTTATAGTGAACCTTGTTTCTTTAATGCAAAGAAAAGTTGCAGGTGTATTATGTTATTTAAAACCAGACAAAACAAAGACAAACCCGGCCAGACGATGGTGGAATTTGCCCTGGCACTGCCGATCGTGTTGGTCATCGTATTTGGGGTGATCGAGTTTGGCTTTTTGCTGTGGTCCTATTCCTCGGTCAACTCAGCCGCTCGCGAAGCGGCCCGTTACGGGATTGCCATCGGTGATGGGACTATCTCCGGCCAGCGGTACTATGACTGCGAGGGGATCAGAAACGCGGCGATGAAAGCCGGCGCGTTTGCGGGTATGGAGGTTTCCGATATTTATATTCACTATGATGATGGAAGCATACTGGATACTGCTAATCCCAGTTATACCCCTAAGTACAATACCTGTGAAGAGCTGGCAGCCCATAGCGGTGATGATGAGATCGAGTTTGGCGACCGGATCGTGATCTCGATCACCCACGACTACCACCCTATCGCCGCGCTGCTTGGCTTCGATATCCAGCCCTTTAATATGATCGCCCGCTCCAACCGCACGATCGTGAAGAGTGCTATTGTCAGCACTGGCGGCGAGGGCGGCGGGGGAACCGGGGAAGGGACAGCTTGCTTCTCTCTGTTCACCACCCATTCCGGTGAGGGGGCTGATCCAACCGTCTCTCCTGCCAAATCCAGCGGCTGTGATGTGATCGGAGAGTATGTCGGTGGCGAGATCGTCACCCTGACTGCCGCCCCCAACCCCGGCTGGTCTGTAGCCGCCTGGACCGGAGATACCTACGACGACGCCAGCACTTCCACCGAAAATTATCTCAACATGCCGGGCGCGCCGCACACCGTTTCGGTGATCTATGCCAACGTGAATCCCACCTGTTATGTGCTGACCCTTTCCACCTCCGGGACCGGGACCGGAACCCTGGCGGCTGATCCGGCCAATTCTTCTGGTTGTGATCCAGGGGAATATCTGGCGGGTACCTACATTGAGTTGATTGCCACACCGGATGCCGGCAGCGAGATTGGCGGCTGGACAGGGACCAATAATGACGGCAGCACCAGCAGCCCGAATTATAAGACCATGCCCGCTTCTGACGATACCGTCACGGTTGAATTTGATCTTACCTCGACCA
>JAFGDK010000127.1 GCA_016932165.1 Anaerolineales bacterium
ATTGCGGGAGTAGTCAATCCACAGGCCAAAAAAATCCCCGTTGTCTTCAAGGAGATTGCCTTGATCGTCATAGAAATCAGGTTGTTGATCAGGTATGGTAGTGATGCTTCTATAGAAAAGTTGCCGGGTTAGTAGAGGAAAACTCGGTAATTCGAAGGGGGCGACGCCTTCTTCAAAGGTGGGCAGAAAGCCGTTGCCAACAACCACGCGGTCGAACCAGTCCGGATGCGTTCCCACAACCTGCAAACCAATCAGACTGCCCCAATCCTGGACAAAGATGGTCAGCTGGGCCTCATCCAGCTCCAGTTCTTGCATCAATGTTTCCAGCCTGTGGACATGGTCTTGAAAGGTATAGTGGTCGGGGTCGATAGGCTTGTCAGACCTCCCCATGCCGAGGTGGTCCATGGCGATCACGCGATGCCCGGCTTGCCCTAGCACAGGAATCATCTTGCGGTACAGGTACGACCAGGACGGCTGACCATGCAGCAACAAGACGGTCTCATCCGCATCGGAAGGACCGACATCCACATAGGCCTGACGCATGCCATCAATTTCCACGTACTTCGGTTCATAGGGCCAGTCGGGCAAATTCTCGAAGCAAGCGTCCGGCGTGCGGACAAACTCCACACCATCCGGTGTGGTCATGATTTCAACTTCAATGTCTTCAAGACAAGGTGCTTCTTCTGGGGTAGTGCTGCATCCTATCAAAATCAAAAGAATGGTCAGAGTGAAAAGAATAATTTTGCTGCGCATTTGCTTTGATCTCCTTGTTGCGTTTATCGAAACACAAGTTCCATTTAAGCAATTATAAGAAACACTTGTATCTTATAGAGTTGGATGTTATCATAGGAAAATAGAATGTCAACCCATTTTTCAAGAAGTGAAACAAGGACAATCAAGATGTACCATATCAAGAAAGATCAACGGTCAATTCGCTCCAGTGAGATGCTTTATGATGGATTAGCCGGGTTGATGCGAGAGAGGGATTTTGCAGAAATAACCGTTACAGACCTTGTCGAAGCAGCGAACGTTGGTCGGACGACCTTTTATCGAAACTTTGATGAAATTGAGGACATTTTGCATATGCGGAACGACCAAGTTTTTGATGGTTTAAAAAAATATTTATCTGAGTACAGAAAAACCATTGGATTCGATAACCGATCAGAAATGTTAAAGCCTATTCTCCGATATTTTTATTTAAATTCAGAAATAATCGAGTTATTATTCATCGCTCATCGAATCGATATTTTTAGTCAATCATTTAGAAGGCTAATGGAACCATTCAAACCTATACTGGTTTCAAAGAATGATGTTGGGGAAGACTATGTGGATTATTTGATTGCAATTAATACCGGGGTTGTGACCAATATATTGACCCATTGGATTAAATCAGGCAAGAAACAGGCTCCGGATGACCTGGCTGACACCATTAAACTGATGATGAATACCGATGTATCTCATTGGGCTAGTATCTAGGGTGTGAGATATTTTCCAGAATTGTTCCATTGGTTCCAGGCTATCTGCGGTAAAACTGCAGAAAAAGGTCCATAGGAGGAAATTCGCAGTTTCTAGAAAATGTAAAAGTGGCGGATTTACGCGAATAAACCGCCACTTTCACTTGCGCACCCGGAGGGATTCGACCCCCCAACTTGCTAATTCGAAGTTAGGCAACGAGTGATAAAGATAAACCAGTCCATTTTAGGGGATTCTACGCCCGCCAGGGTTTTCAACTGCCTCCCGGGTGTAATCAAATATTGAAGAAATAGACTGATGGCAAAGAAGTTTTAGGCCCCTGACACGATAAGCCTGCCGCGTAGAGGCTGGTGTAGATTTATGGTATTTGATGGAAAAGATCTAACCATAGCGATGGTGACTGGATTGTTCAGAATTTGATTGCACCCCTGCCTACCGCCCACTGCCGGCTGATTGCTGTTTTCCCCATGTTCGATAAATATCTAATAGTGTGGTATCCTTGCCAATTATGAGTGATCTGCACCTTTCTGGGGAAGAAGTTCAGAGAATTTATGCCAATTTCGATGCGCCGATAGTTCCCCTGGACTGCGGACTGAAATGCGCCCCATACAACCAGGGCGGCAAGCCGTTTTGCTGCGATATCTGTGTGGCTGTGCCTACCCTGTACCGGTCTGAGTGGGCTTATGTGCGCGCCAACACCGATCTGTGGTTTGAATGGAAAGCGGAAAGCTGTGGGGCCACACCGCAAGAAGCCGCTGAGGAGGTTGCCCAGCTGCAGGAAGAAACCCCCGAGAGCATGATCCTGGCGCAGTGTTTGGGCCCCGATGACTGCCAGCGGGAATTCCGCGGGCTGACCTGCCGCCAGTTTCCCTTTTTTCCGTATATTGATTCTCAGGGAGAGCTGTTGGGGCTTTCGTATTATTGGGAATATGAAGATAAGTGCTGGGTGATCAGCAATATGCATCTGGTGACTGTGGCCTACATCCAGCAGTTCCTCAAGGCGTTTGAGATCATCTTTGCACACATCCCCGGCGAGGTTGAGAACTACCAGTACCATTCCGAGGTGATGCGGGACGAGTTCAACCAGAAACGGCGGGCGATCCCCCTGCTGCACCGCAATGGATTTGCTTACAAAATCAGCACCCACAACGAGCGCATGCGCCGGGTGCCAGTTGAATCACTGCCAAAACACGGCCCGTACAAACTGGCTGCCCGTATGCCTTTTCCGGACGAAATCTGATGACCAGCCCACCCCTCTCCTCTGAGCTCCCGGCAGAATTTACCCTGCCTGAACAATATAAAACAAACCGCAAAGGGCCGGTGCGCTGGATTCTCTCTCGGTTTACGCGTTTCTGGTATGTCGGTGTGCTGGTGCTGGTGGGGGCTTTTGGAAATGCCTACCTGGCGGCAGTGGTGCCGATGGAGATTGGCAAGGCCTTCAACGCCATTCTGGAATCGCCGCCGCGTTCCGACCTGCTGTTGGGCTTTGTGCTCACGATTGTCTGGACACAATTGCTGCGCGGTGTGCTTCAGTTTGGGCGCAACTTCAGCGCTGAGTGGCTGGGACAACTCTTTGAGCGCGATATCCGTGATGAGCTGTATGTCAGCCTGCTGGGAAAAAGCATGACCTTTCACAACCTGCAGCCGGTGGGCGACACCATGGCGCGCGCCACCAATGATGTGCGCGAGATTAATTTTATGTTCAGCCCAGGCATTAACCTGGTGGTGGGGTCAGCCAACTTTATTCTGATGCCGATCCTGCTGGCGCCCAATTACCACCCTTCCCTGGTGATTACTCCGATGATCTTTCTGGTGCTGTATATTCTGCTGGTATGGCAGTATTTGCATGAACTTAATCCGGTTTCAGATCGGGTGCGGAAAGCCTTTGGGAGGCTCAATACCCGGCTGGCAGAGGCACTGGACGGGATCGAGACGGTCAAGGGCATGGCGCAAGAAGACAATGAAATCCAGCGTTTTGAAGACAATGCTGCTGAATTCAGAAACCAATCGGTCCGCCAGGGTGATATCGAAGCCCGTTACCTGCCGCTGCTGCTGCTGGGAGTGGTGACGGCAGCCGGGTTGATGCACGCCCTGCTGCTCTTCAAGGATGGGGTAATCACCGCCGGAGACGTGGTGGCCTATTTTGGGCTGCTGCAGTTGTTCGGCTTCCCAACCTTTGCCTCGATATTCGCCTATTCGCAGGTGTCGCTGGGGTTGGCGGGGGCACGCCGCATTTTGGATCTGATCAACAAGGAAACCAATCTGGACCAAAACATTTCTGGTACTGTTAAACAAATGCGGGGGGATGTGAGCTTTGAGAATGTGAGTTTCTCTTATGGAGATGATCACGAACATGCAATTTCGCGGGTTAATTTCTCTATCAAGGCCGGACAGACAGTTGCGATTGTCGGACAGACAGGGACGGGTAAAACCAGCCTGGTGAAACTGCTGAACCGCACCTATGATGCCACCGAAGGGCGTGTGCTGGTGGATGGGATCGATGTGCGCGACTGGCAGCTTGCATCGCTTCGGCAGCAGGTTTCGATCATCGAGCAGGATATCTTTCTTTTCTCCCGGGCGATCAGGGAAAATATTGCCTTTGGCTTCCCGGAGGCATCGGAGGAGGCAATCGTGGCGGCAGCCCAGGCAGCCCAGGCGCATGAGTTTATCCTTGAGTTCAAGGATGGCTACGACACAGTGATCGGCGAGCGCGGGGTAACTCTCTCAGGGGGGCAGCGCCAGCGACTGGCTTTGGCCCGCGCCTTCCTGACCGACCCGCGCATCCTGGTGCTGGATGATTCCACCAGCGCAATCGACAGCGCAACCGAGGACAAGATTCAGCGGGCCATTTATGCGGCAGCCAAAGGGCGCACTACCTTCATCATCACCCACCGCCTGTCCCAAATCCGCTGGGCAGACCTGATCATAGTGATGGGCAAAGGCGCGGTGGTAGCCACTGGTACGCATGATGAACTGCTGGCTTCATCAGAGGCATACCGCCGGATCTTCTCAGAGTAGAGACTTTGTCCCCCAGAGGGATAAAGTTTATGAGTTTGCTGTGCAAACTCAGGCGTAGGGAAAAATTACTATTTAGGAAAACAAGATGGGATTCTTCGCGGGATTAGACACCGAAGCATACGACCGCCAATATTCCGATAGAGAACTTGTGCGGCGGATCGTCCATTATTTCAGGCCGCATTCAAAACCGCTGGTAATCGTGAGCCTGTTTTTGGCGCTGATCGCAGTTTCTGGGGCGGCAATTCCGATTTTGGTGAGCCGGACGGTTGATTCGCTCAGCCAGCAGATGGATATCGATCAGATTTGGCTGCTGAGTGGTGCAGTGCTTTTTGCTGGGATTTTTTCCTGGGGGGGCAACTGGGTCAGGCGCCGCTTGCTGGCCCGCGTCACTCAGGATGTGATCATGGATATCCGAGTGGAGGCTTTCACCGCTGCAGCCAACCACGATCTCTCCTTCTATGATGAATTCTCGTCGGGCCGGATCGTCTCCCGGATCACCTCGGATACCCGCGAATTCGGCCAGGTGGTGATCCTGGTCACCGATCTGGTGACCCAACTGGTGCAGGCCGGGCTGGTGGCTGCGGCGCTGATCGCGGCAGAACCACAATTAATGCTTTGGCTGCTGGTTACCATGCCGTTTGTGTTCCTGGTTGCGCTGGGATTCCGCAGACTGGCCCGCAAGGTCACCCGGCGGGGGATGCGGGCGATGGGGAATGTGAATGCAGCCATTAAAGAAACAGTCAGCGGGATCAGCGTGGCAAAGAACTTCCGCCAGGAGAGTTCCATCTTTGAGGAATTTGACCAGGCCAACTGCACCAGCTTCAAGGTGAACATGCAGCGCGGGTTTGTGCTTGCACTGGTGTTCCCCTCGCTGAACACGCTGGGTGGGTTTGCCACCGCCCTGCTGCTGTATGTCGGCGGGATGCAGGCCGCCGCCGGGGTGATCTCGGTAGGGTCGTGGTTCCTGTTTATGCAGTCATTGGACCGCTTTTGGTTCCCGGTGCTGAACCTCTCCTCCTTCTGGACCCAGCTGCAGTCGGGCCTGTCGGCCTCCGAACGCTCTTTTGCGCTGATCGATGCGGAGACCAAAGTGGTCCAGGTGAGTGAGAACAAGGTTCCCAAACTCAGGGGGGAGATCCTGTTTGAGAAGGTGGATTTTTCATATACCGAGCAGGAACAGATCCTGTGCGGATTCGACCTGCAGATTAAGCCCGGAGAAAATATTGCTCTGGTAGGCCATACCGGGGCGGGTAAGTCTTCGATCGCCAAATTGGTGGCGCGCTTCTATGAATTCCAGGCTGGTAGGATCCTGATCGATGGGGAGGACATCCGCAGTTTCGACCTGGTGGAATACCGCCGCCAGCTTGGGGTTGTTTCGCAAATCCCCTTCCTGTTTGCGGGGACGGTGCTGGAGAATATCCGTTATGCCAACCAGGAGGCCAGCATGGAGGAAATTTTTGCGCTGGCCGGCAAGATTGGGAAAGGCGAATGGCTGGAGACCCTCCCCCAGGGGCTGGAAACCGAGGTGGGGGAGCGCGGCGGGCGGCTCTCGATGGGCCAGCGGCAGCTGGTTTCGCTGCTGCGAGTGCTGGTTCAAAAACCGGCAATCTTCATCCTGGATGAAGCCACCGCCAGCATCGACCCGTTCACAGAGTGGCAGATCCAGGAAGGGCTGAACCTGATCTTGCGGGATACCACCAGCATCCTGATTGCCCACCGGCTCTCAACCGTCAAGGCTGCCGACCGGATTATCGTGCTGGAGAATGGGCAGATCATCGAAGAGGGCAATCACGACAGCCTGCTGGCTGCCAACGGGCACTATGCCGGGTTGTATAACACTTATTTCAGGCACCAGAGCCTGGCGTACGTGGAGGAGTCAGTCCAGCTTTCGGGGGAATAGATTCAAAGCAGCTATTCAGGGAGATTGATAAAAAGAAAG
>JAFGDK010000128.1 GCA_016932165.1 Anaerolineales bacterium
GAGGGAGTGGGATTCGAACCCACGGTGAGCTATAAACCCACATCTGTTTTCAAGACAGACGCCTTCGTCCACTCGGCCATCCCTCCAATTCCTCGCCGGCGCAGAAGGCCCCTCTGAGTGCATGGTATTTTACCACAGGTGAGTGATTAGTGAATAGATACCGAGTGAATAGCAGCAAAAATTTCAAATCTTAGGCGGTTTTCCTGGTCACTGGCTGCCTAATTGCCTGTTCACCAATTTTCCCATCCGTGTTCATCATTGATTGATCTGGTTGTCCTTCTCCGTTGGTCTCTGATTGCCTCATTGCCACAGTGCCTCATCACAACTCACCAATCACTAATCGCGAGTGTCCAAATGGCGGTATACTATGAATTAACCCAAGTTGCCACCTTGTTTTGAGTAAGGTGAAATAGTGAATAAGGTAGTGAGATCGAATAAGGAATTTGTGCAACCCCCCACCCCGAACCCCTCCCCCACAAGGTGATTTTAAGGAAGACAGCCAGTTTTTTCGGGGGTGGGGTGGCAGTCAGCCTGGATCGAAATTGTAATGACTAAGGTAGTAACTTAGGTTAATTACCCCTTCCAATTCTAAAACTAGACCAAGGAGAACCATAAATGACCGAAAAACTTGCCTGGGTAGAGGAAGAACTGAAAGCCCTTCGAGAGGCTGGTTTATACAACAACATTCGCACCCTCGGCAGCCCGCAGGGTGCCTGGTTGGTGGTAGATGGCAAAAAGGTGCTCAACTTCTGCTCCAACAACTATCTGGGACTGGCCAACCATCCCCGGATTGTCGCCGCAGCCAAACAGGCGATCGATAAAATGGGTGTCGGCCCCGGTGCTGTGCGCACTATCGCCGGCACGATGGACCTGCACGTGGAATTGGACAGACGGCTGGCAAAATTCAAAGGCGTGGATGCAGCCATCACTTTCCAATCCGGCTTCACAGCCAATCTGGGCACCATCCCTGCTCTGGTGGGCAAGGAAGGTGCGATTTTTTCCGACGAGCTCAACCACGCCAGCATCATCGACGGCTGCCGGCTATCTGGTGCCAAAATCATTCGCTTCAAGCACGCCCAGGCTGCCGACTTGGAAGCCCAACTCAAAGAACACCGGAATAAATTCCGCCGGGCAATGGTCATCACCGACGGTGTCTTCAGCATGGACGGTGATATTGCTCCGCTGGACGAAATCTACGCTGTCACCCGTGATCACGATGTCATCCTGATGGTAGACGATGCCCACGGTGAAGGGGTGATGGGCAAAGGTGGGCGGGGTATTGTCGACCACTTTGAACTCAATGGCAAGGTGGATGTGGAGATCGGCACCATGTCCAAGGCTTTTGGCGTGATGGGCGGGGTGGCTGCCGGGAACGCAAAGCTGGTTGAATGGCTCCACCAGCGCGGCCGCCCGTTCCTATTCTCCTCGGCGATGACTGTGCCAGATGTGGCTGCCTGCCTGGCAGCCGTAGATCTGCTGGAAGAATCCACAGATCTTGTCGACCGCCTGTGGGCTAATGCAGACCTGTTCAAAAAAGAAATGCGCGCCCTAGGCTTCGATACCGGAAAATCAGTCACCCCGATCACACCGGTAATGCTCGGGGAGGCCAAACTGGCCCAGGATTTCAGCCGGGCATTGTATCAGGAGGGCATTTTTGGTATGGCGATAGGATTCCCGACCGTGCCCCGCGGCACCGCCCGCATCCGCGTGATGATCTCCGCAGCCCACTCTCACGATGACCTGGAACAAGGTCTCTCCGCCTTTGAAAAGGTGGGGAAAAAGCTGGGTGTGATCTAGGCATAGGTCCTCAAATGTAGTCAAAATACCCCTGGAAAGCAGTCAGGGGAATTTTGACTCTCAAGATTTTCGGGTCTTTATGCATAGAGGACATCCGTCCCTCAAAGTGAGGACATCTGTCACCTTAGAAATGGAGTTCTCATAGTAAAATATTATTAAGTTATTGGTTTCTAGCCCATGGAGATAAAATGTCTATTAGAGATCGGATAATTGAAGAGACCACCCAGCGTTTTTGCTCCCATGCCAACTGCAAAGTGGAGCTAAAAACCACTTATATCTACCCCTCCGATATCATGCCGGACCTCGCCCCCCGTATTCAGCACCGCGGCTGCTCGCATTATTTCACCTGCACCCTGCATGATAAGTCCGCATGCACCTTCGCCGTAGAGAAGATCAACAATCCTAACCTGCGTGTGGAGGTACCGGAATAATATTGACAACAATCTCTGCACAGATGGCAGAGATTTGTTTTTTATGACTCTCCTCCTTCTGAGTTGGTTGGTCAGCCCCATGCGATCATGGGGCTGACGCATTAAACACACTCAAAAACGCTATTAAATCATAGATATTTTCACATCTATCCCCTGGCAGAGAGATGTGAGTGGTTTCTCTTTGACAGTTTCAGCGCCCAAGGCTAAAATTAACTAAGGAGGCGCGAAATTCTGCCGCGCGTCACCTGTTTTGCTACTTAATGAGGCCCGTATGTCTGCAAGGAACAAAAAAACCATCATCGGACTCACAGGGAATATCGCCACAGGGAAAACTGTGGTCCGCCGCATGCTTGGGCATCTTGGGGCGTACACCATTGATGCCGACGCACTCACCCACCGCATCATGGCGCCAGATGGTCCGGGATACCAGCCAATCATCCACGAGTTTGGTAAGTTCATTCTCGATCAAGATGGAAGCATTAACCGCCAAAGACTTGGCAAGTTGGTTTTTACAGATCCTGAAGCCCTCTCAGCCCTGGAGGCCATCATCCATCCTTATGTACGCAAGGCTGTCGACTATTTGATCAAGAACGCCAAGCAGAATGTCATCGTCGTGGAAGCGATCAAATTGCTGGAGTCGCCCCTGAAGGACCAGGCGGACGTGATCTGGGTGACAACATCTTCTCAGGATAACCAATTGGCGCGATTATCTGCCAAACGCGGCATGTCCGCGGCTGAATCCCGGCAGCGAATGGCGTCACAATCACCTCCATCCGAAAAAATCGCAGCCGCCGACCTGGTGATCAGCAATGATGGCAGCTTCGAAAATACCTGGCAGCAAGTCCTGGCTGGTTGGGAGCAGCTTTTTCCAGAAGATGCCGCAGCTGACCCGGAAACCGAACAAGCGGAATCGATTGTCAGTCAAGCTGATCTTTCTGCGGTTAAGCTCGAAGAGATGCGCACCGAACGGGCTAAACCTCGACAAGCGGAAGATATCGCCAGATTCATCAACCGCCATTCTGGACGAAAAGAAACACTTACCCGTATGGACGTGATGGCCCTCTTTGGTGAAAAAGCGTTTATGCTCCTGTATGCCCAAAAGCAACTGGCTGGTGTGGTAGGATGGCAGGTAGAAAACCTGGTCGCCCGTGTCAACGAGGTGTATATTGATGAGACCATCAACCAACCCGCGGCCCTGCGTGCCCTGATGAAGGCAATAGAACAAGCCTCAAAAGAACTGCAAGCTGAAGCCCTGCTTGTTTTTGTTGATCCGGTGCAGGCCGCTGACACCACACTTTGGCAGCCGCTGGATTATATGATCCACACGATTGAACAGTTGGAAATCGACGCCTGGAAGGAAGCTGCCCGTGAGAGTCAACCGCCAGACACCTTGATTTTCTTTAAACAGCTTCGAATAGACCGCGTATTGCGGCCCATTTAATCAATTATCATGGCAGGCTCCTGCAAATCTTCAGGGGTGAGACTGCCAGCTTGTAGAGTACAAAGTGACAAATATAGTCGATAATCTGCTATTCGTTTTTGACCGGCTCACCTGGGAAAGTGCGCTGGATATTATCCTGGTTACAGCCATTTTCTTTGTTCTCCTCATCTTCCTGCGCAAATCTCAGGCGATTGTCCTCATTCGCGGCATCATCCTCCTGATCATCGTCATCAGTCTGATCACCACCCTGTTTGACCTGCCGGCATTTTCCTGGTTAATTTCAGCCGCGTTACCCACCTTACTGCTGGCCGTTCCGGTGGTCTTCGCCCCGGAAATTCGCCGGGCTTTGGAACGCATCGGACGGGCCAGCGAGCTGCTGCCCAGCTCCCGTTCGGGTGGGCAGACCCAGGATACAATCTCATCAGTGGTGCACGCGGCAGAACGACTCTCAAACCGCAGGCACGGCGCATTGATCATTCTCCAGCGGTTTGATTCGATGGAAGAATATATTGAGACTGGTGTAAAGCTGGAAGCACTGGTGACGCCGGAAATCCTGCTTCAGATATTTTATCCCAACACCCCCCTCCACGATGGTGCCGTGATCATTGTTGGGAACCGGGTAGCCGCAGCGGGCTGTGTAATGCCCCTATCTGCCAGCGGTGTCCTCAACCTTTCTGTTGACAGGAAAATGGGCTTGCGTCACCGCGCAGCTCTGGGATCTTCTGAGGTAAGCGACAGCGTGGCGGTTGTCGTCTCCGAAGAGACCGGCTCGATCTCAATTGCCACTGGCGGGCGCATGATCCACCGTCTGGATAGACGCCGCCTGGAAGGCATCTTGCGAGCGATCTACCGTTCCACAGATCAACTAAACTGGTTCGAAAGGTTCTTTGCCCGCATATTGGGCCGCCAAAAGACTGAAACTGCCGGCAATCTGGGAGAGGATTAACATGAAAACAGGACCACAATTCCTCAACCCATTCAGATTTTTGTGGGATAACCGGGACACCCTGCTATTGGCAATCCTGCTTTCAATCGCTGTCTGGGTCTCAGCTGTATATGCCAATGACCCCAACAGAGAAGGTGTAGTTGACCCTCTGGTATCCCTTGAAGTAATCCCGCAGGATGGATCCCTGGTGCTTCTCAATCAACTTCCGGAAACAGTCGAAATCAAACTGCGCGCCCCTGAGTCAGTCTGGCAGACGCTTACAGAAAATCCAGAGATGCTCACCGCAACACTGGATCTCTCCGGGGCATCAGCTGGCGAGCAGAATATCCCCGTCAGGGTTAGCTTATCTATCTCCCCAGCCCAAATCCTGGAAGTCACGCCTTCCCAGGTAGAAGTCCAATTGGACGAATATCAACAAAGGCAGGATTTTCCCCTCGGATTGGTGGAAAGCGGTGAGGTTGCGGCTGGTTTCCAGAGAGACAGCGCCACCCTGCTGATTGAGGAGGTCACTGTTTCTGGACCAGCATCCAGGATGGCACTGGTCACCCAGGTGCTGGGGAATCTAAACTTACAAGATGCCCGTCAGAACTTCACCGCCAATGTCGGGTTATATCCAGCAAATAAAGATGGTGATCTCATCTCCGGCCTGGATATCAGCCCCAAATTCGCTGAGGTGGATGTAAAAATCTCCCAAATCGGACAGTATCGAGATGTGCCTGTCGTGGTCGAGACCCGCGGAGAACCGGCATTGGGTTACCAGCGGACTTCCACAGATGTTGACCCGTTGATTGTCACCCTGTATGCTGAGAACGAAGAAGATATCGCCCAAATCCCTGGTTTTGTTAATACCAAGCCGGTGGTGCTGACCGGGAAAACAGATAGTTTTGTCATCCAGGTGGGCCTGGAACTGCCGGATGGCGTGATCATTGCCGGTGAAACCGGGTCACAAACTGTGGCCGTTTCGATTGGTATTGAGCCAAAAGTAAAGAACACATCATTCTCGGTACCCATCAATGTGCGAGACCTTGGTGCCAACCTTCAGGCGGTGTTATCTCCCAGCACGGTTGAAGTATTCCTCACCGGACCTGAACCAGTGATCAACACCCTGCTGACTTCAGATGTGATAGTGTTTGTATCTCTTGCAGACCTGGGGCCCGGTACCTACTTCGGAGAATTAAGCTGGGATGTACTGTTTGAACAGGTGGAGGTGGTCTCGATCAATCCTGACCGGATCGAAGTCATCATCACAGAAATTGGCGGCGAAAATGATCCCGGCGCCATCCCCACCCCAACCGCCGCACCGTCGACGACACCATCCCCCTGAGAGAATTAAATCATGGCAAAACGAGTTCCAGTAGTGGCATTAGTGGGCCGCCCGAATGTGGGCAAAAGCACCTTATTTAACCGGCTGGCCGGCGAAAGACTGGCTGTGGTGGATGACACACCCGGCACAACCAGAGACCGGTTGCATGTCCGAGCTGAATGGACTGGTGTGGAATTCATTGTCGTAGATACCGGCGGCATCGATCCAACAACCATCAAGGTAGGTGATGGCCGCGAACCACTTTCAATTGGCTCCAGAGATTTTATTAAAGAGATCCGCGTCCAGGCAGAGATTGCCATTCAGGACGCCAATGCGGTACTTCTGCTGGTTGATGTTGAAAGCGGCATCACGCCAGCGGATGAAGAGGTGGCCAAAATTCTGCGGCGAAACCAGAAAGAGATCAACGGGGAGCTTTATCCTCCAGTCTTACTGGTAGTCAATAAATGTGATAACAATACCCGCCTGGCAGATTCAATCGAGTTTTATTCAATGGGATTAGGCGAAATCTACCCAATCTCCGCCATGCACGGGCGGGGCACAGGAGATTTGCTGGATGCACTGGTCTCAGCCTTGAAGGTGAGCGCTGAAGACTTTACTGACCAGGAGGAAGACGACGACTCAGTTAAGATCGCCATTGTGGGCAAGCCCAACGCCGGGAAATCGAGCCTGCTGAACAAACTCATCGGCCAGGAGCGGGCGATTGTCAGCCCGATTGCCGGCACCACGCGCGACGCGGTGGACGAATACCTTACTTATGACGGCATCCCCATCACCCTGATCGATACCGCCGGCATCCGGCGGAGAGGAAAGGTTGAACCAGGGGTGGAGAAATATTCCGTCCTGCGGGCAATGCAAGCGATTGAACGCGCTGATGTAGCCTTGCTGGTGGTCGACGCCATCACCGGGATCACCAAACAGGATGCCCATATTGCCGGATTCATCCTGGAGGCCTGGAAAAGTGTTGTCGTGGTGGTCAACAAATGGGATGCAATCGAAAAAGATACTTACACCATGGATGAGTACACCAAACACGTACGCGCCGCATTGAACTTCCTTGATTATGTGCCCATTCTTTTCATCAGCGCCCTCTCCGGACAGCGCGTCCACCAGGTATTGCCAACTGCCCTGCAAGTGCAGGAAGAACGGCTGGTACGCCTGTCCACCGCTGAGATCAACCGCGTGCTGCACCGGGCAATGGACCACCACCCCCCGCCAACCAAAGCCGGCCGGCCGTTGAAAATCTTTTACGGCACACAGGTTCGCTCTGATCCGCCCACATTTCTAATCTTTGTAAATGACCACGAACTGGTACACTTCACGTACAAACGGTATCTTGAAAACCGGTTCAGGGAAGTTTACAGCTTCCTGGGGACCCCAATACGCTTGGTTTTTAAATCCAGGAAAAAGGTAGAGTTGGACAGGAGGTAACCAGATGGATGTTCAACCCGCAAATGTGGAAACCCTAACAAGAGATATCACCTGGGAGATATTAGGGGCTTTTAATTTACCTCGAACCGAGTATTGGCAGGATCGATTGGGATGGATCTTCCGCAAACCAGCCAGACGCTTTTCAGAAATTTTCGCCAGTTTCGATCAGGACATCTACCATCATGGCCTCACCGAAGCCTCGAAACGCCTGCTGCGCCATTTTGCCGATTCCTCAACCGCCTATGGTTTTGAAAATATTCCCAAGACAGGACCAGTGTTAGTGGCCTCCAACCATCCAGGCACGCTGGACGCGGTTTCAATCATGGCAAATTTCTATCGCAATGATGTCAAAGTGGTCGTCGGCGGGATGCCGTTCCTGCAAAGCCTACCTGTGGGCAAGCATTACACCATCGTCTCTTCCAAGACCAATGACGCCGTCCGGGCCAATGTCGTCCGCAGTTCCATCCACCATTTGCAGGATGGCGGCGCCGTGCTGATCTTCCCTTCCGGTCAGATCGATCCCGATCCGGCAGTCCTGCCAGGGGCCAAGGAAGCATTGGAGAAATGGTCTAAAAGTATTGCCGTCATGCTGCGCCGCGTACCTGAAACTTGTCTGATATCTACCATTACCAGCGGGGTGCTGCATGAGAAATTTACCCACACCCCGCTGACCTTCATCAAGCGCGATGGGGTCGGCAAGCGCAGAATCATGGAATTTATCCAGGTGATGCGCCAATTGCTCTTTAAAGAAGATTTGGGGCTCAAACCGCTGATCACCTTTGACCAGCCTGTCACCCTGGATCAACTCAGCGGCGGCAGTAAGGCGGATGCCAGCCTGATCTTACAGAACATCATAGAACGGGCAAAACTGCTCTACGAGAGACATACCAGCCTGCTGAAAAATCATCTCAACTCCAAAGAATAGATGCCAACGGATACCCTAAGAGAAAACCTGTATCGCGTGGGAATGCAAGGGGTGAAATTTGCCCTGCCCTTTCCAGACTCGGCAATCAAAACCCAGCTGATTGAGAGTCTCTTTGGCAATTTCTTCAAAAACATGATCAATGCAGCGGTAACCTTTGATGAAATGATCGTTGAGAACTCACTTAATGAGGCCTGTGGGTGGATCTCCTCAATTTGCGGCGCTCCTCCCCGGGTTTTTGGGGCTGAAAATCTGCCTGTGGATGGCCCGGTGTTAGTGACCTCCAATCATCCCGGTTATTTTGAGGGCATGTTGACCATCTCCCAGCTTCCCAGGGATGACCTCAAACTGGTGGTAGGCGGGATCCCATACTTCAACCAACTGCCAAATACCAGCAACTATATTTTTTATACCGATCATACTGAATCGGAAAATGTTCAGGTGCTCAGGAAAGCGGTATCACACCTTAAAAACCACGGTTTACTCATGATCTACCCCACCGGGCAGGCTGACCCAGATCCGGATTCAATGCGGGGAGCGTTTGCCCGGTTCGATGCTTGGTCTGAAAGTGTCTCCCTGCTGTTGAGGCGCGTTCCCGAGACCAGCTTGGTAATTGTGATCGTCAGCGGCATTGTGAACCCGAGATTTATGCGAAACCCACTAACCTGGATTCCCCGCCAACGCCGCGCCCGGATCAGGGTGGCAGAACTCCTCCAGTTGTACCGCCAATTCGGCCAACCCAATTGTCATCCCCTGTCCAGCCCGCGGATTAGTTTTAGCCAACCTGTCAGCGGAGCGGATTTAATCGCCCAGGTAGGCAAAAAGAACTTAATGACCGAAATTATCCGCCGGGCTAAAACTGAGCATCAAACCCACATGGCCCGGCGGGAGAGATGAAAAATGAAGGGTGTACCCACCCTTGCCAGATCGCTTACTGGGGTCTTATAATCCCTTGGATTGAAGGAGAATGCTTTGTATCAATTTGAAGAACAATCCAGCCTACCCTCTCCGGATGGGCCAGAAAATGAAAGTTTAGATCAGAAGCCTTCTGGGATAAAAAATTTCATCAGCGAGCTGGCCGAGACCATTTTACTGGCTGTGGTGTTATTTGTGATCATCAATACACTTACCGCCAGGGTGCGTGTGGACGGGCCGTCAATGGAACCGTCTTATTACCATAACAACCGGGTAATTGTAAGTAAAAATGCCTACTGGTTTGGTGAGATCCAGCGCGGAGACGTGATCGTTTTCCCAGCCCCTCCCAACCCAAAGGAGGATTACATCAAACGGGTGATCGGCCTGCCCGGCGATGAAGTCCGGATCACCAACGGGGTGGTCTATGTGAACGATAATCCATTGGATGAACCCTACATCAGCGCGCCGCCGATCGCCAATATGCGCCCCACAACCGTCCCCCCCGGAATGGTGTTTGTGATGGGCGACAACCGCAATGTCTCCTCAGATTCACGCGCCTGGGGGCCGCTGAATATCGAGGATATCATCGGCAAGGCCGTATTTGTGTACTGGCCCTTAGACCAGATCCGCGTGGTGGAACATTTTGAACTCAACGGGGCGCTTGATTCTGGTAGTTAGATATGGCATTCTCAAAGTCGCTTGACAACTATCGAGAAATTTATCTGCTATCAGAACCCACATCCGCCAAGTGTATCAGATATCATCCTCATGTTTTGGGGTGCTTCTATGGCGTGAGAGGTTGGGGAGTTTTTTATCATCCCCGACAATTCCTTAGCTATTCCAATCGCAATATTAAATTCCTGACTTTGAGAAAGCCATGGGCAGTTAGAAATCCAGCTTGACCTGCTTAAGCAGTTCTGGTAAAATCCTCTGGCTTTAGTACGCCCCCATCGTCTAGGGGACTAGGACGTAGCCCTTTCAAGGCTAAGACCGGGGTTCGAATCCCCGTGGGGGTACACGAACCGCTCAGGATTGATCCTGAGCGGTTTTTGTCTATGATTCGCTTCGATACTAGGCAGAAATTGGATGATCTGCTAGATATTCAGCAAGATCCTTGATGTATTTTTGCAAAAAAGTTCGAGTCGCAGGTGATGTTTTTCAAGTCGGCTTCATCAACAGATGCTTTCTTTGAATTCTTCCAAGACTCTTTCAAATACTGGAATGCCAGAAAGAGCATAAAGCAGCTCTCCCAAGACTTCTGGCGATTCTTTAAAATCGTTTCTCACCCAATTACGAAGCAAGGCTATTTTGGTGCTGGCAAGAAATTCAATCCAGTAGCTTGCAAACACCTTATTTACATCAGGCCGAAGCGGGGAGATGATTTCGCGATAAGTTGTCAGGTGCATTTTTCTGATCACGTTGTAGATGAGCTCTTCGATATGGGGTTCTTGAATCAGTAAAGCAATCTCATCGATGTTTTTCCAATCCCGAAAGAAAATAATTTCCTTTTCAATATCCAAAATATTTTTTCTGGTGTTCCATTCTGTGGGGAGACTATATAGGTCTATGTAAGTTTCTGCAATTTCTCCCAAATAGCTGGTCAACAAATCATCCTTGGTTTCATAATGAGCATAGAAAGTTGAACGAGCCAAGTCTGCCCGAGTAGTAATCTCGGAAATCGTGATCTTCTCATATGGTTTCTCTTTGAGAAGATCCAAAAAGGCATCACGAAGCATCTTAATCGATCGAGCGGTTTGTCGATTTTTTTGTCCGTTTTCGGTCATTCTTTATCCTATGTCTGAATTACTACAAAATAGGTTTGTTGATTATTGACTGCGAAAAGATAGTGATATTTAATACAAATAAGTCATATGATCGAATTCATACTACTGTATGAATATTATCATAATAATTTTAATCAAGCAAGCTCGGTGGCCGTTCGAAAAACGGGAATCCGGCGCTTTGCCGCAACTGTAAGATGATCCTGAAGGATCATTCAACCAGGAACTTGAAATTTTGTTCTTACCTCGAGCAAGGTAAACAATGCTGAAAAGTATTTTTTCACACGGAAAGGAGAAAACAGTATGTCAGAAGAAAAACAAGAAAAATCTAAGCTCGATCGAAGAAGCTTTTTAAAGCTTGGCGCAATTGGAGCGTTCACCTCAATTGCTGCTGGCTCAACAAAACTTCTAGATGGTGAAAAACTCGAGAAAGGATCTTCGTCCGCTTCGGTTTCTTTGTTTAAGAAAGAGTACGATACTATCGACGATATGATCGAAATTTCACCAGATTACAAGCGCTTTGACCAAAGAAATATCATGTTTGCCCGCGGCGCTTGGGACGTTGAAAGCGGCTTTGGCGGTCCAGAGGGCGCTTTCTCTGCTTTCATTGGAAAACAATTGGGAATGATCCCCACTGATCATCAAGGGGCCGGATACTCAAAAATTGACCTGGCCCTCAGCATTGCTTCATGGGGGGTTCATGATACGGGGGCATTCTTGAGTTCAGCCGGTGTGCGCAATGCCGGTGTATTACAAGACTGGGAACGCTTTACGAATCCACAATTATCCCCATATGAGTTTCAAAGCGCGGAAGAAGCCACCAAATATGTAAAAAAGGCAACCACTTTCTTAGGCGCAAGCTTGGTTGGGATTGCGCCATTTGACGAACGCTGGGTATATGAGAAATGGTACAACTTAATTCCATTACTTCTAGAAGGTGGGCCAGAAGTACACGAAGATGCTGTCATGCCGTTCCAACCAAAATCGGTCATCGTGATGGCCTTCGAAATGGATTATGATGCCTTCCGCTGTGCTCCCTCCCACATTGAAGGTGCTGGTGCCGGTAAACAGTATTCATCCATCGCTGAAACCGGACATAAAGTTGCCATTTTCTTAAATTCCCTCGGCTACAAAGCCATCCCCTGCGGGAACGATACAGCTTTAAGTATTCCAATCGCCATTCAGGCTGGATTGGGTGAACTAGGTCGCAACAATGTCCTAATTACCGAAGAATTTGGCCCGCGTGTTCGCCTTGGTAAGGTCTTCACCAACCTGGAACTCGTTCCCGATAAGCCAAAATCATTTGGCGCAACGGAGTTTTGCAAAGTTTGTTTTAAATGTGCCGATGCCTGCCCGGTAGACGCGCTTAGCCGTATAAAGGAGCCCTCCACAGAACCAACAGTCGACTCGATTTCTTCCAGCCCTGGGGTTGCCAAGTGGTGGCATGATAATGAAAAGTGCCTGGGGTATTGGGCTGAACAAGGGTCGGATTGCGGCGCATGTATTGCTTCATGTCCATACAACAAGCTGGATGGCTGGCATCATGATATTGCTCGAGTGATTGCTGAAGCTCCGGGAGGGCGGGATATTGCTCGTACGCTAGACGACGTTTTTGGTTACGGTGATACTTTTGATCCCAATGCTGCTGAAGAATTCTGGAATAGCTAGAAGGAGCCTGTCATGTATTTGAGTCTGCTTGATTTGTTGATTTATGTAAGCTTGGGATTGTTACTTGGGGTTGCGTTCACTTACCTCCATTTCAAATTCGGGAATCGTATCGACTGGAAATCCTGGGCCTTGTTTGTCATTGGCAGCTTGTTAGTTGCACTTGCTTTGGGTTGGTTGTACGCAAGTATAGGTGAACAAGAAGCTCGTGCTGGATTTGTTGGGTTAATCATGTTTGTAGTGCCAGGGATCATCCTGGGCACTCTGGGCTTACGTTTGATGAAACCGGTGAAAGAATTAGAATGAAAAGAGAATAACATTCCTGCCTTATCCTGAATAAGAATGCGAAGACTCAAATTTAATGGAGTCTTCGCATTCTACATGCAGAATCGTTTTTATTTTCTGATTACTAGAAAGTAATGAAAACACAAAAATTTGATAGAATTCTAGGGACAATTGCTGTTCTTAGTATTATTATTGCTGGTTTTATTGGTGCCCGCCTTTCTAATAGCGATGTCTTTCCATCCCTCCAAGAAGCCTTTCCTGAAGCGGATCGGTTTGAAGCCAAAAGCAACGGCAGCGTTTATCAAGCAATCCTGAATGATGCTGATGAAGTGGTTGGCTATGTGGCCATCGCAACTGCCAATGGATACGGTGGTCCGATGAAAGTTGCTGTAGCTGTTGACCTTGATGGAAATATCACGGGCATGGCTATCATCCAGCATCGTGAGACACCCTCCTGGTATCGCAAAGTTAGCGAGAACGGATTTATCCAATCTTTCTTCGGCAAAAGCTACCAGGATCCCTTCCAACTCGGAGAAGATGTGGACGGTGTCTCCAGTGCCACATACACATCCCAAGCCATCGCCGAATCTGCTTTGGAGGGCAGTCGCAGAATCGCCGCCAATCAGCTTGGTCTGGATATACCGCCCACACCCAAGCCAAAAATTAAATTTGGGATCCCAGAGATCGCTCTGATCGCCCTCTTTGGAGTCGGTTATTTCGGACACCAAAGAAAATATAAATACAAGAAGCAACTTCGCTGGGCTAGTTTACTCGTTGGCATGATCGTGTTGGGATTCATGTACAATAAACCGCTGACCCTTTCGATGGTCAATCAGGTTTTGCTGAGCTATTGGCCCCAATGGCAAAGCAATATCTACTGGTATCTGATGATCGGTGGGATCATATTCGTCTTCACTGTCGATAACAAAAATCCCTACTGCCAGTGGTTCTGTCCCTTTGGCGCAGCACAAGAGTGCATTGGCCTGATCGGTGGAGCGAAGGTGTATTCTCCCGGACAGTACAGGAATTTCTTCACTTGGCTGCGGCGCGGGGTGGTGTGGTTTGCCATACTCGTAGCTATGCTCTTCCGTAGCCCAGGTCTGACCAGCTATGAGATCTTCGGCACCCTTTTTGCCCTGGTAGGCTCAAACCTGCAATTCAGTCTGTTGGGCATTGTCCTGATCGCCTCCCTCTTCATCAAACGTCCCTGGTGCGCCTACCTGTGCCCCATAGGCCCCCTAGACGAATTCATTCGTATGGTACGAAAATGGATACTCGAAAAAGTAAAGAAAAAATCCTGATGGTCTTCGTGCTTATCGGCACGGGGTTGATCCTCATCGAAATCGCCCAAAGTATTATCACCCATTTACTATGAAGTTAGAAATATGTCGAAGAAAATTACCCGCAGAGATTTCCTAAAGATCGTTGTCGTGGGCTGTGCCGCAGGTGCATCATTAAAGGTGGGGCTGGATGCTTTGCCAACAGACAAGATCATAAGTGAGACACGCCTGCTGATGGGCACGGTCATCAACCTGATGGTGATGGCAGAGAGAAAAATTACTAGAGAAAAAGCCGTAGAAGCTACATTCGCTGAATTAGAACGCCAGATTGCGATCTTCAACCACCGAGAACCCGGTAGCTCGGTGGCGATGTTGAACCACACCGGCAAGCTGGCAAAACCGCCAAAGGAACTGGTGGAAGTTCTGGTAAATGCCCTGGAGATTAGCGAGAAGACAGGGGGGGCATTCGATGTTACCGTTAAACCTTTGGTGGACCTCTACCAGCAATCCCAGCCAGCACTTCCCACTTCAGAAGCGTTAGGCGCTGTTCTCAAGCTGGTTAACTACACAAAAATGAATGTCTCCAGCGAAGAAGTATCATTCTCCCAGCCGGGCATGACTATCACCCTGGACGGGATTGCCAAAGGTTACATTGTGGATGCTGCCGTAGCACAACTACACAATCTTGGATTTGAAAATGTGTTTGTAGAAGCCGGTGGTGACCTGATGGCTTCGGGATCGAAGGATGAGAAAAAACCTTGGAAGGTGGGGGTACAGTCACCTCGGCAGGCTCAAATGGGATTGTTTGCCAGTTTCAGCATCACTGACCAAGCTGTTGCCACCAGCGGCGATTACATGCAGTATTTCACGAAGGATATGCTGAACCATCATATCCTAAATCCTCGCAGTGGAGTTTCTGCTCCGTATCTTGCCAGCGCTACAGTTGTTGCGCCGTCCTGCGCCCAGGCGGATGCCTATGCTACTGCCCTGATGGTGATGAGGCCTGAGGATGGGTTAGCCGTTGTAAATAGCGCAAGCAATATTGACGCTTTATTGATTGCGAAAGATATGATGGAGTATAGGTCATCAGGTTTCCAGAATAGGTAACGGCAGCATACCTTCTATGTTTGCGAATTTGTCAAGATCTAAAATAGCAAACAGCCATACAGACCTGGCCAATAAGATGGTCAGTAAAGTATAGGGC
>JAFGDK010000002.1 GCA_016932165.1 Anaerolineales bacterium
CGCCAGGTGGGGGATGAGATCCCCATGCCGGTCAACCCTGTGCATGCCGTGGTGTTGTTGGTATGTGTGATCGGTGTGATGCTGATGGGTACGGTGATGGCGCCCTGGTTCCAGCTCACCACTCAGGCGGCAGGTTCGCTATTCTAGGTATGACCCAGGCGAGGGATTTCCCCGCCTGGGTGTGTGGATCAACAGCATGGGTACAGAAATTTGCCCTTGTTGACGCATATGTAACTCGTTGTTATAATTTTTGAGCCGTGACCCAGAAAGACAAACAACCATCTCAGCGAGATTTGCGGAACCATATGCTGAAAGCAGGCTTATTCGGCGGATTGTTGAATGGGTGTCTGATCGTCATCATTCTGGGGATTGCACTGGGACTCGGCCTGTGGCTGGATGCGGCTGCAGGCGGTGGTAAACGCGTTTATACGATTGTCTTGGTGTTGGCGAGTGTACCGGTAACACTGGCAGCAGTTTTCTTTTTCAGCCGGTGGCTATCAGCCCGGACACCCCCGCCAATGGTGGAAACAGAACCGGGACGGGAAGATTTTCTGGAGGATTCTAATAGTGGAAATAACTGAGAAGAAACCGAGAAAAATCCATAGGTATATTTTATTATTCATTATTGCCCCGTTTGCTTGTGTGACAACATTTTTTATTGCAGAGTTAAAACCGATCATGCCGCATATTCAGCTTGCCCCTGAAGCTGTTTTCCCGCATGTGGGTGAAGCGCCACTGTTCAATTTGCTTGGGCAGGGTTTTTATATTACCAACACGATGATCGCCACCTGGATTGCGATTGCGATCATCCTGATGATTGCCTGGAATCTGCGAAAACAGTTGAAGGCGGGTTCGATGGTTCCCACCGGGATTTCTGGCGCAATTGCCGCCTTATTAGAGGGCTTTTACGGGATGACCGAATCAATTGCTGGCAAATGGACCAAGAAGATTTTCCCCTGGTTTGCAACCATTTTCTTGTTAGTGCTGTTTGTCAATTTGATGGAATTGGTCCCGTTTGTTGATTCCATCGGGTATTTCCATGAATCTGACCATGGTTATGCCGTGGAGAAGGTCTGGGGTGTCAACACGATTGTTCAAACCGAAAGCGCCATGCACGAAGGGGAGGAGGCTCATCAGGGCGGCTACTCGCTGGTGCCATTCGTGCGGGTTGCTTCTACAGACCTGAACTTTACCCTTTCTTTGGCATTGATAGCGGTTGCCATGACCCAATACATGGGGTTCAAAGCATTAGGCCCGGCTTATCTGAAAAAGTTTTTTGATTTCCAGGGCTTGTTTGCGGCCTTCAAAGAGCCGCGCTTCAACCCGATTGATGTGATTTTGGGCGGTGCCAGGTCTCTGGCAGGGATCCTGGAGATCACCGCAGAGATCGCAAAAATAGTTTCGTTCACCTTCCGTTTGTTTGGCGTGATTTTTGCCGGATCGGTCTTGTTGTTCTTTGTTGGGTCTCAGGTAAGCGGCCTGGGTCAATCCGCTGTTCTCCTGCTGGAGCTATTGTTTGGCCCCCTGCAGGCTTTGGTATTTGGTTTGCTCACCATGATCTTCATGTCTATGGCAACCATCAGTCATGACTATGATCACGGCCACGAAGAAGGCCACCACTAATAGGAATAATAAAAGAATTGTAATCAAAATTCAGGAGGTTCTACACCATGGAAGCAGCAGCAGCAAAGTTTATCGCGGTAGGTTTGGCAATGCTAGGGGCAATTGGCCCCGGAATTGGGATCGGTCTGTTGGGGATGGGCGCGATGCAGGGGATTGCCCGCAATCCTGATGCCGCAGGTGATATTCAGACGAATATGATTCTGGCAATTGCGTTTACTGAGGCGGTGGCGATCTACTGTCTGGTGGTCGCACTTCTTCTCATTTTTGTTGCCTAATAAATCGTTTTCGATTTGAAAGAGAGTGAACTGTGGAAGCACTAGGTCTAAATTTAGGTTATCTACTTGTTCAAATAACCTCCTTCTCGATACTGCTTCTGATCTTGAGCGCCTGGGTGTACAAACCCCTGATCAAGATGCTGGAAAACCGGAAGGAAAAGATCCAAAAAGGGCTGGAAGATGCCCGCGTGGCCGCCGAGGCTCGGGAGAATGCCGAAGCAGAGGCTGAGAAGATTATGCAGGCCAAGCAGGCTGAGGCTTCGGAACTGGTGCGACAGGCAACCGCCCGCGCCCAGGAAGTAGATAAGGATATGAAAGCCGCGGCAGAGAAGCAGATTGCTGAGATGAAGGCCAATGCGCGTGCTGAGATTGAAGAGGAGCGCAACCAGCTTCTTGGTGAGGTGCGCGGCCAGATTGCGGCCTTGGCAATGGCTGCCGCCCAGAAGCTGATCGGCGAGACTCTGGATGAGCAGCGCCAGCGCACCTTGATCGATGAATTCTTCTCAGGTGTCAGGGATGGCAAGGTGGCTGTAGTGGAGCCGGCCGAAGGCGTTTCAGCGGTGGTTACCAGCGCTCTCCCGCTGACAGAATCGGAGCAGAAGACGATCTCTGAGCAGCTGCTGAAGGGACAGGGAGAAGTAACATTTAAAGTCAACCCCTCCATTCTGGGCGGGTTGGTCGTCCGGGTCGGCGATAAGGTCTTGGACGGTTCTGTGGCTGGACAGCTTGAGTCCATGCGGCAGAATTTGCAATAAGGTCTATTCTCGACCTCATAGGTAAATGAAGGACGCCCGATGCAGGTTTCGGGCGTCTTGTTGTAAAGAAAGAGTCCCGATGTCGATGCAACAACTTGATCGTCTGTTAGATGGTTTCCCGGTGGTCTCGCCAGTGCATGCGGCTGAAGTCAGCGGCATTGCTGTGGATTCCCGTAGGGTGCAGCCGGGGGATGTGTTTGTGGCTACCAGTGACCGGGTGGACGGGCACCAATATATCCCGGATGCGGTGCGCAATGGGGCGGCAGCGGTGATCGGCACTGAGGAGATCAAGACTGAAGTGCCTTACGTGCGAGTGGAAGACGCGCGCGCTGCGCTGGCACATATCTCGGCAACTTTTTACCGGAACCCCGCTAACCAACTCACCCTGATCGGGGTGACCGGCTCGGATGGCAAAACCTCCACGGTGAATTTTCTTTACCAGATCCTGAAAGCGGCTGGTCTGGCGGCGGGAATGATCTCGACCGTGAATGCAATCATTGGGGATCAGGTGCTGGATACCGGCTTGCATGTGACTACCCCTGAGGCCTTTGAGGTGCAATCATATCTACGAGGGTTTGTTGAGACCGGGATCACCCATGTGGTGCTGGAAACCACCTCCCATGGATTGGCTGCCAGACGGGTGAATGGGGCAGAATTTGATATCGGTGTGGTGACCAACATCACCCATGAGCACCTGGATTATCATGGCTCGTGGGAGGCGTATCTGGCGGCCAAAGGGCGTTTGTTTGAGGGGTTATCAAAGCCAAAGCGTAAATCCCGTCCGGTTGAGCCGCTGGCTGTGTTGAATCGGGATGATCGATCGTATGAACCCCTTCAGGCGCTGACCTCGGCGCGCCAGGTATCCTATGGAGGTGATTCAAGGGCCGAGGTGTGGGCTTCGGAGATTGAAAATACCCCGGAGGTACTGCGGTTTGTGGCCCACGGTCCCGGTTTTAAAATTCCGATTGAAACCAGGATGATTGGGAATTATAATGTCTGGAACATTCTGGCAGCGCTGAGTGCAACGACCGTGGGTTTGGGAATAGACCCGGAGACAGCTGCTAAAGGTGTGCGGATGCTGGAAGGCATCCCGGGCAGGATGGAACGGATTGATTTGGGACAGGATTTTCTTGCGGTGGTGGATTTTGCTCATACCCCGTACGCAATCCGATCTGTGCTGGAGGCAGGACGCAAGATGACCTCTGGACGGGTGATTGCGGTGTTTGGGTCTGCTGGGCTGCGGGATAAGCAAAAGCGCCGCATGATGGCGGAGATATCCGCTGAGCTGGCTGATCTGAGTGTTTTGACTGCTGAAGATCCGCGCACGGAATCGCTTGATGATATTTTGGCTGAGATGGCTGGCGGGGCTGAGAGCAAAGGCGGGATTGAGGGTCAAACATTTTTCTGCATTCCGGATCGCGGTGCGGCGATCGAGTTTGCGGTCGAGCAGGCACAACCCGGTGACCTGGTATTTGCTCTCGGGAAGGGCCATGAGCAGTCTATGTGTTTCGATGAAACCGAGTACCCATGGGATGACCGCACCGCGATGCGGGCTGCCCTGGCGAAAATATTAGGGTTGGAGGGTGTGAAGATGCCTTACCTGCCTACCCAGGAAACCGAATGACCTCTTCAGGGTTATTCCATTAGCAGGACCGTCCGGAATTTGGGACGAATTAAATCCAGGAGGATTATTAAGATGACAGAGAAAGCTGTATCAAAACGCCGGGAACATTGGGCCTGGTACTTGTATGACTTTGGCAACTCCGCCTATGCGGCGGTGGTGCTGCTGGCGGTGTATTCCGCCTATTTCCAGGGGGCAGTTGTTGGCGGCTCTGAGGGCACACGCCTGTGGGGGATTGCCACCGGGATTGCCATGCTGGTAACGGCGGTAATTGCCCCGGTGCTGGGCACTATTGCTGACCATTCTGGTAAGAAGAAAACGGTATTATTCTTTATGTCCACCGTATCGATCATTTTTACCGCTACGCTGTTCACCGTGCGTGAAGGAGATGTTTTTACCGGGATGCTTTTCTTTATCCTGGCTGAAATCGGCTACCGCGGCGGGCAGGTGTTTTACAATGCGCTGCTGCCTGAAATCGCCGACCAGGATGAGATTGGACGCGTATCCGGGATGGGTTGGGCAGTCGGTTCAATTGGCGGGATCGTGTGTCTGATCATCGTGCTGGCGATGATTATGTTGATCGGCGGTGATTTTGTCACCCGGTTATCATTCATCATCACAGCAATCTTCTTTGCCCTCTCCACGATCCCGATGTGGTTCTGGCTGAAAGAGAAGGCTGAACCCAAGCCGCTGGAAAAAGGTGATAACTATATCAAGGTGGCTTACCGCCGCCTGCGGACCACCTTCCGCTCGGTGAACCA
>JAFGDK010000021.1 GCA_016932165.1 Anaerolineales bacterium
AGCACTGCAGATTGCGGTAAAATGTGAGTCTAACTGCCTGTTTTCAGGCAAAAATCTATCAAAAAAACAGGATCACAATGCCTAATGCAGAAATCCTCACAATTGGTACCGAGATCCTCCTCGGGGAGATCGTAGATACCAACTCACGTTTCATTTCCCGGCTGCTGCGAGACCACAATGTGGATATTTACTGGCTCTCCACAGTTGGAGACAATCCCAACCGGATTGCGGAAGCCATTCGGCTGGGACTTGAGCGCTCAGAGATCATCGTCACCACTGGCGGTTTGGGGCCGACCATCGACGACCCCACCCGAGAAGCTGCCGCCCTTGCCCTGGGTGTGGAAACCGAGTTTCGGCCAGAGCTGTGGCAGCAGGTGCAGGATAGGTTCGCCCGCTTTGGGCGCACCCCCACTGAGAACAATCGGCGGCAGGCATATGTCCCCGCTGGAGCGATAGCCATCGAGAACCCGGTCGGCACCGCCCCGGCTTTTATCGGCGAGACAGAGAAAAATGCGCTCATCTGCTTACCGGGTGTCCCCCGTGAAATGGAATACCTGATGACCCACGCGGTGATCCCCTACCTAAAAAACCGCTTTGACCTCAGAGGGATGATCAAGACACGCATTCTGCGCACCGCCGGGGCGGGAGAATCCCTGATCGATGAGAAGATCAGCGATCTGGAGACTCTCAGTAACCCCACAGTGGGCCTTTCTGCTCACGCCGGATCGGTGGATATCCGCATCACCGCCAAAGCAAGCTCCGGCGTCGAAGCAGACGCCCTGATTGCACCGGTGGAAGCAGACCTGCGTGAGCGGCTGGGCAACTGGATCTACGGCACAGATAGCGATTCGCTTGAATCGGTAGCCCTGGCTCACCTGGAGGAGATCGGCTGGACCCTGGCTGTTGTAGAGGCAGGTCTCAGCGGGAAACTAACCCAAAAACTGGCAAACACCAGCCACCCCACCTTTCTGGGCGGTGAGGTGCTGGCCGAATCGCCTAATCCGGCCCAATTGATGTCTGCTTGCCGCCAATTTCGAGATGCCCGTCATGCTGACCTGTGCATCGGGATTGCCTTGCAGCGCGGTGAAGAAAAACAAAACCTGCATCTCACCATCCTCTCCCCAATCAAGGAAAGAACTATCTCCCGCTCATACGGCGGGCCGCCAAAAATGTCTGGTCAATGGGCAGTTAATAACGGGCTTGATCTGATCCGCCGCCTGGAGGGGGAATAGGGCATCCGCCCCAGTATCATGAAAACCCGTCTTAAAAAGCTGCGAAACCCTGATCTCCTCATGGGGCTATTTGTCCTTTGTCTTCTAATTCTTGGATTGTTAATCTACAAAGATTACGGTATCAGCACAGACGAACTCTATGAGGATCTGCGCATCTCACGCATCACCGGCCTCTATATCGGAACCCTGGATGTCGATCCTATCACCTTATTCGAAGAGATTGAGCAGAGCAGATACTACGGCACTGCACTGACGATATTGGCTCCAATTGCCGAATGGATCTTCGCCGGAGAAGACTATAACCCTGATTTGAACCAGATTCCCCACTTCGTGTATTACCTTTTCTTTCTGGCAGGCGTCATCGGGCTGTATTTCCTGGGGCAAAATTTCTTCAACAAGTATATTGCCCTGGTCGTAGCAATTCTCTTTGCCACCCAACCCTTGTTCTTTGGGCATGCCTGGATCAATCCAAAGGACACCCCGCACATGAGCATGTTCATCATCACTGTAGCCACAGGGTTCAGCATGGCAGATCACTGGCTCAGGAACCCAGTCGGCAAAGATCAACACAAAGACAACAGAACGAATCTTTCCAGGGACAAGCGCCTGTTCATCGGTGCGCTGGCTGCTTTCACACTGTTACTTTGGGGCACTTCTGCGCTTCGGCTGCTTTCAGATCGAATCATTGAACACGCCTACCTCTCCGGTGGCGACAACCTGATCGGCCACCTGTTCCAGTCTCTCACCACTACCGGTAGTTTGGAAGGCTATCAGATCCTGGCAAGCCATAAAATCATTGATTTCCAGCGATGGGCGGCATTCATCACCCCAATTCCGCTGATTACAGCTTTTGTGCTTGCCCAACGCAATGACCGGCTTGGTCCATGGCAGGTGGACGTGGTGTTGTTGGGTGCGGCAGCGGCATGGGGCATTGCAGTTTCAACTCGGGTGATCACGCTGGCTGCTGGTGGGATCGTTGGTATCTATGCGCTGCTGAAACTAAAGAAAAACGCCATCATGCCGCTTACAATCTACACCCTGACAGCGGGCGTTGTCAGCTTCATCTCCTGGCCGTTTTTATGGATCAGCGGGTTAAAGGGGATCACCGGCGGCCTGGTGACCTTTTCCAACTTCACCCATTGGCACTCTACCGTTCTATTTGAAGGGGAACTGTTCTTCCCCGAGGATTTACCGCTCAGGTTCATCCCCAAGTTGATGGCACTGCAATTCACTGAACCGCTTGTGATCCTGGCGGTCGCTGGTTTTTTGCTCAGTCTCGTGATCATCTGGCAGAAGAGAACAGAATCAGTCAAACTGATGCTGATGATCGCATGGTTTGCGCTGCCCCTGCTGTACCTGATGATTGCCCGTCCAGTGATCTACGATAACTTCAGGCAATTCATCTTCATCACCCCGCCATTATTCATTTTGGCAGGTCTCTGCCTGGAAAAGATCACAGTGCAGATCAAGCGCCCGCTTCTCAACGCCTTGCTCAGCGCTGCTCTAATCTTCCCCGGGGTGGCGGCGATCCAACAGCTGCATCCCTACCAATACATTTACTACAATCAGTTCACTGGCGGTGTAGAAGGCGCTTTCCGCCAATATGAACTTGATTATTGGAGTACTGCCCTAAAGGATGCAATGGCTTTTGTGAATGAAAATGTTCCGGATGGAAGCAATATCATCACCTGGATTGATGTGACCTGGACGTATTTCTACGCCGAACAGGACTATCAAATCAAACATGGTTTCAATGTACCGGTAGAGGATTATCCGCTCTACGATTATGCGATCATTCCAGAGCGGAGGTTTTCTGATCTAAAAGAGCTGCCAGATGCGCCGGTCATCTATGCCACCAAAGTAGATAACGCCACCCTGATGGTGGTCAAAGAGATCCCCAAAACAGACCCTTAATCTTTGGGTTTGATCTCAATTGACCTGCCAGCTTCCAGAAGTAAATCGTATGAAAAAACTGGCTAAAAAAATCTCAACCCCCGATCTGCTCCTGATCATTTTCATTATGATGAATTTTATCCTGGGGTTTTTCATCTACCCAGACTATGGCATCAGCACCGATGAAAACGTCGAAACCAGGCGGTCCAGTCTCGCCTTCTCAATGTACACAGGAACAATTGACACCGTCCCAGCCGAAGCCTACCGTGAATTGATCTACACCAAATACTATGGCACGGCGATCTCCACTGCTGCCCGTCTGGCTGAGAGATTATTCGGTGGGGATGACTATAACCCGCTGCTGCAGGAAATCCCCCACTTCACCTACTTTGTCATCTTCCTGGCCGGCGTGGTTGCCTTTTATAGTTTAGCCCAGCACTTCTTTGGCCAGTGGGTCGCCCTGGGCAGCACACTCCTGTTCAGCACCCAGCCGCTGCTCTTCGGCCACGGCTGGATCAACCCAAAAGACACCCCGCATATGAGTGTCTTCATCATTGTGGTGGCAGCCGGATTCCGCGTCGTAGATCACTGGTTCCTCAAACCCGATCAAGCCATCCTCGAACCCTCAGCACAAAAGAAACCAGTCCGGTATCATCAGATTTTCATCACTACGCTCACGATCTTGACCCTATTATTGTGGGGCAGCGCTGGCCTCTACCCGCTGGCAGACCAATTGGTTGATGATGCCTACCAGGCCGCGGGAGACAGCCTGGCGGGTAAATTATTCCAATCCTTGACCACAGGCGGCAGTCTGGAAGGATATCAACTCATCGCCAGTTTGAAGATCGTAGAATTCCAGCGGTGGACTGCATTCCTTACACCCTTTTTATTGGTGGTTGGCTTCTTGGCTGCCCAACGCAAAAACCGGCTGGGGGGTTGGCAGGCAGACCTTGCATTACTGGCTGCAGCAGCTGCCTGGGGAATCGCCATTTCAACCCGGGTGCTGACACTTGCCGCAGGCGGGATCGTCGGGCTGTATGCCCTGCTGCAATGGAAACAAAAAGCGATCCGGCCCCTGGTGATCTACTCACTCACCGCCAGTATTTTCAGCTTCATCAGCTGGCCCTTCTTGTGGATATCGGGGCCAAAAGGCTTGATCGAAAGTTTGATCACCTTCTCAGATTACTCGCATTGGCGCAAATTGATCCTCTTTGAGGGGCAACTGGTCTTCCCTGAAGAACTGCCTCGCCGATATATTCCAAAACTGATGGCGCTGCAGTTCACCGAACCTGTGGTGGTACTGGCATTGACCGGGTTTCTCATCAGTCTGATCTTGCTCTGGCGCAGGAAAACAGATCTGGTAAAACTAGGCTTGCTGGTTGCTTGGTTCATCCTGCCAATGCTCTACCTGCTGATTGCCAGACCAATTACGTACAACAACTTCCGGCAATATCTCTTCATCATTCCCCCGCTTTTTATCCTGACAGGCTATAGTTTGGAGGCATTAACCAACTGGATCAAAAAACCGGTACTCAACGCCTTCCTGATCCTTGCACTGCTTGCACCCGGATTGATCTCGATCTACAGGCTGCACCCGTACCAGTATATTTATTACAACCAATTCACTGGCGGTGTAGAAGGGGCTTTCAGAAAATATGAACTTGACTACTGGCATACAGCCCTCAAGGAAACAACTGAATACCTTGATGAAAATCTTCCTCCGGATAGCAAAATCCTCATCTGGGGGAATGACAGCAGGGCAAAATATTATGCCGAAAAAATATACAGGATCGACTCGATTGATCTTATCCCCCAGGCAGAAATTGCCGACTACGATTATGTCATCCTGCCCTCACGCTACTTTCTGGACAAGACGTTGTTCCCAGACGCACCAATTTTATATACAGTTGAGAGAGACAACGCCATCCTGATGTTGATCAAGGAAATTAAGAATTCAAATCCTTGATGATAAGATTTCAGTGCCTGACCTCATCTAAAATAAAAAGAACTAAATAGCCCAAGTTGCTACCTTGTTTTGAGTAAGGTCAAATAGTGAATAAGATAGTGAGATCGAATAAGGAATTTATTCAACCCCCCACCCCGAACCCCTCCCCCACAAGGTGATTTAAGGAAAGCAGCCAGTTTTTTCGGGGGAGGGGCCTTTGAACTGGGAGG
>JAFGDK010000022.1 GCA_016932165.1 Anaerolineales bacterium
ATTTTTTCTATTCAGTAAATTTGGATTGTAGTTACCAACAAGCCCTTGAGAAAGTAACCGAAGCTCTCAAAACAGAAGGGTTTGGTGTCCTTACCAAAATAGACGTCAAGACTACCCTGAAAGAGAAAATCGGTGAAGATTTTCGACACTACGCGATCCTGGGCGCGTGCAATCCGCCCTTGGCACATAAAGCCCTGGAAAACAACTCAATGCTAGGGCTGGTACTTCCGTGTAACGTGACAGTCGAAGAATCCAAACAGGGGGCAATTGTAAATTTAATCAATCCCAATACAATGCTGCTCTCCATCCCCGGATTTGAGCAGAACCAAACCCTCAAGGAAGTTGCCTCAGAAGCAACCAAAAGATTTAAACGAGTAGCTGATGCTTTAAGGTCTGGCTAGCATCCCACCCATCGGTCATTTATAATATGCCTGATGGAGAATAAACCGCTTGGCAAGCTCACCAGAGGAAAAACAACCCGGAACAGACTTCGCCGCGTTGATCTTTTCATCGCCAGGTACGATCCCGGGCTTCTTCGTCAGGCCGATCCTCAAAACAAAAGAAATATCTATTTAGATCTTGGATTTGGGTTTGAGCCCATCACCACCCTGGAGAGCGCTGCCCGTTTCTCCAAGCTCAATCCACAGCTTTACACCATAGGCGTAGAAATTGATCCCGAGCGGGTAGAGGAAGCGCGTCCGTTTTCCACACCAAATATTGATTTTCGCCACGGTGGATTCAACCTCCCCCTTAAAGCGAATGAATCCGCCCGTCTGATTCGAGCCTTCAACGTTCTTCGACAATACGATCGCCAAGAGGTGGCTTTCGCTTATCAAACCCTGACGGCATATCTGATTGAAGGTGGCCTCCTGATGGAGGGGACCTCAGACCCTTTCGGCAGGGTTTGGACAGCAAACCTGATTCGCAAGCAAAATCAGCAGCAAACTAGCTATGAAGCAATCACCTTCAGCACTAATTTTCGCCATGGTTTTGAACCTGCAAACTTTCAGCCCGTTCTCCCTAAAAACCTAATACACCTGATGAAGAATAACAACAGGATCGAAACCTTCTTCAAAGATTGGAAAGCGGCCACATTGGAAACGATCGGATACAAACAATTTGGGCTCCGGCAGTGGTTTATCGAGTCTGTCTACCTGCTTTCTCAGCAAGGCTACCAGCTTGATCTAAGGAAAAAGATGCTAAAATCCGGATTCCTCACTTGGAAGAAACCGGGATTGAATTACTAACCCCTGATTAAAAAATGAAGTCTGCGGAAATTCCACAGACTTCATATAGTTGCAAGCTAGACAGGATTACGGAGAAACGTACTCGCCAACCGGGTAACCTTCAGTCGCCCAGGCTCCAAACCCTCCCTTCAAACTACCAACATCTGTGTAACCATAAGACCACAAAACAGTTGCAGCAATCGTTGAGCGGTGCCCGCTGCCGCAGTAAACCACAATCTTGGCATCCTTGTTTGGCCAATTAGCTTTCTGAGCAATCAACTCTTCCAGCGGAATATTAATCCAGTTCTCGCCTTCGATCACACCATTTTCTTCCAGCTCACTTGTGGTCCGGACATCAATGAGTATCACCTCTGGTTCCTCAAACAGAGTAGTGTTCAATGCTTCCGCGGTCACCACTCCCCAACCTTCAGGAAGATTGGTCAATACTTCATCAAAGTAAACAACTGTACCCGCGTCCACTTCAGCTGCATTTAACAGTTCAGCCTCAGGTTCCAGCCCTTGAACAACAGCGTAACCACCCTCCGCCCAACCGGTATAGCTACCACCCTTCAAACCTTTCACGTCTTCCCAGCCCATCGCTTCCAGGACAGTCAGGGCGATTGTGCATCGCCAACCGCTGCCGCAGTAAGATACAATCGGGGTATCAAAGCTTGGGAGATAAGCCAAGTTGTCAGCAAGCTCACGCAGGGGGATTAAAACAGAACCTTCAATATGGCCGCTGCCTTCAACTTCGCTAACATTGCGCACATCCAGCAGGAACGGCGGATTCTCTACCAATGCAGTGTTGAGTGCGTCCAGACTAATGGTGTTATATCCTTCCATATCAGCCAGGAAGGTTGAAAAAGCAGCATCCAGGTCAGGTGCGCCGCCTACAGTCGGGTAACCAGCGGTCTTCCATTCGCCAAAACCGCCCTTCAGACTGCCAACATCCGTATAACCATAAGTCCACAGAATGGTGGCGGCAATTGTGGAGCGGTGCCCGCTGCCGCAGTAAACAACAATCGGGGCATCTGCAGCTGGCCATTCAGCCTTGCGGTCCACAAATTCCTGCAGCGGGATATAGACTACCTCAGGAGCATCAACAGCCCCCTGAGATTCAACCTCCTCAGCGGTGCGCACATCGATCAAAACAAGGTCAGGGTTTTCAACCAGGCTTGTGTTCAGCGCTTCAGCTGTGACCACACCCCAACCCTCGGGGACATACATTTCCAAAACTTCATCAAAGTATGCCGCCACTGCTGGATCAACTTCAACGGCGTTCAGCATCTCGGCTTCAGGTTCCAGCCCTTCAACTATCGCATAACCACCGTCTGCCCAACCGCCATAGCTGCCGCCCTTCAAGCCCTTTACATCTTCCCAGCCCATTGCTTCCAGCATGGTCAGGGCGATCGTGCAGCGCCAGCCGCTGCCGCAATAGGAAACAATCGGGGTGTCAAAGCTGGGCAGGTAAGCCAGATTGTCAGCCAAGTCACGGAGTGGGATAAGCACAGAACCTTCAATGTGTCCGCTGCCTTCAACTTCGCTAACATTGCGTACATCCAGCAGGAATGGCGGATTCTCAACCAGAGCGGTGTTCAGTGCATCCAGACCAATCGTGTTGTAGGCTTCCATGTCATCAATAAAGACATCGAACATCACATCGAGAGCAGCGGTGTCAAACTCTGCTGGCTCTTCAACTGCTGGCTCCACTTCCGTTTCAGTTTCTTCAACCTGAGTGTTTTCAGTGGTGTTTTGTACCACCACTGCTGGTTCTTCCACTGCAGCTTCGCCGCCGCAGGCGCTGAGCACGAGTCCCAACAGCATGACGATTGTCATCAACCAGGTAAGCTTTTTCATTCCTTTACTCCTTTTCCTTTTCTTTGTTGTTATTTGGGGTTCTCTTCAACAGTCCTACGGGGTGCCAAAGGGATCAGGCACTTCTTCCACAATGACTGAGAGATTCGCTTCTAATTCCTCTGGGCTCAGTTTGTCAGCTGTGAGGAAGATATCAGGATTGCCGTGGCAAGCTTCGCAAGATTCAGTCTGCGGAGTATTTAACTGGATATTATGCGGCGTGGCATATACCCAGGTGGGCAACGCGTCAAACTCTGGCAGTAGATTCTCGCCATAATAGGCGAAGATATCAGGGTCTACAGGTACGTGTCTCAGAACAACATACTCTTCTGGCCGGTGGAAGCTTTGCAGCGGATTCCTGCCGATCACAAAGGTTCCATAGGTGCCAGCAGTCTCAAATTTCGGGTTACCGGTTTTATCACTGATCGAAACATGGCAGCTGTCACAACTTGTATAGGTTACCGAGTGGCAAACCTGGCACTGCAATTCATCACCATGCTGGTTGTGCATCACATTTCCATCTGAGCCGGAGACAGCCTCAGGGTGGCAATCCTTACAGTCCGGGTTTGCCGGTCCGTCATACCGGTGAACCACCTCCACTTCTGGAAGCCCCTGACCGGTATGGCACTCTTCACAATAACCAGAGGAATTATGCATTTCCATACCGCTATGACAATCTACACAAGCCATTCGACCCTGGCGGAAGTGCAGATCAGCCAAAACGTCTTCATTCTTGCCCATATACTCATTCCCCACCCGGCTGCCGTGACAGGCAGTACAGTTCCGCGTTAGCGAAGGTGTCTTGTTAAACAAATGTCCCTCAATGAAACCACCGCCAACAGATGCCGGCTGGCTGATATGGCAATCACCGCAGGTGGTATGGCAGCTGGCGCAGTGGTTCCCAAACATCTCGTCTAACTCTGGATGATCTTCACTGCCTGCCCGGGCTTCAAGTACAGTCCAGTAGCCCGCCTGAGTTTTGTGCAGGCTGTCTCGGAAATCATCCGTAATCTCTGTATGGCAGGGACCACAGTAAGCATTGAAATCCTCACTGGGGCGCGCTACCAGTCCCACGTGGGCGATTTCCTTATCTTTTTCTCCCTGCTGACCGCTGTGACAGGCTGTACAAGGGAGCTGTCCATGCAAGGTTTGACTGAATTCATCTGCCGCGATCAATACTTTTTCCCAAGGCTCCAACGGAGCCACCTCACCACCTCAACCCGCGCCTTCGTTTTCTTCTTCCACCTCCACTACTGGGGCAGCAGTATCAATCAGACGTTCCTTGTCTGAGTGACAGGTAGAACACTCGTCAGCCATCTCAGGTACATCTGTGGGTAGAACCCATTTTGGGCTACTACTGTCAACGGTTTCTTCTGTCGCAGTTTCCATTGGAGCATTTTCAACCGTTATATTTGCACCGCAACCAGCAAAAACGGTCATCAACACAATTACAGCAAGCAGAACGAAGTTTTTTCTCATAAATCCTTCTTTCTCCAACAAAACTTGTGAGGATAATCACAATTAGTATAACAAATACTTATCAATAAATTTATTTTTTCATTATTCGTTCTACTAACTAACTGCTATAAATTCTGCTTATTTATACATAAATTTATCCGAATACATCACTATCCCCTCAATAAAAAAACAGGCCGATCCTGGCCTGTTCAATTGTTCCTGTATGAAAATCCTCTTATCTGCTCAACCGATTCCGAAGCTCGCTGATCCCTTCAGTAAAAGACTCTCGCTCCCAGATCAACCACTTATACCCGCCTCCGGTAATTCCTTTCTCAATCACTTTTCGATAATTTTCCAGCAATTCATTCAGTGTGATTTCCCAAGTGCGCATTTCGGCCATCTTGCGCCCCTCCCTGCCGAAAGCGGCGGCCAGGTTTCTATCCTTGATCATCGGAGCAACCGCTTCAAGAATGCTTTCTTTTTGATTAGGATCATACAACCGCCCATTATAACCATCAATGACCAGGTCTGTCACGCCCCCACTGTTTGGCGCCAGCACCGGTAAGCCCGACGCCATTGCCTCAACCACCACATTGCCGAAAGTTTCTTTATCCCCGGTGAAGGTAAAAATATCACCAGAAGCATATGCAGCAGCCAGCTCTTCGCCTTTAAGATAGCCAGTGAATACAGTATCCGTTTCCGAGAACTTCTCTTCCAGATCCGCCCTGGCAGGGCCATCTCCCACAATCGCCAAACGCGCCTCGGGGTGAGCTTTCATGATCGGAAACAGCCGGTCAATCCTCTTTTCTGGCGAAACACGTCCAATATACAACAGCAAAGGCCGGTCAGGTTGGTTTGCACTTAAACGCAAGCGCATTTCCTCCGAACGTTTATGCGGTGAATATAGATCAATATCCACGCCCCCCCGCCATATCTCCACACGTTCAAAATTATGTTCGTATAGTTGCCGGCGGGTGAATTCCGATGGACATACATTCAGATCAACCCGGTTATGAATCCAGCGAGCATAGCGGTAAATAGATTCAGAGAGGAACCCCAAATTCCAGTGCTCGGCAAAACCCGGCACGTCTGTGTGATACGAAGCCAGGACTGGCACCTGATAAAGCTTCGCCACCCGTAGGCCTGCCAGACCAAGCGAAACCGGGTTTACCAAATGGATCAGATCAGGTTTAAATTTATTGATTGTCCGGTCGACAAAAGCCCAGGGTGGAGATATGCTCATCTCCGGGTAGAAAGGCACACTCATCGAATGGAATGAATACACTTTCGCACCCGCATAATTTTCGGGAGAACCGCTGGGGGCATATACAATTGCTTCGTGCCCATGAGCCTCAAGGTGTTCCAGCAATCGGCAGACTTTAACGACTATCCCATCAACCTTTGGAAGAAAGGTCTCAGTGAATATGGCTATCCGCATTTTGACTTATGGCCTCCAGACCGCATTCAGCACCAACCAAGTGGTCAAGATAAAGGTTGTTCCGGTCAATACACCGGCGATTGTTTGCCAGACAGTATGGCTGTGTGTGCGGATGCGCGCCCATGCAACCAATGGTACCATCACCAGCATCGGTGCTAGCGACCACCCCAGAGCGGCAACCATAAACACCGAAAGGCCGGAAATCGCTGTGGCGTGTCCGCTGATTTTCCAATACCTGTTAATCACGAACATGAGTGTTGACTGGATCACACCCATCACTGCAAAAGCAGCCAAAAGGAATGGTGCACCCATTACCGCCATCAGAATCACTCCCAAGAGATTCGTGCCAATGATCACCAGATATGGTTTCGTGCGATTTTCTCTGTTTGGTATGTGAAAATTTTCTATCTTACCTTGCTTCAGGAGGAGGAGCACATACCCGGTTGGCACCAGGACTACCAACATGACAAACAGAACCGCCCAGCGCCAGGCTTCCTTTGTTCCGATGAACCATGCCATCACCAAAATCCCCAACGCGGATAACAGAGGTGGGTTTAGAACATTGGAAACCAGTCGGGCAGCCTTATAATCCCAACTCTCCAGATTCTTATCTGCCTTAGTCTCAAAAGTGTTCATACATTAAAATCCTCAACCCTCAATAAAACATTGAGGGCTCATTAATTTTATCACGGAGAGGGCTTCCTATCTGATTTTACCTTTGATTTATGTAAAATTTTTCATTGGCTATACTTTATACGCGTTGTTTGATATCTACATCAAAAACTTCCAGCCACACCACTGATTGAGAAAGATAAGAGACAATTAAGGCAGCTCCCAGGGCGGCTTTTCCCTCCCAGAACCCAGCGCAGCTTCAATTTCCTCCTGATAATCAGGGAAATGTATAGCGACCGATTTTACCAGCCCAAAACACCCGGACATCATCATATCCCCATGAGGTGTAGCGAAATGTGGCCTTAGCCGAGAATGCTGCATCATCCGCCAGCGCGGCCCAGTCACCGATACCTCAAATTCTGCGTCTTTGTCCCGCTTACCAGCCCTAGAACTTGTCAACGCGCCATGCCCGTGATCGCCAAACACCTCTCTATGGGTTAAGCACCCGTTCCCTAACCGGGTCAGTAAGCCATCGAGTTTAGCTGTATCCAACATCCCTGTGTGGTGCTCAAATACTCCTCTAATCTCCTCTCTCCACATATGGAAACCAATTGTGTGGAAATTTCCGACGTTTGTCACCAGGAATTCATCCGCCTTTGCCACAACTCGGTCCTGCATTGCGCCTAAGACAGCTGCCGGGGCAGTATCCATCACAACCAGGGGTAACCCTACCTCTGAAGCGCTGTGTGCCACAGCGGACATACGGGTCATAATCGCCGGGAGTTCGTCCGACAGGTAGGAAAATGCGCTTAACAATGGCTTTTCACGAACCCGTTTGGCAATATAGTCAAACCTGAATTGCCTGTCCGAATATCCGGGCGGTGCTGCGCCATGATCAAACACCGCAATCGCAAGTACATCCAGATCCGCCAAGGAGACCCTAAATTGTTCAAATGCCCGCGCAATCATCTCAAAGTCAAAATCCTTCAAGGTGAGTCGGACCACATCGGAAGACAAAGTCTTTGCTTCATGTTCACCCGCCAACTGAATCCCAGAGGCTTGAACGATTTCCAAATCATCATTGAATGATTGCGCGGCAGACGGGACCGCATATACTGGAAGTCCAGCTGCCAGGTGCTCCTCAACCGCCCAATGACTCGGACCACCGCCCATTGTCACCCCGCTTAGAAAAATCCCCTTTTTCTGATGAGTCGCCTCCTTGATCCGTCTGTGAGTGATCATAGTAGGAGAAGGCTGCACCATTTTCAGGTTGTTCTCAACATCTAATTGGGTATCGAACAACAAAATATCTTGTGTGCCAGTCCCAATATCCACTGCCAATATCTTCATTTCAGTCCTTTTCGTGGATCACCAAATCCGCTCTAAAAATTCTCACCCTTCCCCCTTCTGCATAAAAATCGACTTCAACCCAGTATTCTCCCGGACTCAGATCAACCTCACACATCATTGGCGCTAAATAACTCACCTTTGTCACCCCTCTTACATTTGTTTCTCGTGACATCAACCGGAACTTGTGGTCAAAGGGATTACAAATCACTTCCTGGCTAAAATCCCCCTTCTTATAAAACTGTATCTCATACCAGATAGTCGTGCTTTCAATATATTCAATATCCAGATCAGTCCAAAGAGCAATTGACTTTTCAGTGTGTATAAACTCAAACTCATAATGACCGATATTTTGAATTGACACCCGGGCAATCTCAGAACCACACCCTGGTAGCAGAATAATGATAATCGCAACGAATGGCAATAAAACAATCAAATTCTTACGCCTCATGATTCACCTTCCCTGCTCTTGTTCCCTTCCCCGCCTTGCGGTAGTCGATTTCCAGGAGTCCCATTCCCGATTTTACCAAACATTCGATGGTATCATTTACCCAGGCTCATCCAATAAACATTTTCAGGAGAGATAATGATCAACAGAATTATCCTGATCGTACTTGACAGTGTGGGGATTGGAGAAGCCCCTGATGCTGCTGAGTACGGGGACACAGGTTCCAATACATTAGGAAACATTGCAGCCGCCGTAGGCGGACTTCAGCTGCCCAACCTCCAACGCATGGGACTGGGGAATATCGCCCCAATTGAAGGCATCTTGCCTCATCAACACCCATCGGCTGCATTCGGCAAAATGGCCGAGGTCTCCCCCGGCAAAGACACCACTACTGGTCATTGGGAGCTTATGGGCATTCATCTCAAACAACCTTTCCCACTCTACCCTGAGGGTTTCCCACATGAGGTAATGGAAACCTATCAAGCCCAAACTGGCCGTGGATGGCTGGGGAATTATCCTGCATCTGGCACCGAAATTATCAAGGAATTGGGCCAGGAACACATAGAAACCGGCAAGACGATCGTCTACACCTCAGGAGACAGCGTTTTTCAAATCGCCGCTCATGATGAGATTATTCCCCTCCCAGAGCTATACGATATCTGTAAGATAGCAAGAAACATTCTCTCAGGAGAACACGAAGTCAGCCGCGTGATTGCCCGTCCCTTCATCGGAGAACCAGGTAATTTCGTTCGGACAGCCAATCGAAAAGATTTCTCGGTGGTTCCGCCCGAACCCACCTTACTGGACAATCTTAAAGAAGCTGGTTTTATGACGCATGCGGTCGGCAAAATAGAGGATATTTTTAATAAGGTAGGGATCACCTCGGCCGTACATACCAAGGACAATATGGATGGGGTTGAAAAAACCATCGAAGCGATGCTAAATTTGACCCAAAAAGGCCTGATCTTCACCAATCTCGTCGATTTTGACGCCAAGTTCGGTCATCGCAATAATCCTCAGGGCTATGCCCAGGCATTGGTTGAATTCGATCAGTGTCTTCCAGATATTCTAAAAACACTTAGAAATGATGACCTGCTGGTAATCACCGCAGATCATGGCAACGATCCCACGACTCCCAGTACAGACCACTCTCGTGAATATGTGCCTATTCTCCTATCTGGAGAACAGATAAAACCAGGCGCAGATATCGGTATCCGTCAAACCTTTGCCGATCTCGCTGCCACAATTGCAGACATTTTGGAGGTAACTCCTCCCCCTAAGGGCTTAAGCTTTAAGCATAAAATCCTGGGAATCTAAGGCTGTTGTAGATAAACACAACGGAATCCGACACCGCTGCTGAAAACTTCAGGAAAATTAGCTGTCCGGTTTGTTGCCCGTCCCCCTGAAAGCAGATTCTTCCAGGATCCACCCCGCGCCACTTTCATCTCGCCTTCAACCGGTCCAGTTGGGTTCTCTTCCGGTGAATTAGCATAATAATCCGTACTATACCAATCTGCCACCCACTCGGCAGCATTCCCAGCTAAATCCAAAACGCCATAGCTGCTGGCCCCGGAAGGAAAACTTCCTACATCCAGGGTCAACCCCTCCGTACAGCCCCTTAAGTTTGCATGCCCGCACTCAATCATATTTCCCCATGGGAATACTCTTTCATCACTACCCCTGGCTGCTTTTTCCCATTGTGCTTCAGTTGGCAATAAACCGCCAACAAAGCGGCAGTATGCATCCGCCTGATACCAGCTAACAAACACTACCGGGTGGTTATCAAAGATAGGATTACTGTAAAACTCTTGAATAGCTGGAGGTACACATTTTCCGGCGGCCACGCACAGCCGGTATTCCGAATTCGTCACCTCAAACTGTCCAATCCAGAACTCATCCAGGTACACTGAATGCACCGGTCCCTCATCCCTGAAATCTGCCAACTCGCAACCCGATCTACTTTTTTCGCAGATCTCCAGACCTACTACAGCATCAGCTCCCATCAAAAAACTGCCTTCCTGCACCAAAACCACCCTTGCATCATCATTCTCTGTTATCTGTTGAGTATCACCAACTGGCAGATTAATTTCCGGTATTTCTTCGACATTTGTTACTGCCACACTAATCAGAGGCGATGGAGTGAGTTTTTCCACCTCGAAAGTCAGCGCCTCCCTGCCTTCATCGCACCCAGTAAACCACATTCCAAATAGGAATAGTGCTATAAACCATTTATTACCAAATTTCATTTCACAAAAGTTATACCACGGCAAGCGCTGAATTACCCACAAAGAAATATAAGCACACTAAATTGCCCGTCTGCCACATAAAAAATCCGTCCTTGCCCTCACCTTTCAACTTTGTGATTTTATCCACTATTTTGTGGATTTTTTCACAATATATGCTATAATGAAAAAATTATATCTGTATTCCAAAATTGCCAGTTCAAGCCAGCCCCATTGCAAAACGTGCCTAGCAAACTAAAGAAATTAATATGTACGCATATCAACGGCACAACTTCAAACCATCACCGCTCAGATAAGTCCAAATCGGGGTAGTGCTGCGCTCCCTAAGTTCGAGCACAAATCAATTCTGATATCCACACTACCCCACTGTCGAAAGGATCATACTATGGTCGAAACAGGCAGCAACGGGCATAGCAGCCAGCCACCCAGAATCGGTGTGTATGTCTGCCAGTGCGGCACCAACATTGCGGGGACAGTAGATGTAGAGAAAGTCACCGCCCATGCAAGTCGACTCCCAAACGTCACCATCGCAAAAACCTATACCTACATGTGTTCCGATCCAGGTCAAGCATTGATTAAACAGGATATTCAGGAACATGGCCTCAACCGGATTGTCGTTGCTTCCTGTTCCCCGCTAATGCACGAATCAACTTTTCGAGCAGCCTGTTTAGAAGCAGGATTAAATCCCTACCTTTTCCAGATGACCAATATACGCGAGCATGTGGCTTGGGTCCATACGAACCAACCCGAATTAGCCACCCGCAAAGCAATCGATCTGGTTAGCGCGGCTGTTGAGAGAGTGGCTGGCCACCAACCAATTGAACCTCGTTACTCGGATGTGACCCAATCTGCACTCGTGGTTGGTGCCGGTATCGCCGGGATCGAAGCTGCCTTGCGCATTGCGAATTCAGGCAAGCATGTTTACCTGGTCGAAAAAGAGTTGGGGATCGGCGGGCACATGACCCAGATATATAAAACCTTCCCCACGCTCGATTGCGCGGCTTGAATTCTCACCCCCAAAACGGTGTCCGTTGGACGCCACAAAAACATCACCCTCCTGACCTACGCAGAAGTTGAGGATGTCTCAGGCGTAGTTGGTGATTTCAAGGTCATTGTGCGCAAGAAAGCCCGTTATGTTAACGAAGAGCTTTGCAATGGCTGCGGCACTTGCGTTGAGAAGTGCCCCTGGAAGAAAATCCCCGATGAATTTGAATTGGGTCTCGGCTACCGAACTGCCATCCACTTCCAGTATCCGCAAGCGGTGCCGAAGATTCCGCGCATTGATGCTGAAAATTGTGTCTACTTTAAGAATGGAAAATGCAAAGCCTGCGAGAAATTCTGTCTGCGCGGAGCGATAGACTTTGAACAGCAAGACGAATTTGTCGAGTTCGAGGTCGGCACTATCATCCTCGCCACCGGTTTTAAAAATTTCAATCCAGAAAAAACCCCAAAATACGGTTACAAAAAGCTGGAAAACGTGCTCACTGGCCTTGAATTTGAGCGTATGGTCAATTCCGGTGGGCCGACAACCGGTCGCGTTCGACTCGCTGATGGCTCAATACCCGGGAAAATCGCCATTATCCATTGCGTCGGCAGCCGCGGAGACCACAACGAATATTGCTCCCGAGTGTGCTGCATGTACTCTCTCAAACTTGCCCACCTGGCTAAAGAACTCATCGGGGCAGATATCATTGAATATTACAGGGATATGCGTACTTTTGGAAAAGACTATGAGAATTTTTACGAGAGGGTCCGAGAAGAGGATATTGCCTTCGTGCGTTATGAAGATATCCGGGTTTCAGAAGACCAAGAAGGATTGGTCGTCACCACAACTGACCTATACAATGGAGATATTATCTCCAACCATGTAGACATGGTGATCCTCAGTACCGGCATGGAGCCCCAAGAAGACCAACAAAAGATCGCCAGCACCTTCGGCATCTCTCTCAGCCCTGACGGATTCTTTTTAGAGAAGCACCCCAAGCTGGCCCCAGTTGAAACCGCAACGGATGGTGTCTTCCTCGCTGGCACTTGCCAGGGACCCAAGGATATTCCCGATACAGTCGCGCAAGGTGGCGCTGCTGCTGCCTCTGCCCTATCGTTGATGGATTATGGACGCGTTGTGCTGGAACCATTTACTGCTTCCATCGATCCAGAGAAATGTAGCGGCTGCCTGATCTGTGTGGACACCTGTCCATTCGGTGCAATCGACACCACTATACACAATGGGCGCACTATCTCGCAGGTTAATGAAATCATCTGTAAAGGATGCGGTACTTGTGTGGCAGCTTGTCCGTCCGGCGCTGCATCCCAGTTAGGGTTCACAAATCACCAGATTTTCTCCGAGATCGACGGAATTCTACGGCAATCCAGCCTAATGGAGTTGACCATATGAACAGATCTAAACCAAGAATTGGCGCATATATCTGCCGTTGCGGCACCAATATCGCAGCTACAGTTGATGTGGAGGAAGTAGCTAAAAAGATTGGCTTCCTCCCCGGTGTGGTCATTGCCCGAGACTACACCTACATGTGCTCTGACCCAGGCCAAAATCTCATCAAGTCCGATATCAAAGAACACAACCTAAACCGGATAGTAGTGGCCTCTTGCTCCCCCTTGATGCATGAGGCCACTTTCCGGCATGCAATAGAAGAAGCCGGCCTCAACCCCTTCTACTTCCAGATGGCGAATATCCGTGAACAATGCTCCTGGGTGATTAAAGATAAAGCGCTGGCAACAGAAAAGGCGATTAAGATGACCACCGCTGCCGTTCAGCGGATCAGGTACCACCGTCCTGAGAAGATGCGCCCGATTGACATTACTCCCGCAGTATTAGTGATTGGAGGCGGCATTGCTGGAATCGAAGCATCCCTCAAAATTGCCGACGCGGGTAAACAGGTCTACCTGGTGGAGCGCGAATCTTCAATCGGTGGGCACATGGCCCAACTGTACAAAACATTTCCCACTTTAGACTGTTCGGCTTGAATACTCACACCCAAAATGGTGTCCGTGGGACGCCACGAAAACATCGAACTCCTCACCCTGAGTGAAATTGAAGAATTGAGCGGTTATGTAGGGAACTTCAAAGCCACTATCCGCCAAAAAGCCCGTTACGTTCAAGAAGATATGTGCACCGGTTGTGAGGCATGCACACAGGTCTGCCCCATTGAGGTGCTGAACCCCTTTGAACTCGGCTTGGCCATGCGCCATGCCACCTACCGCAATTCCGCCCAGTCCACTCCGAATGCGTTTGCCATCCAAAAAACAGGCATTGCTCCATGTCGGGATGCATGCCCAGCAGATCAAAGGGCCATGGGTTATATCAGTCTCGTGAAGAAGCACAGGTTCGCAGATGCCTACTGGACGATTCGCAGGGAAAATCCCTTCCCATCGGTTTGTGGTCGGGTGTGCAACCATGTTTGCGAAGACGCTTGCAGCCGCGGCGAGTATGACGAACCAGTGAATATTGTCGCTATCAAACGTTTCGTCGCCGATTGGGCCTACCAACATCGGGATGAATTGGATCAGATGCCTGATAAATCCATTCCTGGCACACCGTTTATCCACAAACACCAACCAACAGGGAAAAAGGTCGCCATTATCGGATCCGGTCCGGCAGGCCTCACCGCCGCCCTCGACCTGGTCAGACTCGGCCACAAACCAGTCGTTTATGAACAATTCTCAGAACCAGGCGGGATGATGCGCGTTGGAATCCCCCCACACCGCCTCCCTTATGACCGTTTAGCCTGGGAGATCGACCTGATTCGCCGCGAGGGGGTCGAAATTCACCTCAATCATCGCGTTAGCAATGCCCCCGGCCTGCTCAACAAAGGCTTTGACGCTGTTCTGATCGCTGCAGGTGTCCATAACGCGGTCAAACTTCCTATTGATAATTCCGATCACCCCGGGAATTGGCTCTCAACTGAATTTTTACGCAAGGTGCTGCTTGGAGAACGGATCGATCTCTCCGGCCGTCATGTTATTGTCTTGGGAGCTGGGGATGTTGCCCTGGATGTTGCCCGCACCGCCATCCGTCTCGGCCAGCCAAAAGTTCAAATCTTATGTCGAGGAATGCGGTGTTCTGAACATGAGCTCAAAGCAGCCGAAGAAGAAGGTGTGCGAATTCTCTCCAGCCGGGTCTTTAAAAAGGTAGTCACCGCGGATGAAAAAATCATTGGCATTCGCTGCCTGGATGCTGAGGTTGGCGGGATAGTAGATGGCCGCCGCATTGTACGCGAAAAACCCGGTACAGAACATTTGGTAGAAGGTGATCTGATCATCTGGGCATTAGGCCAAAAAGGAGATTATGACTTCCTACCAGAGGAAACGCCTATTGTTTCCCAAAATCCAACTGGAATCCAGACAAACAACGAGATGATGACCAACATTGACGGCGTGTTCGTCGCTGGTGATATCCGCCAGGGCTGGACCAGTTTCGTTGTAAACGCCATTGATGAAGGCCACCACGCTGCCAGAGCAATCGATCGTTATCTAAACGCAGGGGCCGGCATACCAGAGCCATCTCATGGTATGCCTGTTGCCAAATTGACACGCGAAGAAATTGAACTAAAGATCACCGCTGGAAGGGCGTCAAATCAACCCAGGATTAAAATCTCCTCCATTCCGCCGGAGGAACGGATCAACAACTTTAAGGAAGTAGATCTCACGCTAACCGAGGATCAGGTAGTCGCAGAAGCCTCTCGCTGCCTTGAGTGTGGTGTATGTGGGGAATGCATGGAGTGTGTTGCTGCCTGCGAAAAGGGGGCCATTGATCACACCATGCGGGATCGAATCATAGACGTCAATATCGGAGCAGTTATCGTGACCACCGGTTTCAAGGACTTTGATCCTCGGATTGCCCCCGAATATGGATACCAATACCCCAATGTTATTACCGCGCTAGAGTTTGAGCGGATGATTAATCCCAGCGGACCCACTGGCGGCAAGGTGGTCATGAAAAATGGGAGGCGCCCAAGAAAAGTAGCCATCATCCATTGTGTTGGCAGCCGAGATGATAAATATCATCAATACTGTTCCCGGGCATGCTGCATGTATTCACTCAAAACCGCCCAGCTGGTTCATGAATATGTTGAAGCTGAAGTTCATGAAATTTACCGGGACATGCGTACTTTTGGCAAAGGTTACGAAGAATTTTTCAATCGCACCAAGCAGGAGGGAGTACATTTCCATCATGGGCGGGTAAAAAGTATCACCCGTGAGGAAGGGTACCTCCACGTCTCCTGGGATGAGGCATTCTTCCAGCAACCCGATCATGTTGATGTGGACATGGTTATTCTCGCCACGGGCATGGAGCCCCAGCAAGATGCCGCCCGCCTGGCCGCTACCCTCGGAATCAGTCGCAGCAACGATGGCTTCTTCCTTGAACTTCACCCCAAACTCGGCCCTGTGGAAACCAGGTCTGAGGGTATCTTCCTTGCAGGCGCTTGTCAAAGTCCCAAGGACATCCCTGATACAGTTGCCCAAGCAGGAGGAGCAGCTGCGGCAGCTCTGTCACTGATCGACCAGGGTACGGTGAAGTTAGATCCCGCTATTGCACAGGTCCAGGAAGCTCTGTGTGCTGGTTGTGGACAATGCGCAACGGTCTGCCCCTATGGCGCCATCTGGATTGAAAACGGCATCGCCCACATCGATGAATATAATTGCAAAGGATGTGGAACCTGTGCCGCCACCTGCCCCAACAAGGCAATGACGCTAATCCACTTTGATGATAAACAATTGATCTCCGAGTTGGTTGGTGCACTCAGTTAGGAGGGAGTATGTTTGAACCCAAGATCATCGCATTCTTGTGTACCTGGTGCAGCTATACTGGCGCCGACCTCGCTGGGACAACTCGCTTGAAATCCCCCTGGAATATCCGCGCCATCCGCACGCCATGCTCCGGAAGAGTCTCCCCTGAGCTAATCATCCGCGCTTTCGATGAAGGAGCAGATGGAGTGCTGGTGCTTGGCTGCCATATCGGTGAATGTCATTTCGATACTGGGAATCACCGCACGGCAAAACGTATTCCTATCTTGAAAGAGCTGCTCTCCTTTGTTGGACTGGAACCTGAACGCCTTCGTCTGGATTGGGTTTCAGCATCAGAGGGCGAGCGCTTTGCACACATCACTAACGATTTCACTGAAACCATCCGCCAATTAGGTCCCTGTCAATGGCAGCAAAAGCCGTCCTGGCGGCAGACCCGCCCAGAACTCGCTGTCATCACAGAATTGGAGGCCGCCGAATGAACAGAACTGAACAGATTCAGGAAACAGCAAGAGACCTGCTTGAGCGCGAAAAAGTCAATTGCGTTATCGGTTACGAACCTGGCAGCAGAGGCCATGCCAGGCCGGCATTTATTTACAAAGCAGAGGATGTTGAGCGTCTCACCTGGGACGAAACCTGCACCCATAATCTGGTGAGGTATTTACTCAAACGTGAGGATGAATACCTGGCTATAGTGGTAAAACCCTGTGACGCGAGAGCAATCAATGTCATGCTGGCCGAGAACAAATTATTCCGAGAACATATCTACATCATGGGTGTGAAATGTGAAGGGGTCAAAGTCCACGGGAACCTTCAGGATCGCTGCCAGCGCTGCACACAACGCACCCCCGTTATTTATGACAAACTCATTGACGGAGAACCAGCTACCATCAGTTATGATACACCCGTTGGCGAGATTGCCTACAAACAGATTGAATCCCTTTCACCGAAGGAAAAAATGGAGTTCTGGCTGGAACAATTTGACCAGTGCATCCGTTGTTATGCCTGCCGCCAAGCCTGCCCGATATGCAGCTGTCCCACCTGCCTGTACGAACGTGATGATTCCCACTGGGTTGGTATCGGTATTGGCGTCTCTGAGAAACGCGCCTTTCACCTGGGAAGAGCCTTCCATCTCGCTGGAAGATGTGTTGGATGCAATGAATGCCAGCGCGTTTGCCCCGTAGATTTACCGATCAGTATGCTCAATCAGAAAATTCACCAGGAAATGCAAAATTTGTTCAATTACACGCCCGGACTTTCACAAACCATTTCTCCCCTGACAACGGTATTATCTCCAGAGGAGGTGCTGCCATGAAATTCATCACCAAAACAGATCTTTCTGCCTGGATCGATGCCCAGATAACCAATTGTGAAGTGGTTGCGCCAATAGAACATAACGGCCATTACCTCTACGAGCCAATCCAATCTAGCAGAGAGATTGACTGGTCTTTCACTCGTCCGATCCTGCCGGTAAAAGAATACTTCTTTAATCCAACTGAGCAGATCCTTACATTCACAAAACAATGGGGGAACGTAACCATCCACGAAACCCTGCAGGAAGACCAGCGGATAATTATCGGTGTGCGTCCTTGTGATGCACATGGACTTAAAGTGCTAGATGCCATGTTCTTAGATGCAGATCCTCTGGATCCCAACTACAAAGCCCATCGAGACCGCACTCTCCTGGTCGGTTTTGCCTGTATTGAAACCCTCCCAACCTGCTTCTGCACCAGCCTGGGAGAAGGTCCAGATAGCACAGATGGACTGGATTTATTGATCACACCCATCAATGATGGATTTATTGTGGAACCGGTAACCGCTCGAGGGGAAGGCCTTGCTGCCAGTATGGGTTGGGTTGACCGCGAGATTGAAAAACCTGCCCCACCTGAGATGCCCATTATCCCCTTTCCTGAACAAGGAGCTTGGGAAGCCCTATTCCATCTGCCGATCTGGGAACAAACAGCCGAGCGATGCCTTAGCTGCCGTATTTGTGCGTATGTCTGTCCTACCTGCCGATGCTTTGACATCCGCGATGAATTGATCGCTGCCAAGGATGGCAAGCAAGAATTTGAACGGATTCGTGTATGGGATAGCTGTGCCAGCGAAGCCTATCGAAAGATTGCCGGCGGCCACAACCCGCGCAAAGCCAAAGCAGAACGCCTGCGCAACCGCTTCTATTGCAAATTCGATTATTTCCCCAGCCAATATGGGCCTTTGGCCTGTACTGGTTGTGGCCGCTGTATTGAGCTATGTCCGGTAAATATCGACATTTGTGAAACACTCAATCAATTGGCTGAGGTGGTCACATGAGCAATGAATTTGGAAAACCTTCTATGATCCCTTATCTGGCGAAAATCGTCAGTATCGAGAATCTTGCCCCTGAGATCAAACTTTTTGCGGTGGAAATATTAGAAGGACAGAAACTTGATCCGATGGAATTTAAACCGGGTCAATTTGCCTTCATTTCTGCTTTTGGTGTAGGAGAAGCCCCCTTTGGCATTGCCGCACTGCCCAAAGATAACAAAAAACTGGAGTTTGCTGTCCAGCGTTTGGGAACTGTCACCACAGAATTACATGAACTTGATTCAGGCGATGTAATTGGTATCCGCGGACCGCTTGGCAACCATTTTCCATTAGAAGACTTCCTGGGTAAAGATATCCTTGTCCTGGGTGGCGGCATTGGCGGAGCGCCACTCCGCCCTGTGATTGAATACATACTCCAAAAACGTGAGGATTACGGAAGGTTGACGATTCTCTGGGCGGCCAGATCACCAGATTTGCTCCTCTTCAAAGAAGATTATGAAAAATGGCGGCAATCACCTAACACAGAACTTCACATCACCGTGGACATAGGCACAGAGGATTGGGACGGCAGAGTTGGCCTGATTACCGATTTATTGACGGATATCTCTCCAGACTCCGAAAATGCCGTCGCAATTACCTGCGGCCCTCCGATCATGATCTTTTATGCAGACAAAGTATTGGATCATCTTGGTTTCCTCCCAGAGCAGCGTTATGTTACCCTTGAGGCTCGTATGCACTGCGGGATTGGCAAATGCGGCCGCTGCAACCTTGGGGATATCCTCGTGTGTGTAGATGGCCCTGTCTTCTCAATGGACCAGGTTGGCACTTTGCTGGAACCTTTCCACTAGTAACAATTTCTAACTGCACAAAAGCGAAGCAAACCAGCTTCGCTTTTCTTTTTAACGGTTTGTTCAGAGAAAAAATTCTTAACAGAAAATTTTTAAGCCTTACCTAAAACTGATGGGGGATTCAGTCTAGTAGAAAAGATCAACTTGAACCCAAAAACTTTTGGAACTCAGCCGGCCACTGACCATTTTGGTAAACCCCCCACTCTTCGATATGGCTTGCCTGATCACCATTACTTAGTGTCACCACTGGACCCAGCGTTTCGAGCTCAATAAAATCAGGGTTGCAGTAGATCTGGCTGGAGGCTCCCCGATCAAGATAATTTCCGCCCTCCACAAAATCTGCCCGTTTGATGAACAATAAATCATCCAAAGCATAGCCAATCCAACCCATCGGATTTGGACTCCCGATCTTTAAAGCCCCCTCCTCCATATTGGCAATTACATATATCCCCCAATTCTCCAACCAAATATTGGGGGAATCAAGATCAGTATAGGGCCACAAAACAATATTCCGATTCGGCAGCAGCCCATATCGGTCAGCATGATCTGTTTTTTGGGGGATCACAGCTTTACCGCCAGGTTTCAGCTGGGTGATTGCCCAAGGTGCCAGCGTGAAAGTGTCGTTACCATGGTAGGTTAGGATGTGAGTAACGGTAATTTTGGCTTCATCATCCGATAGCTGGATCGATATGCCCTTCTGGACCCTGGTCGGCTCATCCATCTCTTGGATCAGTTCAACGCCATTCTGAGTTTGCCGCCATCCGACTGGTTTGCTGTCTGGGATATAGGTGGTTGCGGGATCTTCTGGTGCATACCACAAACGGTGTCCGCCAATCAGCGCCAGATCACCCTCACCTGAATATTCCAGCACGGCATCCGGAAGTTCTGCAAATAAATTGTCTTTACCAAATGCAGATAAACTTATAATTCGAGGCCCGGTAGATACCGTAACCATCAGGCTGATCATCGCATTGGATACTTCCACCACCTCGTAACCCTGATAGCTTCTCGTTTTGACCTCCACCATAACTCTCTCCTTGCAATTGGGATAACCTCTACCCAGGATTATAATCTACTCCTGTTCGTGAAGAAATCCTAATACCTGGTCTGCAATTTGCTCACGCACATCCCTGAAGACTGACTCGACTTCTTCCTCGCTCCCTTCAGCCTTTGCCGGATCAATAAAACCGATATGGTGGCGGCTGCCCTTCCCCAACCAAACGGGACAATTTTCTGCTGCGTCTCCGCATACTGTGATCATCAGATCCCAGTCGACATCCGGGAGAGCGCCAATGTGTTTGGATTCTCCCTCCCACTCGATTCCCACTTCACCCAGCACCTTAACTGCCAGGGGGTGAACGTAACCCGCCGGGTCAGTCCCTGCACTGTATGCGTCCCACAAATCTCCCAATTGTTGATTAATCAATGCCTCAGCCATTTGCGAACGGCAAGAATTACCTGTACATAGAATCAAAACCTTCTTTTTATTCATCTAAGTTGCTCCTATCCAGTCAATTCCACTATTCTATCCCCTGGCTGAATTGAAGTTGTAAACAATTTGTAAGAACAAGAAAAAAGCATCAATTTATCAGAACACCTAAATTGATGCTCACTAACTTTTATAAACGAGTTTAGACTTTATTTTTCCAATTTGAGCAGTTTTAGTAAACGCTTCCGTCCCTCCGTGATCTTTGCGGATTGCATCCGCCAGGTACCCACAATTCCGAATGGCAGATAAAGTACGATCAGGATGTAGATAGCCCCATTAATGAAACTGGCACTCTCGCCCAGGTATCTTCGTAATCCAAAATCTAACAATCTGTAAACTGCCGCACCCACCAGGGCGCCGTTTAAGGTGCCCACCCCCCCAATCAAAATGATTAACAATGCCGTCACTGTAAATCCCAAACCCGCGGTATTTGGGGATACAATTGGCTGATAAAGAGTATGAAGCGTCCCGGCTAATGCAGCTGTAACTGAGGAGAGAACCAACGCCACAATCTTAAAGTAAAAAGTATTGAACCCAAGCATCTTCGCTCGGTCCTCATTTTCTCGAATCGCCACACACACGCGGCCTGTGGGTGAATCTACAAACCGCTTGTATATAAAATAAACCACCAGAAGCAGGACGATTGCGACAAAATAAAAAGTCAACCGGTGGGTAGCGGGGTTAATAAATTCAGGCACAGGCACTGCCTGCAGGCCCACGTCTGCCCCCGTATAGTCGCCCACCTCACGAGACATAATCACAATATGGAAAACTGAACCCAATCCCAATGTCACCAGAGCAAACGTGATTCCTTTTACCCGTGGAAGAACTATCCCAAAAAGGAACGCGTTCACCACTGCAATCACCAAAACCCAAACCAATGTCATTCCCAGGGACAGATCAAAACTCTTCAGCAGAATCCCAGAAAGATAAGCTCCTGCCGCAAAAAACATCGAGTGACCAAAAGAAAGCAGCCCGGTAATCCCAAAGATCAAATCATAACTGAGGGCATAAATCGCCAGAATGAAAATCTCTATTGCCAGTCCTTGCACAAATTTTGAAGTACCGCTCTCATTCTGCCATACCGCACCCAGGGAAGCACCCTCAAACAACCCGACAATGAATGGCAAAACCACCAGGGCCAGAAGGGAGAGTATCAAACCTCTGTTTTGAGAAACAAACGAATTAACAGTGGGAGATGTCTTTTCAGTCACAGATTACTCCTTCCTGCCCAGCAATCCATTTGGCATGAGCAATAATATGATTACCATCAGCAGCACCGTGGAGGCCGGAACCAATGGCGGCGTTGGCTTGAATATAATCTCTGTAAATGGTATTGGGATCCCAATAGCACCATATTTAATAATGAACTGCTGTAATAATCCAACCAGAATGGAACCCAATGCTGCTCCAGGATAGCTGGTCAGCCCTCCAATTGCCAAAGCAATCAGCGCGTTCAATAACAGGCTCTCCCCCATCACATTTGATAACCCCATCGATGGAGCTGCTAAAGCGCCTCCCAGGGCAGCCAGACCAACACCCAACGCAAATACCAAAGTGAATACCCGCCGCACGTTGATCCCCAGAGCCTCAACCATCTCGCCATCTTGCACACCTGCCCGGATGATCATCCCCAACTTGGATCGCTGCAAAAGCATCCAGACTGTGATCAGCACCACCAGCCCCACAACGGGAATGAATATCTCGTTATACACTCGTATCCGGCCATCTAGTAATTCGATTGTCGAACAATGATACTGAACCAGATCGGCCAGCGTGGTTGCCGGGCACCCTTCTCCGGTACCAGAGAACATCGCCGGTTTGGGCATCACAAATTCTGGCCTCCCCCATATTGCCCGCACCACCTCTATACCGATCGCGCTCAACCCGATCGTCAACATTAATTGGTATATTGGACGAACATATAACGGCCGGATCAATGTGGATTCCATCACACCACCCAGCAAAATACCGAAGGATACCGCTGACAATACAGCAAGAAAGAACAACCAATTGGAATTTATACCTGTAAGAAATGCTGTTAGCCCATCATTTAAAAACAATGCCGCCAACCCAACCAGTGCAACCATGAAAAATCCCAAATAACTTCGCCAACCAACTTTTAAATTCGCTTGAGTGCTTTTCTTGAAAAGGCTAAGGCTGAAACCTGCGATGAGACTACCTGCCATCAAACCGATTGCCGCCACGGCAGGTGAAATTTCTTCAAATGGCTCACCTTCTGGCAGCACCAATAAACCCTGGTCTGCCATGAAAGAATACGTCACCGGGCTTTGAGCATAATTTCCCACATCCCATATCGTGATTGGAAAGCGTCTGAATACTAGAACAACAATCACTGCCGCCAGCATAAGACCCATCCAGGGCAATGCTTTTCTTAAAAACCCATCGATTCTTATCCCTTCACGCAGCCTGTCCCACAACCCTGAAAGCATGAACCCGCTGACCAGCAGCAAACCTGGCGCAAGCAAATCCACAAAAGTATCAGGACGCACATATACCGTCCAGGCGACGTAAGCGCCGATCATGAACATTGTGCCATGCGCCAGGTTCAGCACATCCAGCAAGCCAAAAATCAGAGAAAAACCTGAAGCCACCAGGAAAGTGACTGCCCCAACCGATAATCCTCGCAGCAAGGTGATTACCCAATCTTCTGTGTCCATCCCTCGAGCTGCCATCACAAAGAAGATTACCAGCACCAAAATGGTCAGCCACAAAACGAGATTCTTTCTAATCACATTTATCATCTCTGCTCCTTACGCCGCTCCCAGGTATCGATGGATCGTCTCGTGATCATTCACCAAATCTTTCATCATCCCGCTTTTCACCGATTTTCCTTCCTCAATGATCACAAAATATTCCGCCAGCTGGCTTGCCACTAGAAAATTCTGTTCAACCAATACAACCGTGCTCTCAACAGAAAGCCGACTGATCACTTTCATCATCTGTTCGATCAGCACCGGCGCCAGCCCCTCACTCGGCTCATCGATGAGCAGCAATTTGTTATCGGCCACCAAAGCTCTGGCGATTGCCAGCATTTGTTGTTGACCGCCAGACAGATTTGCCCCAGAGAGCGTGATCAAACGCTTCAAGTCTGGGAAGAGATCAAAGATCATATCTGACTTCCGGGTGTAGTCACCCTTCTCTCTCTCAGCAATCTTAAGATTCTCCTCGACACTCAGATCGCGAAAGATTGCCCGATGTTCAGGCACATACCCAATCCCCAACGCCGCGATGTCAAAAGACCGCATCCCGCTTAGGTCCCTCCCATCAAAGACCACTTTTCCCTGGCGTGGGGCCGTCAATCCTAAAATTGACTTCAAAGTGGTTGTCTTGCCAGCCCCGTTTCGCCCCAGCAATGCTGTGATGCTGCCCTGCGGCACTCCCAGACTGACCCCTTCTAATATGTGATATTGGCCAATAAATGTGTGGATTTCTTGTACATCCAGAAGAGTATCCATGCAAACCTCACAGATCCAATTGGTACAAACCGCCCAGATAAGCAGTTTGCACGGTTTCATTTGCCGCAATTTCAGAGGGGCTCCCCTCCGCCAGCACAGCCCCTTGGTGCATCACCGTGATCACATCCGAAACACTCATCACCACATTCATATTGTGTTCTACCAGCATCACTGTTTTATCACCCGCCTGTTGTATTCCTTGAATCAGGGTAATCAGCTCGGGCACCTGCTCAGCCGCCATCCCCGCAGTCGGTTCATCCAACAGCAGAACTTCAGGATCAGGGGCAAGAATCATCCCCAATTCTAATTTCCGTTGATCCCCATGGGGCAGCATTCTTGCAGGGGTTGTCGCCCTATCGACCAATCCCACCAGTTCAATCACTTCCCATGATCGATTTGCATATGACTGGAACGAACCTGTTCGGCGGTAGAATTTAAAGTTATCTCTTCCCATTGCCTGACTTGCCAACCGGATATTTTCAAATACCGTGAGATTAGGAAAAATATTCGTAATCTGGAACGAGCGTCCAATCCCAAAATGGATCGTTCGGTGAACTGGTTGATTGGTGATATCCTTCCCTTTGAAGAACACTTTTCCACTGGTCGGTTCAAGGTTTCCGCTTAGCAGATTGAAAAAAGTGGTTTTCCCGGCTCCATTCGGGCCGATGATCGCATGCAGAGTGTTTTTATGCACCTTGATGCTGACATCATTCACGGCCACCAGCCCCCCGAATACCTTTCGAAGATCTTCCGTTTCAAAAATGATTTCTGAGTCCATATCACCTTCCATCATGTTAGTGTGTCATCCTGAGCGCTGCAAAACCCCCCCCACTTCACCCCGCTCAGCATAACAAACCAAAAGATTTCCTGGGGGCAAAATGCCCCCAGGAAAATTCTCCTTTACAGTTGATGATTATTCGCCGCTAAGAGAACCGTAGGGCAGATCGCCGCAGCGGTCCGCCAGTTCTTCCGGCAGCAAGCACGGAGGCTCGGGGCGAGTGGTTTCTACGTACTCATAGTATGCAGCATCGGCAGCCGTAAGATCAATCAGCTTAAGGATGTACATATCCTGGATTGCCACATGGTCTTCCGGACGAATATAGACCGTACCTTTTGGTCCTTCAAAGGTCATACCTTCCATCACGCCGACCAGTGCGTCCCCAGATACATCACCGTTGGTTGCCTTGATCGCCTCTACCACCATGATGGCTGCATTCATGCCGTCCGCGTCAAACAGGTCTGGAGCCGTTCCGTATCGGGCCTTATCCTCTGCAAAGAGGAAGTCATTGGCAGCGTTGTTAGGTGCTGACCAATGGTAGAGGATACCATTCGTGCTGCCAACAGCATTGCCGTACCACAGGGGCATCAGCACATTGTCGATGAAGGTCGCGCCCAGGGCCATTTCCTCGTTCACGCCCAGGTCGGTGGCAGCCTGCATCAGCGGGACAAAGCCGCTGCCAGCCCAGGTCACGATATAAGCCTCTGCGCCGGAATCCAACACCTGCTCCATGTAAGGAGTAAAGTCGGTCGTATCTGCTGGTGCAAAGATATCATCCGCCACAAATGTGGCTCCCGCCAGCGAGCAGGCATCGCGGAACGCAGTCGCAGAACCCCAACCAAATGCATAATCCGGGGCGATCTGCACGAAACTCTCGTACTGTTTTGCCAGGTACAGACATTCGTTGATCGCATCCTGGTAGTTGTTGCGGCTGGTGCGGAAGGTGTACTCATTGAAATTCACGCCTGTGATGTCATTCGCCGCGGCTGGCGCAACAATCAGAGGCACTTTGCTCTCAAAAGCAATCCCCTGCAAGGTCGCCGTAGCGCCAGAGGAAACCGTACCTACCAGAATATCAACGCCTTCAACATCGATCAGTTCGCGCGCCACGGTTGCCGTGTTTTCTGGGTTGCTTTGGTCATCCCGCACAAACACTTGGATTTCACATCCTTCCAACATGAAATTGTTTTCTTGGGCGGCGGCAAAATCAAACATCCCCCCCGCAGAGCCAGGGGCACCGGTTGCATATTCCATTCCCAGCATAAATGAGCGCAAGATATGTGCGCCATATATCGCTAGCGAGCCGGTCGCGTCTGTGATCAATCCTACTTTGATCGGCTCCTCACAGGTCAAGCCAGCCGCGGGTTCTTCAACTGGTGCTTCAGTTGGTGCTTCCGCAGGCTCTTCTGCTGGTTCTTCAACCGGTTCCTCTACTGGTTCATTCACCATGTCATCGTTGGTATCCACAGGTTCTTCGGTATTTCCACCACCGCACGCGGTCAGAACCAGCATCAGGATAACCATCACGAAAAACAATACTCTAAGGGACTTTTTCATCAATCTCTCCTATCAAATAGTGTACATTGGGAATAACTATTCAACTTTAAGTTTCTTTTCCTTTATACTTCACCTCCTATCTTACAAAATCGAGAATATGCTTTGATGCAATTTCTGGAACTTCGATTGGGAAGAAATGTCCCGCATCAGGCAGGATAACCGAGACACTATCTGGTATTTTTGATTGCAATAAGTCCGCATTCGCTGGGGGTACAACCTTATCATCTGCACCGAATAATATTAATGTCGGCGCAGCTACCTCTGCTAATCTTCCTTCAAAGCAAGCCTCCCCCGAAACCAGCCCCAACCCAATGGCCAGTTGTGACTGGTAGCCCTGAATATCAATGGGGTTCGCCACCCGCCAATCTACCCATTCTTGAACCATCTCTGGGTTGCTTTCTGCCCATCCTGGCGCTGTACTGACTCGCAAGCCATTCTTAAACCTGGTTATAGGATCTGAAGCTGTATCAGACAACACAGCCCAGGCCTCAGCAGTAACCGGTACATGGTTGGGGCCTCCAAAATTGGTTGAACATAGGATTAATTTATCCACCCGTTCAGGATAATCCAGGGCAATTGCCTGGGCAATAAACCCACCCATCGAGTGCCCGGCGATCACCGCCTTGTCAATCCCCAACACTTCCAACAAACCCACAACATCAGCTGCCAGAAGCTGAGCAGAATAAGGACCTTCTGGCTTCTCAGACTCTCCAACTCCCCGATTATCTAAAGCAATCACCAAGCATTCATCTGCCAGCAAAGGCACCATCTTATGCCATTGCCACATCGGGTAACCCAATCCAGAGATTAACACCACAGGTGTGCCTTCCCCAGCAATTTGGTAATTCAGGATGATTCCATTTACTTTAACCTTTGGCATCTTCTATCCTTTCCTGATCCTAAAGTACCGCCACGATCAATTAATCGGAGAAATCCAATGCACCAATTTCAGACACCCATCTTCCATTCGCGGCTCTTTGCAGCGAGAGTGTCATCAACCCGTGATGATCTGTCTTGCTGTAACTGATCTGAGGCAGGACCCCACCCGTCCATCTCTCCAAACTCTCCAAGGCTTCAATAAATCTACTCCGGGAAGGGTTTGGGCCAGCGCGCCGCAAACCTTCCACAACTACCTGGGCAGCGGCATATCCAATCCGGTTATGGGTGCTTGGCAGCGTTCCGGGATATTTCCGTTCTAACAATTTCTTGAAGAGTCTTTCACCCCGATGGCTTCTCGGCCCGCTTGGATACGCCGCAGTTCTCACACCTTCGCTTGCTTCCCAACCAGACAACTGGAGAAGTTCCGTGCCTGAGATCACATAACTACCGAGCCAATTCGGTTTGAAACTAATCTTCAAAGCGCTTTCCAGTAGATCAGCAGCTGGTTTCACATAGGTGAAAAGCATCACCAGGTCTGGATCTGCATGCGCCAACTTTGCCGCCCATTCCTCGCTGTTATAATCTCCATCACTGTGGGTGATCTGCACCACCAGTTCAATGCCTTCCTTTTTCAGGCTGGTAATAAATGATCTGGCTCCTTCCTGACCGTAATGATCATCCACTGAAACCACCGCGGCTTTTTTCGCCCCTAAAAAGTCAACAGCATACTTTGCCAGGAGTCTTCCCTCAACTTCGTACGATGGCTGCAAGGCAAAATATGTTGGCTTAACAGGATTAGACCACACCGAAATACCGCTGTGTGGTGAGATCACAGGCACCTCATTTTCAAGAAAATAATCCATAACCGCCAGATTGGGGGACGTACCCAGGGGGCTAACAATGGCAAACACCTGGTCCTCTTCCACTAGTTTTTTGCCTGCATTAATCGCTCTCTTAGGGTCAAAACCATGGTCTTCGACGATTAATTCGATTTTTTTTCCGTGAATACCCCCCCAATAATTGATATGTTCATAATAAGTTGAAAATCCACGATAAGCGTCTATCCCAATATCTGCCTGCTGACCTGAAAGATCGCATAGCGTCCCTAATTTTATCGTGCCCAGATCAGTCCTTTCAGAAAATCCTGGCACTGCCAGATTAGGAACAATTTTCAAGCGTTCTGCCTCTTCCCTGATCCAATCGCGGAAATCTGGATGTGCGATCTGGATGAGAGCTTCCATTCGCTGTTTGACGTTAAGCCCTCGCAGCCTGGCAATCCCAAATTCTGTCACGATCGTATCCACATCCTGACCCGCGATCGTCACCTCTGCGCCAGGGCTGAGCATAGGAACAATCGTCGATATTGTTCCGCCCTTAGCGGTAGAATGCAGGGCGATAATCCCACGCCCCCCTTCCGCCATCTGCGCCCCCCGGTGTGTATCCAGCTGCCCGCCGGTTCCGCTGTAATGCCTTGGTCCAATACTCTGGGAACAGACCTGCCCGTTGATATCCACCTGCAGGGCGGTATTTACACTCACCATCTTATAATTTTTGGCAATCGTGTAAGGATCATTTGTCACCTTGCCCTGCTGGAACTCAACGCCCAAATTATTATCGAGGAAATCATACAATTTTTGTGAGCCCAGTGCAAATGCTCCAACCATCTTTCCTGGCCAGAGCGTTTTCTTCCGGCCAGTTACCACGCCCGCCTCATATAGGTCCACCATCCCATCAGTGAACATCTCAGTGTGAATTCCCAAATCTCGCCGCTCAAGTAAAAACGCAGTGATCGCGTTAGGAATCCCGCCAATTCCCAATTGCAATGTTGCCCCATCATCAATCAGTTCAGCAATATGCCCCCCAATCTCCCTCTCCCACTCGCTCGGCGGAGCAGAGGGCAGCTCAAACAACGGCACGTGGTTTTCAACCAGATAATCCACTTCAGAGATATGGATATGAGTATCGCCCAACGTCCAAGGTAGGTTTTCATTGATCTCCAGGATCACCAGGTCCGCCGCCTCAATTAACATTTTTTCAATTACCAGGGAAGTGGAGAGCGACAGATACCCCCTATTGTCTGGTGGCGTAGCTGTCCCCCAAAACACATCCAATTGATTACCAGCAGCCTCCAGTCGTACCTTTGCTGCCGCATGAAGGTTATTGGGAATATACGAAATCCGCCCCTGTGGATGAACTGCCCGGTCGGGTGCCCCGTAGAACCAGTTTTCCACGAAGAAATGCCCAGCCATCTCCGGTTTGATTACAAAATCATATTCCCGCAGTGGCAGACAGACCCATATCTTGACATCATAAAGCCGTCCCCTGTGCTGTCCCAGTTCAGTTAACAACCCAACTGGTTCAGCAGCAGCCATACTGGTCCCAATTACATGATGTGATTGGGTCATCCCAACGGCATCCGGAATCGAGATCAACTTATCGTGGAAAATTTTTTTAATACTCATATCTCAGTTTAATTGAGAACGGTTTCTCACTGGTTACAACCTTTGTTCATTCGCGCTTTGTTTTGCAAGGAACCCTAATACTATCGAATTAAATTCCTCTGGCCTCTCCCAGCAGCTGGCATGGCCAGCCCCATCAAGGATGTGAAGCTCAGCATGTGGAATCCCGCTGAATAGTATCTGGGAATACTTCAATCCTTTCAGAATATCCTTGCCGCCTACAATAATACAGGTAGGAGCCGATATTTCACCCAGCCTTGAAGTGAAATCTACTTCCAGGAAAGCCTCGCACAGCCGGAGGATGGCTTGAAAGTCCAACAAAGCATACCGCTCCTTGGATGCCTCCAGGAGAGCAGTGTTCGTCTCAATGAACTCAGCGCTGAAATTCCACGGGACCGTCGCGTTGAAAAACCCCAAAGGATCACCAAGGCGCAATGCATCCATCCAGGCCTGGATTACGATCCGTAATTCAGGCCGTACCTCACAGACCGTATCAACTAAAATCAGGCTGCGGGTTTTTTCAGGAAAATCCAGCGCAAATGCCTGTGCAACCTCACCACCATACGATATTCCAGCAATATGGGCGGTCTGAATGCCCAGCCCTGCCAGCAATCCAGACAGATCCTCTGCGTGGACCGCCATGGAATAACCCTTTTCTGGGTGGTCAGATTGCCCCTGTCCCCGGCAGTCATATTGCAAAACGCGGTAACCCTTTGATAATGTCTTGGTTTGATACACCCAACTGGTAGCCGCATTCATGATGATCCCGTTATTCAAAACCAGCACAGGTGCGGCTTCCGGCCCGTGAAGTTCGTAATACAGATTAATTCCATTAACCTTGATTTTGGCCATTTAAGTCTCTATTTCACATCAAAAGCCAGGAAAGTCTTCTTTTCCTCTCCTTCACCTCGCTCCAGGAATACCGCTTCCACTGGTGCGCCGATCTTTATCGTCTCTGGCAAAGCAGTGTTCACTCCCAAAATTTGGGCGCTGATCGAGAGTCCGTTTTCTAGTTTCACAATCCCTGAGCAATGCGGGTTCTCTCTTCCATACCCTGCTTCAATCATCGCGGTTGAAGCAATATAAACGATCGTAAATGCTTCCAATGTGCCGTTGGTCCCTGCCTCTACCCATTCCAAATTATCGCTGTAACAATTGGTGCACATCGGCTTGGGCGGCAAATACATCCTGCCGCATTCCTCACACCTGGATGCCATCAACTTGTGAGACGCCAGTTTTTCATCAAACCCGGCCTTGTTAAATCTCTGCTCTGTCATTGCCTACCTCCTCCCAAAGATGTGTACTGTACAGGTTCCGCCAGTACCGCCGACATTATGAGTTAACCCAAACTCCAACTCACCTGCAACCTGGCGATCCCCTGCCAACCCCCTCATCTGTTTCCAGATTTCGATAACTTGCCCGGCGCCAGAAGCCCCGACTGGATGCCCTTTTGATTTCAACCCCCCAGAGGTATTGATCGGCTTTTCTCCGGTTCGCCCGGTGACCCCCGTTTCAGCTGCTCTGTAGCCCTCGCCTTCCGGGAAGAAACCCAGATCTTCGATGGCGATCACTTCAGCAATCGTAAAACAGTCATGCACCTCAGCAACCTGGATATCAGCCGGGGTCACCCCGGACATCAGGTATGCCTGCCTTGCAGCTTCTCGCGCAGCCCGCAATCCAGTTAGATTTTCACGCTCATGCAAAGCGACATCACTGGCCTGTCCGGTTCCAAGAATATATAAAGGATCTTCGCTAAATTTATTCGCCAAATCTTCGCTGACAAGCAACAATGCCGCAGCCCCATCCGAGATCGGAGAGCAGTCAAACAGGCGCATAGGCCAGGCAATGATCGGATTCGCCCGGGCATCTTGCAAGAAGGCAATTTCATTTTCCCAGACCGGGATTGGCAGACCTCTCGCCTCTGACTTGGCAATTTTATCATCCATCACCTGACGGATGGTTTTCCCAAACTGGGCTTTATCATTCAAAGCGCCATTTTCATGGTTCTTGATGCCCACTTTCATAAAGGATTCAGGGGTTGCCCCAAACTTGTGCATGTAGGAGGTCGCCATTGAGGCATAGAAACCAGGGAATGTAAAACCGGCAGGGATCTCATAGAGCATATCGCTTGCAGTTGCCAACGTATCTGTCACTTCGGCAGTCGGCAGGTCAGTCATCTTTTCAATTCCACCCACCAGGACAATATCTGCAACTCCAGAGGCAATTGCGAGGATCCCCTGCCGGAGGGCCACACCACTGCTGGCACAAGCATCTTCCACTCTAACAGCAGGTTTTGGTGCCAAACCCACCCACTCTGCCATGATCGGGGCAGTATGTCCTTGGCCTTCAAACAAATCACTTGAAAAGTTGCCAATATACAATGCATCAACCTCAGCAGGATTAAATCCCTTATCAACAGAATCCCGCATCTCCAAAAAAGCTTCCACAAACAAATCTCTAGTGGATTTTCCTGGAAAAGCGCCGAATTTACTCATTCCAGCTCCCACTACAGCAACGCCTCGAGAAAGGGGGCGAAATTTAGCCATCTTGAATCTCCTTATTTTCATTGGTGAATTCTGGCCAAATCACCAGGCCAGAATCGCTAAATCTGTTAGGCCAACACCTTCTTAAAAATATCCATGAACTCCTGCGGTTTTTCCACGAACGGAGTGTGGGCTGTATCTGCCATCACAAACTCTTCAAAATCACCGCCTTTAGCTTTATAAGATTCCAGCAAATATCGTGTCTGGCTCACCATTGGCTGAGGCGGATATACATCCAATCCCGGCCACCCTGGAACCAGCCCCATCTGACCCAAAGTGCCAAAATCAAACAGTGAAGTATCCGAGACAATCTGATCAGCCTCTCCCCTGATCCAGAGAACAAAAGGCTTTGGTTCTGCTGCCAGGAACTTTTCAACGCTGTCTCCCACATATTTTGGAGAGATCGCATTGATCGGACCGAACCTGCCTGGGGCAACATTTGGCCAGTTCCCTGAAGGAACCATATCACCCGGATATCTATCCGCACCGATTTTCTCTGTTAAGAGCGATGACAGCAAATCTTCCTCGCGTTCAGGCACAAACGGCGGCTTCCAGTAGAAACTGTTCATTACCACCCGCGGGGATGCCTGCGGGTTGTCGCTCGAACGGTCTCCTTCACCAATCAGGCGCGGAAAATCCGGATTGACAATCCCACCCCCAGAACCGGCAAAATCTTCATAGCAGGGCTGTCCATCTACGCCCTTGCTGCCGCCAAACCCGAATATCGATCCTGGATTCACCACGGTGGCACTCAGAACACGCTCTGGATGGGCGGCAACCATTCCAAAGACAAGAGTGCCGCCCATCGAATGACCGATCAAATGAAATTTTTGAACCGCAAGAGTATCAAGCAGGTCAGCAAGGTCATCAATCCAGTCACCCATCCCGCGTTCAGCATCAATCACTTTGTCCTCAGTATCACCATACCCACGCAGGTCAGGTGCTAATCCCCGGTAACCCTCCGGGAGCATCAACATGATCTCTTCCCAAAAAGTAGCTGAGGATGCATTCCCATGCAAAAAAAGCACAGGGGCTCCATCCGCAGGGCCGCTAAACAGCACGTGGGTTTTTATTCGGGAGGTCTCTACCATTTTAGAGTCAATCCCATCCAAAGTTGGCACACTAGACATTTTCACTCCTTTCCAATCAATTGGTTTCGCAACTCGCGCTTTAAAATTTTACCCATCCCAGAAAGTGGCAGCGCATCCATGACTGCCACACCTTTCGGAACCTTATAACTCGCCAGGTGTTCCTTCATGTACGCGATTAATTCTTCCCCGCTTACCTTGGCATCCGGCTTGAGCACAACACAGGCGTGCCCCACCTCTCCCCAGCGTTCATCTGGCAGACCAATGACTGCACACATTTGAACCGCAGGATGCCGATAGAGCACGTTTTCAATTTCTACAGGATAAACATTCTCACCCCCCGAGATGAACATATCCTTCTTGCGGTCCCGCACATAGAAGTACCACTCGTTATCGTATTCGACAATATCGCCAGTGTGGAACCAGCCATCTTCATCAAACACCTCTGCGAATGCTTCCGGATTTTGCCAGTACCCCGAACATCCGCTGGGGCCTTTCAGAAGCAACTCGCCAGCCATATTGGGGCCTAGCGGCTTATTGTCCTCATCAACTACCCTTACATCCACAAAAAAGTTCGGCCGGCCGATGCTGCCTGCTTTGCGCACTGCATCCTCAGGCGGCAAGGCGAACAAACCGGGACCGTATTCTGTCATCCCAAAACCCTGTTTGAACCGCACATTTTTTTCGGTAGTGAATTTTTCGACCAGGGGAACGGGGAGCGGAGCTCCCCCACTAGTGCAGAATCTCAAGCTGCTGAGGTCTGAACTCTCCCAATTTTCTGCCTGAGTCAAGAACTGATACATCGTCGGCACGCCGGCAAATACGGTTACCTGCTCGCGTTCGATTAAATCCAAAACTTGCTCCGCATCAAACTGCCGTGTCAGGATCGTGGTATTCCCAAACAATATTTGTGATGAGATATAGGTAAAGAGACCTCCTGTGTGGAACAGCGGGAACACGCACAAGTAAACATCGCCGTGCGTAATATCATGTATCACTGTATTCAACACATTCCAACATATCTGCCTGTGGCTTATCTGCGCGCCCTTCGGTAAGCCGGTTGTCCCACCAGTGAACAGAAGACAGGCAATATCCTCCCTCTCCAAAGTTTCACAGGTCACCGGCGAGGTTGGAGACCCTTCAAGAACCTCATCATAAAGCAGACTGCCTTGAATCCCAGTTCCCTCTATATGAAGGTAGTAACTTATCTTAGCTGGGGTATCGACTGTGGCTAAAAATATCTCATTAACCTCACTGAGAAAATCATCTGAGTAGATCAGCACGTTTGGCGAAGTCTGTTCAATTAATGAGAGATTTTCTCTCCAGTGCAGCCGCCAATTTAGCGCGGTATGGATCGTACCCAATTTAGCACAGGCGTAAAAACAGTCCAAATGCTCGATCCCATCTCTGGCAAGGATTGCCACCCGGTCGCCCTTTCGGACGCCCGCCACATCCTGAAGCCAGTTTGCCAGCCGGTTCACTCGCCGATTCCACTGTCTGTATGTCAGACGAATTTCAGGGACCTTCCCAGCATCAATGATTGCTAAATTGTCTGGAGAGTAGATTTCCCGCCGGCCCAGATAATCACCTATATACATCTACCAACCTCCGATCTACATTCAAGCGGAATTATCAACCCGTCCACTTCCAAACCGAGGAAGCCATACTGATCCCACCACCACTGGCACAGAACACGATCACATCCCCTGGTTTAGGTCCCCTTCCATGGGTAATTGCATCGTCAAGCGCCATGATTACACATGGCGAGCCAGTGTACCCCCATTTATCCATCACCCAATACGTTTTTTCAATTGGCTGCTTTAGCAATTCCATCATATATTCAATTGTGCGCAAATTCAGCTGCGTCCACAGGAACAAATCTACATCATCGTAACTTAAATTCACCTTGTCCAATGCGCCTTTTACAAGCAAAGGCCAGTATTCTGTATTGAATGTTTTGGGGAACTTGCGAACAAATTCCACTTTCGGGGGGCCAAATTTTTCAATATTCTCTGGCGTTGCCGGGCGGTTTACACCGCCAGTGTAGATACCGAGTGCATCGTGAAACTCCCCCTTGGCCAAAAGATTGCTCGCCAGAAATCCGGGTTCTTCCCCGATACCCAATAGAGCAGCCCCAGCTCCATCAGCGAACAAGTTGGCGGTTTTCTTATCCTGGAAATCCAGGTACCGGCTCATCCCATAACCGCCCGTCACCAGCACATATTCTGCCGATGGTTCGGTCGCCAAATACCGGGCCCCCAGATCCAAAGCAGTCACCCATCCCGCGCACGCACTGTTTACATCGTAACATCCTGCATTTACCACCCCCAGTTTGTGCTGTACCACAATCGAAGTGCTGGGGGATAAATAATCCGGTGTATCAGTCGAGACGATCACCAACCCAATCTGTTCAGGGGAAACCCCGGCTTTCTCCATTGCCCGTTTGCCGGCCTCAACAATCAGATCAGAGGTGGTCTGGCCGTCCACCATCCAGCGCCTTTCCAAAATGCCTACATTTGCCTCCAGCCATTCGCTGGTGCTGACCCCCATGATTTCATCGATCTCAGCATTTGTAACTACACGCTCTGGCACATAACTACCTGTTGAAATAATCTGTGCAACCCTTGCCATCAGATTCTCTCCCAGATCAGGTGCCAACCACAATTGCGCCGTCTACACGCAAAGTGACACCCGAGATATAGCTGGCCTCGTCTGAAGCCAGGAACAGGTAAGCGTTAGCAATATCAATCGGTTCACCTAATCTGCCCAGCGGGGTTTTGGCTTTCATGCCATCGAGAATTTTTTCCGGCATTTGCTTCACCATTTCGGTCAGGGTGAATCCAGGCGCAACCGCATTCACTCTAATATTGTGTCGCCCCAATTCTCGCGCCCACACTTTGGTCATCCCAATCACACCTGCCTTGGTGGCAACATAATTCGTCTGCCCAAAATTACCATCCAATCCCACAATCGAGGTAGCATTCAGGATCACCCCTCCGCCCTGATTGATCATAAACGGAGCCACTGCCTGAGCGCAGTTGAAGGTGCCTTTCAGATTCACATCAATCACCAGATCCCAATCTTCCTCAGACATTTGCTTCACAAGCTCGCCATCCTTGACCTTGACAAACAAACCATCTCGCAGCACACCAGCGTTATTAATCAACACATCCACCCGGCCATAGTTTTTAATCACATCATCAACCCACGCCTGCACATCCTGGCGGTCTGCCACATTAACTTTGTAGAAGTTCCCCCCGATTTCTTCAGCAACCTGCTCCCCAGCCTCAATTGACAAGTCGCAGATCGCCACCTTAGCACCTTCTTCAGCAAAACGCTGCGCGGTTGCTTTACCGATGCCTGCTGCGCCGCCGGTCACCAGGCACACTTTATCCTTCATTCTCATTTTGTTCTCCTTTTTGATTGCCTAAAGTTTCAATTGGAAACATTCGTTTGATGAAATTTTCCGCATCCTGCCAGCATGTAAAGCTGAACTCCTCATCCGTTTGTATATGGCGGATCAGCCCGCGGTATCCCCCTTCATGATCGGCCTGGGGCTGATCTTGGACAATTCGAATCAGGAATGATGCAACTTCCGGGTAAGCTTTCTCAAACATGGTTTTCATCCTTCTCATAACCACAATAACACAAGCGTGTTACCCGGAGGTTACAAACTGATTAATCTAAAACCTGTTGGTGATCCTCGTGAAATCAGCCGGCTTTGGTGAGTTGCTTGAATAACGTTTGGGTTTCCGGCGAGGGATCAATTCCAAGTTCCGACCGCAAAACCTCAACACAGCGATGATAAGTGCGGGCTAACTGTCCATGATCTCCCAGGCCATCATAGGCGACCATCAAATGCCGGTATGCCCGTTCCCAACAAGTATCCTGCCCAAGAATTTTCTGGCATTCATCAATCACATCTACAAATCGATGAAGTTTCAAGCTTAGTTCGCAAAACCTGTCCGCAGACTGTAAATAGGTAACGGCCAGATGCTCTCTCTCCACAGCAGACCAAACTTTAAAACGGGCATCAGGCAAATATTCTCCATTGTATAAGCCCAAAGCATTTCGATAGGCTTCAAGTGCTTCGCCAATATCGTTTCCTGTAAGTTTTTCAGCCCGTTTTATTTCAGCCTCAAAAGTATCAACATCGAGGGATAAATCACAACCAGGCCGCAGGCCATAAACAGATCCTTCTCGCAGCACAAAAGCAGACTCTGAACCGGCTATTCGGTCTGGTTCAAGGACGCGAAACAAGGTATTCAAAGAAACTTTAAAGTTTCCCTGCGCCGCTTTTTCTTTTATTCCCGGCCAAAGATATTCACAGATTTGATCTCTATCAAGTGGAGAGTTCCTGAAGGTCAGCAGCAGTTGGAAGAGGCGGCAAGTATTTTCTCGTTTCCAATCGCTATGCGCAACACACGAATTTCCTCTCCATAACTCAAAGTTTCCCAGAGTCTTCACGCGTAATTGATACCCGGGATGAGATTCTATACCTGGAAGCCCCATCATCGCGAGCAGTTTTTCTGCGTATGGGCTAGATATCCTGTTTTCGCGTGCCCAGATCAGCAATGGGGCGATGATTCGTTCATCAGGCAGCCCGACCATGGTTCGCCGGTATAACAGGTAATCATATTGGTTTTTCCGGCACACAGAGAAAACATCTTCAAGGGTTGGGATCAAAAGTTCAAACGCCTGTTTTTTGAACCAAGCCAGACATTGCCACATTCGCGCTGCACTCAGACCAAAACTATCACTGCATTCGTCGAATCCACGCACAGATTGATCTAACCACTCAAGTGCTTGATCTAATTTACCCTCCAATAAATAGCTTGTCCCCAAAGACATCCGGATATGTGAAGCAATCCACTCATCGCCTGCTTGGTTGGCAATTCCACATCCAATTTCCGCAACGCTGAGGGCTTCATCCAGCTTGCCCTGGTACCCGTTCACCCGGGTAAGCCCCCAAAAAGCCTCTACTCGCAATCTGGCCACAGAAAGTTCTTTGCTGATTTGTATTGCCCGTTGGAATAAATCTTCCGCCTGTTGGTAGCTTTCGTTGTCTGCTTTCCCCATCATCAGGGCACTGCCTTTACGCATATAGCCCACCGCTTTCACGAAAGGTGAAGACAACATCCTGCCCCGCACAATACCAGCCTCCGCACTGAGTAAAGCTTTATCCTTTTCTCCTTGCAAGGCATAGATCAAAGATAGCAGCAGTTGAGTTTCCCGATGTGCACGTGGGGTATAAACTGGTTCGGACGCTTCCTCCTGAGCCAATTTCTCTAATTGTTGCAGAGCCTCTTCCAGTTTCCCGGTTCGGAGCAAGACTCGCACCCAAAGCTCAGAATCAGCCGGTCCTTCCCGCCTCAAAATCTCCGCCTGATCTCGAAGTTTTTTAGCTTCTTCTACATTGCCAAGGTTTAATTTATTCTCTGCCAAGAGTTGGTATAACCTGACCTTTGCTTCCCTATCAGTAGTACCATCACTTAAGCGCAAAGCCTGCTGCAAAAGCTCCTCTGCCCTCGCAGGGTTAACGGTATCAAGATAGATTCTTGCCTGCCCCCGCAGAGAGCGGCTCACACCAACCGGATTCCCGCGCTCGCGAAACAAAGCTTCTGCCTGCTGGTACCATGCCAGAGCGTCTTGGAACCGGCTATGCAGTCGGGCCAGATCACCCAAATAGTAGATTAAGTTTGGGAACTGACCGAGTACATCAGGGGACAGAGAGTCAAGGTAATTTGCCAGTGTATCTAAATGCCCCAAAGCCTGTAATTCCCCGCTGTAACTGTCCAGCAGATCAGCTGCGTTGAAAAAATCCTCAGCTCTTAGATAATGGTAGATCGCCGAGTTGATCCGGTCTTGGCTCCGGTAATACTCGGCAGCCCGCAGATGCAAGTTTTCCTTTTCAGCCGGCAGGAGCAGCTGGTTCAGAAATTGCTGAAAGAGGGGATGATACCTGAGATCCCCCCCTCCCAGTTGTGAAATGAATAGATCATTGTTTTGTAGGATTTTAAGATACTCATTGGAGTTTTCAATACCCAACAACCAGTTGCACACATCCGTGGTAAGCGATCGGAGCACAGATGTTTTCCGCATAAAATCCTTCATCTCAGCACTTTGGTCTTCAAGAACGTCGTGAGCGAGGATTTCAAATAGGCTTTCCAGAGGCGAGTTGCGTCTGGACAATGCCTCCTTTATCGTTTTGACCGACCCGCTGAATAATGCGCGCCCGATCAATTGCAAGCTGATTACCCAGCCTTCTGTGGCTGCATACAAATCCTCAATTTCATCTGGTGTAAGCTCATAATGATAATGGATCTCGAATAGTTCTTTGATTTCTTCCTCTGAAAACATTAACATCGATTGGTCAATTTCCAGCACCTGTCCCTGTGACCGCCATCTATAAAGGTTTGGTAACTGGATTGGCACGCGGGTTGCGCCAACAAAATGTAAATTTTCTGGAGCCAATCCAATCAAATTATCCAGGATCAATGCAATCTCAGATGTTTCGGCTATCTGGTGCAAATCATCAAAGATCAGTACTGCTGGAGCACCAATCCCTGCCCCAACAACATGCAGATATTGAGCAACCACTTCCCGTGAAGGCAAAGGGCCGCGAGCGCTATCCCACGCATCCAATAGAGTAGTCGGAAGTCCAGTTATCGAAGGGAATGCATTTTCTGTCGCATAGCAAAGGCGGCGCAGAAAAACAACCGGATCCTGATCCCCTTCTGAGAGGTTGTACCAAATTGTATTGGGCAGATCATCAACCATTATCGCCAGGGCTGTGCTTTTCCCATATCCCGCTCCAGCCTGCACCAGGGTCAACCGATGATCAAAAACCCCTTCCAGGGCTTTTTTCACCCTATCGCGCATTAAAAGATAACGGTTCAGCTTTGGTGGTACGATTTTAGTTTCCAGGATGATCGGTTGAGACATGGGGGTATTATACGCTGAACTTGAAACGATGGGTGTAGAAGAATAAATTAATTTATCCCTTAAAAGTACTCACAAATTAATTAGGACTATAATAACCTCGTAATCATCGATTTATGTTTTTGGCAGCTTGAGGATTTTTTAAACCTCGAACCAGCCTTGGAGAATCCCATTGAATAATATTCTACACAGAATATCCGAATCCCTCCCTGATGGAGAAGTTGAGAAAATTTGTGTTGGTGCAAACTGGTCAGCAGTTGTCATTCGTACAGATACCCAGCGCGTTTGTGGATTGGCCTCCAATCCAATAAAAAATCTTGATGTCAACCAGTCCTTCAAAGACAATCTGAAAACATTGGAAAACAAATCAGCCAAAGAATTATTCCCACTGGTTCTAAACCCACACGAGCTATTTGCGGGCGTTGGATTAGCAGCAATGAATGCAATCATTCCACAATCACCTTTCCCGTGGGTTGACGGCAACGCAGGCCGCCTGATTGGTGAAAAAGGTGCTGGAAAGCGAGTTGCACTAGTCGGTCATTTCCCGTTCGTTCCTGATCTAAAGGAAAGAGTTGGAAGGCTAGATATTCTCGAACTCAAACCCCGCGAAGGAGATTTCCACGCCAGACAAGCTCCAGAGATCCTCCCACAAGCAGATGTGATCGCCATCACCAGCATGGCTTTCGTCAATGGCACTATGGAAGGCTTGCTTGAACTATGCCCCAGCGAGGCTTATATCATTATCCTCGGGCCCAGCACCCCACTCAGCCCAATAATGTTTTCCGCAGGAGCAAACTTGCTGTGCGGCAGCATCGTTGAGAAGATTGATCCCGTATGCCAGAGCGTTTTGAGCGGGGATAATTTTCGGCAGGTAAAGAAAAATGGCGTTCGCTTGGTAGCCATCGAAAACCCGGCAACAATGAAAAATTTATAGTTGGGGAACCTCCAATTTGACGCAAATAATCATAGCGCAAAAAAGCACCTTGAAAGGTGCCGATTAATTCTCAATGTAAGTCTATGTTCGATACTCTCATTCTCGTAATCTGCGGTTTTTTATTAGCCGAATTATCAAATTTAATCCTAGAACCAATATAATGGACAGCCCGACTGAGACAATTGCTGGCCACCCGGCATAAACAACAGTGAAAACCACCCCACCAAGAAACACAACAAGAGGAATCACATATTTGACTATTGGATGTTGATAGCCGTCCCTTTTGGAAATTCTACCAATTAACTTCGCTGCAGGCTCTAACAGCCTTTGACCTAACCCCCAGATCAACCAGGTAGCGGCTGTTCCCCCAAAAATCAAGAGCCAATATTTGTAGATCTTTAAGGCTTCTAGACCATAGAACGTAAGTGCTGAGGAAGCTAATATTGTGACCAGACCAAACAGGAAAAAGAGAATAATATTCCATCTTTTTTCTATTCGTCTCTCATCAACAACCTGATAAGACTGCTGCTCATCTGGTCTATTTCGTTTGTTGTAGTGCTTCTTTAACGCCCCTTCAAGTTCTTGCATTTCTGTGGCATATGCCTTGCTCTCAACCTCTATCCTTTCAATCAAGGTAGAATCCTGAATGATCGATTTGAGATTCTTCAATTGTGATAAACTCTGCAAGCCCATCATCACCAAACAATCATCCGCCCAAAATCCCATTCTTCGTTCTGCTAATGACAATTTCAGCAATTCCCCGGTCAAATACTCGTCACCATTAAATAAAATCTTTGGCGTTTTGGATGATTTAATTCTTTCTATCGCTGGTTTGCAAAGGTTATAGGCGCGATCATACAATGCCACCGCACTTTGCTGCTGCGTATACCGATAATATATGCCAATCGAGGTTAGAATTTTCCCATGGTAGTAGTCCAACGGGTCTAGGATCAAACCATCTGAGAAATTCCAGATCGGCTCATCCGATGGAGCAGTTGATTGCCGATGAGACATTTCAAGCAGAAAACTATAAGTCCTGATTGCTAATTCTGGGGATTTGCTGCTCAACTTGTTCGCAACATGATATAAACGCTCTGCAGTCAGATACTTCTCTAATTTCCTGGCCATCTCGCCGCCAAGGTATGCTGCTATAGGCGCCTCAGCGCTGCCGATTGTGTCTTTTGCTGAAACTGCATTCTCAAAATAGCCAAGCGCCAGCTCTCTGCATTCATCAGAATTATTGATCCAACTGGCGCGCAGGTAAGCTTTCCCAATGTCAAAAAGCCTGGCACCACTAAACTCTAGATATTGAGCATAGTTTTCAAATTTTGACGAGGGCGATGAACTGTTTAACGAAGATTTTTTCCAAATTTTCGGCAAGGCTTCTTCAGAAAACTTTTGCAGGTCTGCTGAAATTGGCTCGTCAAATCGTTCGGGAATACTTCTTTCGGTAAACCCACACTGATTGCATTGGTAGAGCAACAGCTCAGTAATTGGGGCATCACTCACAAAACCCGGCTCGAAATCAGCTTTGAATCCCATCCCAGATAGATGTATTACACCTGCAAATACATCTTCAAATTCTTCCCCGCAATTAGGGCATCTAAGTTTTAGTGTAATAGGATCTGCCATAATTCTAACCAACTTTTGCTAAATCACTTATGCCTCATTTAAATCAGATTGTCATCAACAAAGGTTTTAGCTAAATTTTGCCATCGCTTATTTGCAATAACCCTGCCGGCAACAATACTACCAATGTAATTTGACATATCCGCGGGTAGTTGTATCGTAACTATATAAAATGAGGCTAGCAACTGTTCCAGCCTGTTTGACCTAATAGGAATGCGAGGTGCACTTTGTGCCCTAGGAGTTCTTGGAGTTCTGGGAGTCCTAGCGAGTCTTTTGGCGTCTGAGATTCCCCAAATTCTTTCATTAATCCTTGTGATTGTCTCAATATCCGCAGAAGACGTTCGAACTCTCTTTTCCCCTGATGGCATGGCAGGTTGTTGATAATCTAACCCTTTTTGCGGTTCAGGGATCTTATTAATTTGAACATCTTCTCTCTCAGGCCGAGGAATTGAGATTCCCTCTTCCTTGATTTCATCTAAAGCAAGTGGCTCTAATGCTTGTCTATCTTCTTTGAGAGAAGAACTCCAAACCTCCTCTTTTGCGCTCCGATCTATCTTACCGAGGACCTGCGCGGGTTGATGGATTTCCTTTTGATAATATGCGTAATATTTTTGCGTGTTTGGGTTCCTGGTTTGGTTGACGACTGCACCGATTAAATTAGCCTGTGCATCCCTCAACTGCTGAACACATGATTTCAAATCCGTTTCGGTAGTTGATGCAAAGTTACTTACCATCACCACACCATCAGCCTGTGGGACAATCATTAAACCATCCGCAACGCTCAAAATCGCTGGAGTGTCCAGGATAATTAAATCATATTCCTCGCGAAGTTTGAGCAGCAGCTTCTTCATTTTCTTTGATCCGAGCAGATCAGCTGACTGGATTTTGGGAGGTCCGCTTGTAATTACATCAACATTTAGATAATCAGTTTTATTGATAACCTCGTTGAGGTCATTTTCCCCACTCAGCAGGTTACTTAAGCCAGTATTGTTCTTAAGATCATAAAAATTATCGATAGTCGGATGTAGCATATCGGTGTCAATGATGATAGTCTTTAATCCAGCTAAACCGAAACTCCGCCCAACATTCGCTGCAATAGTCGATTTTCCATCCTCTGGAACAGCACTGGTAAACGCGATGACCGCTTTTTTGGGTAAATCTTCCCGAGAGAGGATATTTGTCCTTAGACGCAGAAAGGTGTCGTAAAATGGATAGGTGTCTAGGATAAATTTAGTTGCCGTTTTTCCTCTGTGCGATGGAATTTCTCCAATTACCTTTAGCCCTGTTGCCCTCTCTACCACATTTGATGAACGCAAGCTGGTCTCATACCTTTCAAGCAGGTATGCCAGCCCGACACCAACAACAAGCCCAAGAATTCCTGTGATTGAATAAAACAAGATTTGCTGCAACAATTGTGGTGAGTCGGGTAAAGAAGCAGGTTCAATAATACTTAATTGCATATCACTGATCGGTTCAGCTTCAATAATCACTTGGGCAAAAGTATTTGCTAATCTTTGTGCTCGTTGTGGATCAGAATCTCTGACTGTAATCTCAACCAACTCAGAGTTTGGAATCGAAATTACTTCAACACTTAGCTCTTCCCCCTGATCAATCCCTGCCTGATCACGAAACTCATCAATGATTGGCTTGCTCCCGGCAATCTGAATGAAGGTATTCATAGTTCGTTCAGATAATTCAGTATTTGAATTTTCCGGAAGGGTAAACCGCAGTGTGGCCGTGGCAACCACAGAGTTGAAAAAAAGGGCTTTCCCCGCAAATGCAAGCAGCAAGGCAATTAGTATTGTTATAACAATGACAAGATAACGCCTTTTTAGGATTTGAAAAAATTGAAATAAATTCATAATCTAAACCTGGAATACACTCCTCAACTACCTATTATAACCCAGGAAACTCCTTGTTATACTCGATGATTAATCTTGTTATAACAAAAAAGATTATAAGTTCTTTCTCAATCAAAAGCCGGCTTCACGTGGCTCTTCCAACCTCTCATAGAACACTAATAGCGTATTTCCATATTTTCGCCGATCGAACTCCGCGAAGTGTCTCAGACTGAACGTTTGATACTCGCGCGGGTCGATCTGCACCACAACCCAGCCATCCCCCACCAGCCAATCCGGATTCTCATCCAGACCTTCCAATACTGTTACCCACATCCCCTGATACTGGGGAGGTGCAACATAAACGTAATCAAATTGCCTGTCTGGTTGCCGTCCCAGGTACGCAAATGCATCCATTCGCAAAACCTCCGCCCTCTCACCCAGCCCGACAATATCTAGGTTCTCCATAATGGTCCAGTGGGCTCTTCTCCCAAGTTCAACAAAACGCACAAACCCGGCACCCTGGCTGAGCGCCTCAATTCCCACACTTCCAGTGCCGGCAAACAGATCAAGAAAATTGCACCCTGCCAAATCCAACCTGATGATGTTGAAGAAGGCTTCTTTCACTCGATCGGTTACCGGGCGGGTCCCGCTGCCCGGAACGAGTTTAAGCTTTTTGCCCTTTGCGCTGCCTGCAATCACCCGGATTGGCATCACCCTCCCCCAAAAATTTTAATAATCTTCTCGCTTATTTCTGTCTCCTCGGCATCCTGTTCAGCAAAATATTCCTCAATAAATTTTGACCGCCTTAACCGCAGTGCCATGATGGCTACCTGACGCAAATCATCCTCATCGACAACTAACCGGTTATCTGCCGCGGCCATCGCCCTGGCTGCCTCAAAAAGAGTAATCTCCGCCCGAAGGGAGGCAATCCCCACATCCCGGATCAAATCCAGTCCCATCCTGGAAATCTTATCAGGCAGTTCAACCTGAGACACGATTTCCCGGGCTGCCAGGAGTTCATCGCGGGCAATCATCATCTCATCCGCGTACATCTCCACCACCCGTTTTGGATTAATCATATATACTCGCGCCAGCTGATATGCTGCCTGTCGTTCATTCACATCTTTTAATCCCTGCACCATCAACCTCAGACCAAATCTATCCAGGATTTGTGGACGCAAGCTTCCTTCTTCAGGATTCATCGTTCCGACCAGAGTAAAACGAGACCGGTACGTGGCTGAAAACTGACCACGCCGTACAGTATAGCTGCCCTGGGCAGAAGCATCCAGGATAACATCCACGACCTCATCTTTTAGAAGATTAACTTCATCAATATAAAGAATATTCTTATCCGCATGAGATAAAATGCCACGTTTTACCCGCAATCGCTGGCTGGCTGCTGCCCTTTCATCCAAAGACCCAATCACATCCTCCATCTTGGCGTTCAGAGGCAATTCCACAAGTTTGGCTGGTCTGAGGGACGATAATCGTTCACCGTTTTTATATTTCTGCGCGCAAGAGGGACACAAAGACTCAATCCCGCCGGTCTCCACATCCTCCTCCAGACAGCCGTAATAGCAATTGCTTTCATTTACATACGGCATTAAGTCCATCAAACTGCGCACGCTGGTGGTTTTTCCCGTTCCCCTCGGTCCAACCAGCAGTACGCCCCCAACATTGGGGTTGATCAGCGTTAGGATCAACCCCAGTTTCATCTCCTTTTGTCCCACAAGAGCCAAGAATGGAAACGGCCATTGTTCAGCAAATCCGGCATCGCCCTGGGATAAATCGTCAAGATGCCTCCCGGTTACGCGGTCAATCAAATCACGAATTGAACGGATACCGGTGGTCACCTCAGTGCCCTCTGGATTGCGGAAATCCCTTTCATCCGGTTTTAATTCTGCATCATCCATATCTGCATCCAATCATCACAATTGAGCCAAACGTGATTCCTGACGGAATTTACCTGCATTAAATCTTCTTCGCTCCTCTTCTGTTTCCAAAATCAAATCTGGAACCTCCACCGGGTTTCCTTCCGCATCCAAAGCAACGTACACCAGGTAGGCTGTATTAGTCTGCATCCTTTTCCCCGAGACCGGGTTTTCAGCATAAACCTGCACCTCAGCTTCCATTGACGTGCGCCCTACATAGCTGACCACAGCCTCTAATATCACCAGGTCGCCAATTTCGATTGGGTGTTTAAAGGTCATTCGGTCCACAGCCACTGTCACCACCCGGTTTTGAGCGTGCCGCATACAGGCCAATGCGCCCGCTTCATCCACCAGCTTCATGATCCATCCCCCATGAATGTTTCCGCGGGAATTTGCATGTTCGGGCTGCATCAATTGGGATAAGATCGTCTTTGAACTGCTTGGGGGCTTGGCTTTTTTTTCCATTATTACATCATCAATCCAGATCTTTCTTATGCTCTCCATGGTCCAAGGTCGGCAGTTGGTCCGGCCATTCCTGCAGGATATCTACCACATCATAGGTCAACTCTGCCATCAATGGAGCTAAAGGCCCCAACGCCGGGACTACCAGTTTCTTTGGTTTTGGTGGGGGTGTTATTTTGGGTTTATCATAAGAATAGCTTCTCTTCCTCAATATCCTGGGGTCATTACTCAACCAGCCCACATATTGCCCATAGACTGAGTATACTTCCCGGTCACGGGTAACAAAACCAATCCAATCGCCCTGGCAGTTAAAAAGATACGGATATTGCAGATAAGCCTCGGTATCTCCTTTGGACGAATAGACCGGGATTAATGTTTTATTCTTTTTCATCCATCCCCTTTCTTACTTTACATCATTATACGTCCAGAATCGATTAATAAAGAAATTCCAAAACATAACGATGATTACTACGATAGCTAAGGACATATTCTCCCCCAAAACCGTTGGTGAGAGCAAAAAATCTGGCAAAATGATTTCAAATAACTTTACCATTGGCTTATGGATCAATGAGAACACCACCGTACGGATTAGCAGACCAGCTGTGTTGACAATCGCAAATTGCCCTATCTGGTTCACGACAGGTTTTGAGCGCGAGTCTGGATATGTCCAATAGCGATTGAATAGAAAATTAGATACTACCGCGGCACAAAAAGAGATCACCGACGAGATCTCAGCAGGAAACTTGAGACCAGACCTCACCAGGTTAAAAGTTAATGAATCAACCCCAAACCCAATCGTTCCCACCACTGCGAACTTAACAAATCGCTCGCGTTCTTTTGCATCTCTGATTAAAATCATCGGGTTACCAATGCATCCTTAAAATAATCGATTGTCAGGCGTAAACCTTCCTCCAGAGTAACCTCCGGTTCCCAGCCCAGGATCTCTTTCGCCCTGGATATGTCGGGCTGACGCCGCTGTGGATCCCCTTCAGAGCGCTTGGCTGGGTTAAATTCATACCCCGCATCATTACCGGCGATCTTGTTGATAAGCTGCGCAAATTCAAGCACCGTCAGCTCCTGCGGGTTGCCAATATTTACCGGGTAATGTTCAGTTGACTCAAGCAGCTGGTAGACGCCCTCGATTAAATCTGTCACATAACAAAATGATCGGCTCTGCTGTCCGTCACCGTATACCGTCAGAGGCTTTCCTTCCAACGCTTGTGTAATAAAATTAGGAACAATTCTGCCGTCGTCAATGTTCATCCGGGGACCAAAGGTATTAAAAATCCTTACGATTCGGGTATCTACCCCATGAAAGCGATGGTAAGCCATCGTCAACGCTTCCGCAAATCGTTTCGCTTCGTCATAGACTGATCGCGTACTGATTGGATCAACATTTCCCCAATAACTCTCGCGCTGAGGGTGTTCCAACGGATTCCCATAAATCTCACTGGTAGAGGCAAGCAAATATTTTGCACCCTTAGCCAGGGCAACCCCCAAGGTATTGTGAGTCCCCAGCGCTCCCGCCTTCATCGTCTGGATCGGTAAATTAAAATATCCATACGGGGAATTCGGATTTGGGCTGGCTGGTGACGCAAAATGCAAGACAGCGTCTAAATCTCCAGGCACGAAAATATAATCTGAAACATCGTGCCGGATAAATGAAAATCCCTGTTTGCCGCTAAGGTGTTCCAGGTTTTCCGGCTTACCGGTGATGAAGTTATCCATCCCCACCACCTGATGTCCTTTGCCTAAAAAATAATCACAAAGGTGAGACCCCAAAAAGCCGGCTGCCCCGGTGATCAACACGCGCATATTTCACCTCTCAATTCCAATCAATCGCTGTAACCAGTCCATCACCGGTGAGTTGTTGAGCTTCTCCGCTCTCAGTATCCACAAGCCAGAGATCTCCTTGATAGATCAAGGCCAGGTACATTGGCGAAGATTCAACCGCATACTGTGGAAGCCAATAATACTGATGTGGGGATAAACCTTGGCCCTCTCCAACCGGGAAAAGCCTTCGAAGATTTGAACCATCCTGGTCCATCACCATTAATTGGTAACTGCTCGTCCGGCTTTGTCTTGGCTCAAGCGCCTGTAAAAATGCAACCCTGAAAACCCTTTCACCATTTTCCAAGACTTTCTGAGGAGAAGGCAGGGGATAAGCAAACATCCCCACATCTTGAATAATCGATACTGGTGCACCGCCGACAAACGGATAAACAGCCAGATCAAACACCTGAGATTCTTCATCCACCGCAACGCCTTCCTGCGGAACATGATTCACAAAATAGATAAATTCTGAGCCAGGCGCCCAGGCAATTGGCGGGATCCACGCCCAATCACTTCGAGTCTGAACAGGCAAGGCGCGCACCAACTCTTGCATCGCACCCGTCTCAGGATTCAACAACCCGAACCCGTCTGGACGTGAGTATGCCATGTTTTGCCCTTCAGGTGAATATAAGAACTCAGTTCCCCACCACCCGTATAAGCCTCCTAGATTTTGAGAGAGCGCTTCCCTCGGTGACGACGTCCATCCAGACTCTTGGCTGAAGTTTAGGAAATAGAGATCATTGTTTGCCTCCCAACCTGGCGGGCCGGGAATGATTTCAGTTGTAGAATAGCCAATCCCCGTCTGTGACCCGGGGATCCAATCTGCAAAGTGGATGATATTTTCAACGCCCAGATCAAATTGCTTTCCGTTTTCTACTTCAATCTGTGCCACCCACAGGGAATTGATCTTCTCCTCTCCGTCACCCGAGCGGGTATACAGCAGCCAGCGGCCGTCCGGGGATATTGAAAATATTCTGCCATCCAGATCGCCAGTTGTTACCACCGGTTGGCGCAGCCCTGTATTCTCGCGGATAATCCATGCATTTCCGGCAGAAATATACGCCAATATCCCGGGAATCGGGAGAGCAGTAAACGGAGCCTGGCTGCCCTCCATGATGATTTCGGCCACCGCTGGGGTTACCACCACTGTACTAGACAGAGTCCGGCTGACTTCATCTCCATCCTCGATCAGGATCCGATAAGTATTCTCTTGCAGTCCATTCTGGCCTGGCTGGATCAGCCTCCGTTCACCTTCAGACAATGATTCATTCCGCAGCACCTGGGTATCATAGGCAATCACAGTCTGTTCTACCAGATACTCTTCTTCGACCCGGACAAAGTGCACAGTATCTCCATCCTGAAGTACCGAATAAAGCGGAGGATCGCTTCGATCCAGCGAATCAATGATTAAGCCCGCCCCTTCTAGCACTTCCCGTGCCGTCGAACCCGCGCTCACCTCAACTGTTTGGCTGCCTTCTGCAGTCACAACAGTGACAGAAATCAACGCCGAACCAGGCTGCAGACTGCTGCATCCGGAGACAAAAAACACACTCAACAGGAGTATGCCATGTCTCGCAGTCTTCAAAACCAACTGGTATAATCTCATTTGCATATAAATCCCAATTAAAAATCAAGCAGAATTATAGCATGGCTGAGACCAAAGAGAAATTAAAACCAACCCCCGATAATTCGCTCTCCCTAAGCGCCAGAGTAGAAGCGTTATTATTTGTCGCCTCTAACTCTACCTCCACCAAACAATTAGCTGATTCTTTAGGCGTTTCAACACAGCGAATTAACACCGCCATTGATGAACTGCAACAGACTCTGGCTAATCGCGGTATCCGGCTCCAGGAAAACAAAGGTCGCTATCAGCTTACTACTGCCCCAGAAATTTCTGAGGAGGTGGAATTTTTCCTCCAATTGGAAAGTACAGCGAGATTCACAGCTGCATCCCTGGAAACCCTGGCCATTGTCGCCTACCAGCAGCCTATCACCCGCCCCGGTGTCGATGCCATTCGCGGCGTCAATTCAGATAGTGTCATCCGAAACCTGCTCTCCAAAGGTTTGATTGAAGAGATCGGACGCAGTGATGGCCCGGGCCGGCCAATTCTTTATGGAACCTCACCTGAATTCCTTCAGTACTTTGGATTGGGATCTATCAAAGACCTGCCTGAAATTGAGATCAAGAGAACTGTAGATTTTCTCACTGATGAAAGCTCACCTGCCCAGCATGAGCTGCCGCTGGATAACCACCTGTTGAAAGAATAATGGCTGAAGAACGAGTACAAAAAATCCTGGCAAATGCCGGACTGGGTTCCCGCCGCTTCTGCGAAAAATACATCGAAGCAGGTCGTGTGACCGTTAACGGTCAGGTGATAAAACTCGGCGCAAAAGCCGATCCGGCTAAAGACCAGATAAAATTGGACGGTAAAGAGATCAACCCTCTTCCTGATTATGTTTACATTGCCCTGTATAAGCCTCGCGGGATACTCTCCAGCACAAAAACAGAACATGGTCGCAAGTCTGTACTGGATATCGTCCCCGTTCCAGAACGAGTTTTTCCTGTCGGGCGGCTCGATATTGAAAGTGAAGGTCTCATGCTGCTGACCAATGATGGAGAACTGGCCAATTTGCTGACCCATCCTCGCTACGGGCACGAGAAAGAATACAAGATACTTATTGCCCGCCACCCGGATGAAGACCAACTGGCGGCCTGGCGGCGCGGTGTTGTGTTGGAAGATGGCTACCGCTCCCAACCCGCCTTTGTCCAAATTGATAAATTACAAGGAAAAGGAGCCTGGCTCAAGGTTGTGATGAAAGAAGGACGAAAGCGCCAGATCAGAGAAACAGCTGCCCAACTGGGGCTTCCGATTGTCAAATTGATCCGTATCCGCATCGGTAGCCTAAAACTGGGGGGGTTGCGCCCCGGCCAATTCCGCCCTCTGACCCCTGCTGAAGTCCGACAACTGCAGAGACCAGAAATAGAGTAGTTTTTTCTTTTCCAGGAGATTCAGCGCCCGCTGAAATGGCGAAGCCATCTCCTAAAATATCATCCCCGCTAGTATTAATTTAATTAACCTCAAAGGCCTGATTGTGGCCATTTCTTTTCAATTCACCCATAACGCCCACATGGTATAATCACCCCGTCTTATCAATCCTGCAACTAGTCAAAACAAGAGAAATATGGATGAAACTACACGAATACCAATCAAAAAGATTATTTGCTGAACACGGCGTCCCAATCCCCAACGGCGAAATCGCCACCACACCGGAAGAAGCTAGAATAATTGCAGAAAAACTAGGCGGGGCAGTGGTGGTAAAATCCCAGGTGCTGGTCGGTGGTCGCGGAAAAGCAGGCGGTATAAAGCTTGCCAAAAACCCTGCTGAAGCGCAGATCCTGGCTGAGAAGATTCTAAATCTGGAGATTAAAGGCCTTCCAGTGCGTAAAGTATTAGTCGACGAAGCTGCCGACATCCAGACAGAGATCTACCTCGGCATCACCAATGATCGGGCAGCCAAAAAACCGGTTTTCATGGCATCCGCTGCCGGCGGAGTGGATATTGAAGAAGTCGCCGCCACAACGCCTGAGAAAATTATTAAAATCCATATCGATCCCCTCCTCGGGCTGCAAGACTTTCAGGTGCTCAACCTGGCCGTCGGCATTGAGATGCCCCGTGATCTCTGGGATCAGTTCAACACAGTCGCCCACGGCCTTTGGCAAGCGTACAAATCTTTCGATGCCACCCTTGCTGAGATCAATCCCCTCATCATCACCGGCGATAACCGGTTGATCGCAGTTGATGGGAAAATGATCATCGACGACAACGCTCTCTTCCGTCACCCCGATCTTGAAAGTCACCGCGATCTTGACGTGGAAGATGCTTCTGAAACTGAAGCAAAGGAACATGGGCTTACCTACATTAAATTAGAAGGCGAGATCGGCTGTATGGTCAATGGAGCTGGACTTGCCATGGCCACCATGGATATCATCAAATTTTTCGGCGGTGAGCCGGCTAATTTCCTCGATATCGGCGGCGGTGCAGATGAGCAGAAAGTGGCAGCTGCCTTGCGAATCATTCTTAAAGATCCAAACGTCAAAGCTGTCCTTATCAATATCTTCGGCGGGATCACCAGGGGAGACCTGGTGGCCAAAGGCATCCTGGCTGCTCTCGAAGAGGTCAAACCCACCATACCGATGGTTGTCCGCTTGGTCGGCACCAATGCAGAAGAAGGGCGTGAATTACTTGCCAATGCCGATATGATCACTGCTGAGACGCTCGCAGACGCAGCCCAAAAGGCAGTCGCTGCCGCAAGAGGAGGGAACTAAAATGAGCATCCTGATTGATAGCAACACTCGTTTGGTAGTTCAGGGGATCACCGGACGTGAAGGTCTGTTTCACTCCCGGCAAATGCTGGAGTACGGCACCCATGTGGTTGCAGGGACTCGCCCAGGCAAAGGCGGAGAATGGGTACTGGATGGCAAGGTTCCTGTTTTCGACTCTGTCCAGATCGCTGTTGATGTCACTGGCGCTAATACCAGTGTAATATTTGTCCCTGCTCGTTTTGCCGCAGATGCCATGTTGGAGGCAGCCGATTCAGGGGTTAACCTGATTGTTTGTCTGACCGAAGGCATCCCGGTTCAGGATATGATGCGCGTCCGAAATTACTTGGACCAAAGGGAGGTCCGGCTGGTCGGACCAAACTGTCCTGGTCTCCTCACCCCAGGAGAATCCAAAGTGGGTATCATTCCAGGAAATATTGCCATTCCCGGCAATATCGGCGTCGTCTCCCGCTCAGGAACACTCACTTACGAAGTGCTGTATGCATTGAAAGAGAAAAATATGGGGGCCAGCACCTGTGTCGGTATTGGCGGAGACCCGATTAATGGGACCAACTTCATTGATGTATTGGCTATGTTTGAGGATGACCCCAAAACAGATACAATCGTCATGATTGGCGAGATTGGCGGCACCGATGAAGAAAAAGCCGCTGAATACATCAGCAAGCACATCACAAAACCAGTCTACAGCTTCATCGCTGGTGCTACTGCCCCTCCCGGGAAGCGGATGGGGCACGCTGGTGCTATCGTGGAGGGCAGCGAGGGCACTGCTCAAGAAAAAGTCAAAGCCTTGCGAGCGGCCGGCGTGGCTGTCGCCAATCACCCCGAAGAAATACCGGATATGATTCTAGGTGATTAATAGATCATCCTTTCTTAAACGAAAAACTGCTGTCGTTTTGGCAGCAGTTTTTATTTACTTCTAAAGATCATTACCTGGATTCAATGAACTTCACCACATCCCCAACGGTCTCGATATTCTGCGCATCCTCATCAGAGATCTCACCGCCAAATTTATCTTCAAAAGCCATAATCAGTTCTACGATGTCAAGCGAGTCAGCTTCAAGATCTTCCCTGAAGCGGGAATCCATTGTGACTTGATCTTCATCAACACCAAGTTGCTCTACAATAATTTCTTTCACATCCGCGAAAACTTCTGACATTTTTAGCCTCCTGTTTACTCTTGATTGTTCCAAACTATTCTAATCTGAATGAACCTGGTGTCAAGCAGATTTTGGTGTGCGCCCGCTGTTGTTGACAGCGTTATCTCGGGCTGGTAATATTCATCCAACCTTCAGGAACACCAGCCCATGAAAAAAGTTACGAATACCAGTTCTCGCAAGGCAGATCACATCCGCATTAACCTTGAGGAGCAGGTGACATCTTCCCTGACCACTCGTCTGGAAGAATACCGGTTCATCCATGAGGCTTTGCCAGATCTAGATCTGGCTGGTATTGACCTTACCGCCTCCATTTTCAACTCAGAAGTCCAATCACCTCTCTACATTTCCTCAATGACAGGCGGAACTGAAGAAGCCGCCAGGATTAATCGGAATCTTTCCCTTGCAGCCCAACAGGCAGGCATCGCCATGGGGGTGGGTTCGCAGCGAGCCGCCCTGGAGGACCCCTCCCTGGCTCCCTCTTTTCAAATTCGCCAATACGCCCCCGATATTCTCCTTTTTGCCAACCTTGGTGCGGTTCAGTTAAATTATGGAATTGGCGTAGATGGCTGCCGCAAAGTGATAGACATGATTGAAGCAGACGCGCTCATTCTCCATCTTAATGCTTTGCAGGAAGCACTCCAACCCGAAGGGGATTCCAACTTCAAAGGCTTGCTAAACAAGATAGAACAGGTTGCCGCCAGCATTGACCGGCCGGTGATCATCAAAGAAGTTGGTTGGGGCATTTCGGTATCGACCGCTAAACGCCTCTATGATGTAGGAGTCACCGCTTTCGACATAGCCGGTTCCGGCGGTACATCCTGGTCTCAAGTGGAAATGTACCGCGCCAAAACCGACTCTCAAGCCCGAATCGCCAGTCAGTTCATCAACTGGGGCATCCCCACCGCTGAGGCAATTTCTCAGCTATCTGCAGCCCTCCCCGATGCAACCATTCTGGCCTCTGGAGGGCTGAAAAACGGCGTCGATATCGCCAAATCGATTGCTTTAGGTGCAGATCTTGGCGGGATGGCCAGTCCTTTCCTCAAGGCAGCCGTAATTTCACAAGAAGCGGTGTATGATTTCATTACTGAAACCAACCAAGTAATTAAAATCGCGATGTTTGCTGCTGGGATCAAGGATCTCAAGGCGCTTAAAAAAACCCACAAATTAGTTAAGGTTACCTGATCCATGGGTCTCCCAGACTTTTCACAGCGCTTCCTGCCAGAAATCGAAACACAGATCATCAAGGTGATTGAGTCAGCCAAAATTGACCAAGACGAATCTCTGTATCAGATGCTTGGATACCATCTGGGCTGGTTTGGTACAGGTGCTGGAGAAAGAGCCCAAGGCAAAAGGATACGACCATTAATCACACTCCTTGTTGCAGAAACTGTTGGCGGCGATTATCAAGACGCCCTCCCCGCGGCCGCAGCGGTGGAAATTCTCCACAACTTCTCCCTGATCCATGATGACATCGAAGACCAAAGTGACAAACGCCGCGGCCGCGAGACGCTGTGGAAGATACATGGCATCCCAATCGCCTTAAACGCTGGTGATGCCATGTTCTCCCTCGCTTTCATCGCGTTCAATCTTCCTGGCAACCGCCATTCATCTGATATAAACTTCCAGGCCTCAAGCCTGCTTGCCGCCACCTGCCTGGCCTTGACCAAAGGCCAGCACATGGATATCTCCTTTGAAACCCAAACCAAAGTCAGTACAGATGACTATCTAGCCATGATCAAGGGAAAAACAGCCGCCTTGTTAGCTGCCTCAATGCAGCTTGGCGCACTTCTCGGTGGCGCGCCAATCGATACCCAACAAGCTTTCTACCAGGTAGGCATCAATATCGGTCTGGCTTTTCAGGTTTATGATGACATCATTGGGATCTGGGGAGATTCAGATTTTACCGGCAAATCCGCGGCTACTGACCTGATTACCCGCAAAAAAACACTGCCAATTCTCTACGGACTAGAACAAAATGGCGAATTTTCCCGCATGTGGCAGTCGGATATTACCACCAAAAACGCCCCTTTACTGGCCGAACAGTTAATGAACGAAGGGGCGCTGCGCTATGCAAAAAAAATAGCGGGAGAATACACCTCTTCAGCTCGTAATCAACTCGCAAAACTTAGCCCCCTCAATTCCGCCGGTGAAGCCCTCGCCGAATTGATCTCTACCCTGATCCAAAGGGACTCCTGATCTACACAAACGCGCTGAACACCTGATTCCCCAGCAAATATCCTCTGGGCGTCAGGCGGATTGCCTTCATTTCCCCATTTGCCCACTCAAGCAATCCGAGTTTTATATACCGGTCAATCTTCTGACCAAAAATATCAACCAGCTGCTCGCCAAACCGCTCAGCAAATATATCAGCAGATACCCCTTCTTGCAGCAAACGCAATCCCATCATCAGGGTCTCATTCATTTCTCTCTCGCGGCTTATTTTTTCCTGCTGAACGACTACAGGAGAGGTTTCCGAGTCAGCATTTGAACCCAACTTATGGATGTACGCAACAAGGCTAGGTTCATTTCCATACCGCTTGCCACCAAAGAAACCATGCGCGCCTGCGCCAACCCCTAAGTATGGCAGATTCCGCCAATACTGCTGGTTGTGGCGGGAAACAAGCGCCCTCCCATCCCGGAACAGCCCCCAGTTGGAGATTTCATAATGCTGGTAACCTAACCCGCCTAATTTTTTTCGGGCAAGATCATACATATCCGCGGCAAGATCTTCATCCGGGGCTTCAACCACCCCTGCCTTCACCTTTCTTTCTAGCGGGGTTCCGGGTTCCACCGTTAGAGAGTAGAGCGAAAGATGTTCGGGTTGGAATGAAATCGCCGCTTGCAAACTCTCCATCCAGGATTTCACTGACTGCCCCGGAATCCCAAAGATCAGATCAAGGCTGAGGTTCATAAATCCAGCCTCTCGAACCGCGGCTATGCCCTTCTGGACTTCAGAAAATCCATGCAGCCGGTCCAGCACCGCAAGTTCCTCAGCAACCGCGCTTTGCACCCCAAGACTGATCCGGTTCACCCCAAGGGTTCGAATCCCCTCCAGGTAATCTCGATAAATAGTTCCTGGATTCGCCTCAATTGTGACCTCACAGTTATCAGTAATCTCAAAATTCTGCTTAATAACCCCGATCAATCGTTCAAATTGGCGCACTGTGAGCAAAGAGGGTGTCCCACCGCCAAAATAGATCGTGTGCAAATGGCCTGTTTGCGCCTGGCTGGTGCGCTTTCCGTAGAATTTAATTTCATCAGTTAATGCGTCCAGATAAAACGAGATCAAATCATCCTGCCCCGCATAGGTAACAAAATCACAATAGCCGCAACGGCGCTGGCAAAACGGAATGTGCAGGTAAAGGCTTAACATCTCCACTCACGCAGTATATCACGCCTAATCATTCCTCATTTATCGCCTGCCACCTGCCTCCCACAACCCAATGTCATTCGCCCACAAACTGGTATAATCTCCGGCAATCATGACCTTACCAGGTGAATCACAACAAAAAACCGTTTGTCCCACCTGCGGTACCCAGGTGAGCAAAAACGCATCCCGCTGCCTTGTATGCGGCACTCAGTTAGAACAATCGCGCAAAACACGCTCCTCACGAGAAAGACAACCTGCTGCTCATAATCAAGATCGTAAAGGCAAGCGGATCAGTGGTAGTCAGATGCCCGTGATTACCCTTAGCGTACCGATTGTGATCATATTGCTGGTGTTGTTCATTGCTGTCGGCGGTGGGATCACCTATCTAGGATTAAACCTTTCTGGAGGCCTAGCGGAACCAGAGAGTACAGGAACACCAACCATCACCCTCTCTCCTACGATCACCCCCTCGCTGATCGCCCCCTCTGCCACCAACACGCCCCTGCCAACCCCCACTCCTCTCTCTTATATCGTCGTAGAGAACGATACTTGCCTGGCAATCGCCTTCACTTTCAACGTTTCTGTTCAAAGCATTGTGCTTCTGAATGGTCTCGCCGCTGACTGCACAAACCTCTCCGTTGGTCAGGAATTGAAAATCCCTCACCCAACACCAACCTCAACTCCACTTGCGACCAATACGCCCAGCAGCCAGCAGGCCACAGTTGAGGCTTGCGAAAAAATCTATCATGTCGTCCAGGAAAATGAAACCTTGAGCTTGATTGCCGCCATGTACGAAGTGCCGATGGAATACATCATGGAGTGGAGCGGCAAATCGGTGGATACAGCATTTTATGGGGAAACGCTCACCATCCCTATGTGCTTGCGCAGCTCCATTGCCGGCGCCACCGTTACCCCCAGCCCGGCGCCTGATTATCCAGCGCCCGAACTGCTTAGACCGCGCAATGGGGAAGCTTTCACGCTTGAAAACGACACCATTACCTTACAATGGGCAGCCGTTGGCGAACTGCGCGAAAATGAATCTTACCTCGTCCAAATTGTCGATCTCACCTCCGGCCAGCGGTTAGAACTGACTGTCGCAGTATTAGATACCAAATATGTCATCCCACAATCCATGCGCCCAGCAGATGATTCGCCCCATATTTTTCGCTGGTCTGTTGTCCCTGTCGCACAGGTAGGCGTGGATGAAGACGGCACACCGCGCTACCGCGAATCTGGTCCAACGAGCGGTTATGGCTATTTCTCCTGGCTGGGAGGAACGTTGGCGCGCACACCCCAACCGTAGATAACCCGCCAGGGATAAGGTTTCAAAAAATGGCGCTGGAATCATCCAGCGCCATCTCGCATCAACTGCCAAAATAACTAGCGTTCTTCAATCGGGACAAACTTCTTATCCACCGGCCCCAGGAATACCTGGCGCGGGCGGGCAATCTTTTGCTCGTTATCACCAAGCATCTCGGTCCACTGGGCCAGCCAGCCCACCATACGCGGGATAGCGAACATCACAGTGAACATCGAAACCGGAATGCCCAGCGCCTGGTAGATGATTCCCGAGTAAAAGTCCACATTCGGGTATAGCTTGCGCTCGATGAAGTAATCCTCGCTCAATGCGATCTGTTCAAGCTCCAGGGCAATATCCAGCAGCGGGTTCCGTCCAGTGACCTTGAACACATCCTCGGCCACTTTCTTGATGATCTTGGCGCGCGGGTCGTAATTCTTGTACACCCGGTGACCAAAGCCCATTAAACGCTTGTCGCCACTGCGGACACTGTCCATGAAGGCGGGGATATTGCTCACATCTTCGATCTCAGCCAGCATGCGCAGCACAGCTTCATTCGCACCACCGTGCAGCGGGCCATACAGCGCAGCAGCAGCCCCGGCAGCCGCAGAATACGGGTCGGCCTGGCTGGATCCGATCGTCCGCATCGTGGTGGTGCCGCAGTTCTGCTCATGGTCGGCATGCAGGATGAACAGGATGTTGATCGCCCGTTCCACTGCCGGATCAGGAGTGTAATCCCCACCGCCTTCGTGGAACATCATCCGCAGGAAATTGCCCGCATAGCTCAATTTCTCATCCGGGTCAACGAACCCCAAACCCTGTGAATGACGATAGAAATACGCGCCCAGGGAAGCAGATTTTGCCACCAGGTTCTTGATATGCTTCCAGCGCAGCTCTTCGTCCAGTACCTCACGGGCATCCGGATACAAAGTGCCCAGTGCGGCCGTATTGCTCACAAAAGCGCCCATCGGGTGTGCATCCTTGGGGAACGCTTTCATAATATTCGGAAGCGCTTCCGGCAGAGCCATCTGGGTTTTGATCTCGGCCTCCCATTTGGCCAATTCGCCTGCCTTAGGCAGCTCACCGAACAGAATCAGGTAAGCAACTTCCAAGAAACTGGCATTCTCCGCCAGGTCAGCGATCGGATAACCGCGGTACTGCAGAATACCGTTGCCGCCATCCACCAGGGTCACGGTGCTCTTGGTATTGGCTGTGTTCAGGAAGGCCGGATCATAGCTCATCATCCCAAAGTCGCCGTCCTTGACTTTGATCTGGCGCAAGTCCATCGCCCGGATGGTGTCTTCCCAGATCGGGATTTCATATTCTTTTTCGGTTCTGTTGTCACGAATGGATAATGTATCTTTGCTCATTTCAATCCACCTCTATTAAATTGATAAATCTCTCATGGTTTCGGCCACATGCTCAGCCGATGCTTTCAACTCAGCCATTTCTTCTTCGTTCAGATCGTATTCGTAAACTTTTTCCAGACCGGTTCGTCCCAGTTGAGCCGGCACGCCGAAGAAAATGTCCCTCTGGCCGTACTCACCCTGCAGGTAAACAGAGCTGGGCACGATCAGGTGCTTGTCCTTCAATATAGCCTCAACCATCTGGGCAATTGCCGCAGCCGGGGCATAATACGCGCTGCCTGTCTTCAACAGGCCAACGATCTCGCCGCCGCCTTTGCGGGTGCGCTCGACGATCGCATCCAGCCGGTCTTTGGACAGGATTTCATTCAATGGAATCCCTGCCACATTCGAATGCCGGGTCAGCGGTACCATGCTGTCTCCATGCCCACCCAGTACGTAACAATTCACATTTTCCACGCTCACATCCAGCTCCATCGAGACAAATGCCCGCATCCTGGCTGAGTCAAGGATCCCAGCCTGGCCAATTACCCGCTCGCGGGGCAGATTGCCTTTCTTCATCGCCACATAGCACATCACATCCAACGGGTTGGTCAGAATGATGTAAATCGCATCCGGTGAGAGCTTGATCGTCTCTTCGGTCGCCTTGGCAACAATCTCGGAGTTGATAGCCAGCAGGTCATCCCGGCTCATTCCAGGCTTTCGCGGCAAACCCGCAGTGATCACAATCACATCAGATCCCGCGGTATCCTCATACCCGTTTGTTCCGATGATCCGAACATCCTTGCCGGCCACCGGCATAGATTCCTGCATATCCAGTGCCTTCCCTTGCGGCATACCCTCAACAATGTCAACAAGCACTATGTCTGCGATCTCTTTATCCGCTAACCAGTGGGCTGCGGTTGCGCCAGTCATCCCGGCACCAATAATAGATACTTTTGGTTTCATATTCTCGACTCCTCTCAGTCTATTCAACCAGTAAATGAATTTTTTAACCCTTTGTGCGGGCTTTCACAAAAAAACGTGCGCCTTTTTGGCGCACGTTTCTCACTACTCTATTGATTCCAGGTATCTGGTCGCCTGGATTGCGGCGGCTGCCCCCATACCAGCCGATGTGATCACTTGCCTGAAATGCGGATCAGCAATTTCGCCTGCTGCGTACACACCAGGCTTGTTTGTTTCCATCAGGTGATTCACAACCAGGTAACCGTCATCATCAAGTTCCAATTGGCCTTCAAACAACTCAGAATTGGGGGTATGTCCGATGAAAATAAACACCCCGTCGGTATCAAAAGTTGAAGCTTCTCCTGTTTTCACATTCTTCAGATTGACATGGGTTACTGCATCATTACCCTCAATGCTTTCAACAACCGTATCCCAGATAAACTCGATCTTCGGATTGTCTTTGGCCCGCCTCTCAAGAATCGGGCTGGCGCGCAGCTCATCACGACGATGGATGACCGTCACCTTGGTAGCAAATCGGGTCAAGAAGATACCCTCTTCCATAGCGCTATCGCCGCCACCTATGACAACAACCTCTTTACCCTTGAAGAAAAAACCGTCGCATGTACCGCAGTATGATACACCCTTTCCAGTAAACTCCACCTCCCCTGGAACCTCAAGGTGTCGGGGAGTAGCCCCAGTGGTGATAATCACAGAATCAGCAGTATAAGTGCCACTATAGGTAGTGATCTGATAATGCCGTTCAGAAAAATCCACCGCTATGGCTGTGTCGTACACCACCTCAGCGCCAAATCGCTCGGCCTGTGACCTAAACAACTCACCTAGATGAGGGCCTTCAAGCCCATCCGGAAAACCAGGGTAATTCTCAATTATGTGGGTGATAGATGCCTGGCCGCCAAAGGTCATCCCCGTCAATACCACCGGTTTTAAATCCGCCCTGGCAGCATACAAAGCAGCAGCCAGCCCAGCTGGACCAGACCCAATGATCAACACCGGGACATGCTTGGGCTTTCCAGCCCCATCTGAAGTTTTGCTAATGTTTAATTCCATATTGTTCCCTTAATAGATAAATTTTCCACCAAGTTTCTGACGCATATATCAAATACAATATTACCTTACCAGCCTAGGTAATTAACCAAGAAGGGATATAATCCATATAATAAATCTAGTGTTCTATCAAAGGTCTTTTGAATAGTCGGATTGTTGATCAACGGAACACTTAATACTTAGTCAAAGGCTGCATGCAGGCGTTTTAAATTTTTTTTCAACTACTTTTCTTCTAAATACACCTTTTTGCTTTGACAAAGTACTAGCTCTTTCATCTTAATTCACTATCTTGGAGGTACCCAAATGATCACAGGAAAAGTCATCCTTCTAGGAATTCACAATTTACTGCGCTGGGCAATTGTCATCTCTGCAGTTTTCACCTTATACCGGCTCTATCGAGGTTGGCTCCAAAAAAAGCCGTGGGAAAATATTGATCAAAAAGCCATCATGGTTTTTACCATCTTTCTCGATACCCAACTCTTGATTGGCCTGTTGCTCTATTTCATCTTTTCCGACCTGGTCAAAGCCGCCTTCTCCAATATGGCGGCAGCTATGGGCAATCAGGTTCTCAGGTTCTTCACCATAGAACACACCCTGTTGATGATCGTTGCGATCGTTTTGAGCCATATTGCTGGCGCGGTTGGAAAAAAAGATCTCCCTGAGAACACAAAATTCAAACGTAGCGCGGCACTGATAACTCTAGCCTTAATATTCCTGCTCGCCGGCATCCCCTGGACATCAAGACCATTGCTGCCTAGTTTCTAAACAATCAACAGAATATTAATACAAAATAATAAAAATGCAATAATTTGAAACAATTATTGCATTTTTATTAGATTTTACTTGACATTTCTTCATCTTTTGCTATAATTTTTTAAAATTTACTTTTCTGATAGGTTTAGAAATGAATTTTCAACAAATTAATTCTTACATAAACGCTTGGCAAACTTCAATTCCTTTCTCGCCTGTCGCTTCGATTTTGAATCAGGATAATCTAATGCATCTTAAAAGCCAACTTCTGGCCGCGATAAATTGGATCGCTAATAAATTACCTTCTGTTCGACCGCAATTTCTTATAAACTATGGCGACACAGATTCATACCAGGGAGAAGAATAAACGATGTTCCCGATATTTAATGAATGCCCCGTCTGTCATGGGGAATTAATTGCCACCCAATTAGAATGCAGGCACTGTGAGACAAAGTTACAGGGACGTTTCCAAACAGGTCATTTCTCGAGCTTATCACTGGAACAGCTTGATTTTGTAGAGTTGTTTATTCGCCATGAAGGCAAAATCACCCGTCTCCAAGCTGAAATGGGGCTCTCCTACCCCACCATCCGCAACCGCCTCCATGAAATCATCCGGGCATTGGGGTATGAGCCGGGAGAAGAAGAACCGGGAATCGAAGAAGAGAAACGCCGCCAAATCCTTGAACAACTGGAACAGGGAAATATCAATTCCCAGGAAGCGATCAATCTGATCAAAGAAAACGAAGGTGTCTAATGGATAGAGTGAATATTGAAACAACAACATCACCAGTCATCAAAATCGCAAAAATCTCTGGGAATCTTCGCCTAAAGGGATGGGACCGTCCGGAATTAAGAGCAGATTGCGACCAGGAAAACGCCCTTAAGATCGCACAAACCCAAAATACGATCGAAATTTCTAGCACAGCTGGCTGTATGCTGCGTATCCCGATGGAAAGCACGCTTCAGATCGGTAAGGTAGTCGGAGATTTAATGATCAAGTCTGTTGAAGGTCAAATAAATGTTGGAACCATCCACGGACAGATCATGGCAAAAAGCGTCGGGCCATTGGCTTTGGCAGAGGTGGGCGGGGCTATCAATGCTCGCTCTATAGAAGGGGATTTCTCTTGCAAGCAGGCAATGGGAAGTATAAATCTGCAAGATGCTGAAGGAAATGTGGAAATAAACGGCATCAAGGGCAACCTGGTTGTTAAAGGATTCTGCGGCGGACTTACGGCCAGCACCGACGGTAACGCCACCCTGAAAATTGAAACTTCCGCCGAAGGCAGCTATCAGCTAAATGCAAAAGGCGATGTCTTTTGCCAGTTGATCCCTGAGATTGACGCCGCGATCACACTTAACAGCGGAGCAGGAATGATCAAGGTCCAACAAGAAACGGGAACGGAGATTTTCAAAACCAGTCAACACGAAATCATTAAAGGTAAAGGGACCACAAAAATAATCCTTGGAGCAGGTGGAAATCTGGAATTGATCATCCCCGGCGTTAATGAATTTGATTGGGAATTTGAACTCAATCTCGAAAAAGATATCGCCGCCATGGCAGCTAATATTCGTCAGGATGTCTCAGACCAGATTGAAACACAATTGGATGTCCTCGGAGACCATCTGAACAACCTTTCCGAAAATCTCTCCTCCATAAATCCTCAAATCGGCAAAGAAACCCACGACCGAATTGAGGCTAAACGTGCCAAACTGGAAAGGAAACTGGTAAAGGTTGAAGCGCGTGCTGCCGAAAAAGCCCGTCAAGCCAGCCGGAAAATCACGCGGAGATACACAATTTCCTCACCGCAAAGCGACCCTGTCAGCGATGAAGAGCGGCAAAAAGTATTGGAAATGCTGCAAAATAAAATCATATCCATAGAAGAAGCTGAAGCTCTTCTTGCCGCCCTGGAAGGAAATAGTTAGCCTAGGGGGCACCCCTCAGGATGATGGAGCTACCCTATGACAGAATATATGAAAATCCTAAAAATGATTGAAACCGGAGAGATAACTCCGGATGAAGGTGCAGAATTACTGAAAAATCTAGAGCACCCACCCGAAGCGGAACCAGAATCAGGAGAGACTATTCAAGCGGATGTTCTGGATAGGCTCGATAAAGGCGAGATCAATGCCGATCAAGCCATCCAGTTATTGAATACTTCAACGCATCGATCAGGGGTGGAATCAGAAATAAGGAAGGAAGAGAATTTCTCTTCTCCACCAACCATCTCTGACGAAGAACTTCGAAAATGGAAGCAATGGTGGACGCTCCCCTTATATATTGGAGTTGCCATCGTTGCCCTCTCATCCCTGTGGATTAACACCTCTTATCAAAATTCCGGTTATGGCTTTTGGTTTTTTTGCGCCTGGATACCGCTCCTGATTGGGGTGCTCTTCATTATGCTGTCCTTGGGCAGCCGATCTGGCCCATGGATCCATGTGCGCGTCAAAAGCCCCACTGAGCGGGTTGCGATCAGTATTCCTGCCCCGTTAAAGCTGACTGGCTGGGTACTAAACACCTTCGGTCATTACATCCCCCACATGGATCACACCTCCGTGGATGAAATTCTCTCAGCCCTCGAACAAACCACTAAGCAAGGCGCCCCGCTCTATGTTAACGTGGATGAAGGCGAGGATGGGGAAAAAGTAGAAGTTTTTATCGGGTGATGCATACCCGGTGGAGAATAAGGAGAAAACTATCATGATGGCAACAAGCGAAGAACGAATTAAAATCCTGCAAATGATCGAGGACGGTAAAATCTCAGCCGCAGATGGTGCAAAACTATTAGCCGCCATCTCTGAAAATGCAAAAACCCGGTCCAGATCGGCTGCTTTCCAAAAATCAAGGGATTCGCGCTATATGCGCGTTCGGGTAACAGATACTGCCAGCGGAAAAACAAAGGTGAGTGTCAATTTGCCCCTTGGTCTGGTTGACGCTGGTTTGAACATTGCCTCCAACTTTATGCCTGATATGAGCCCCGACGCAGCCACTGAGATCAGCGCTGCAATTAGCGAAGGCCTCACTGGGAAAATTGTGGATGTCATGGATGAAGAAGATGGGGAGCATATAGAAATTTTCATCGAATAATTTAAATTACCACCAATCTCTAAATAACCAAAACGAGGCATATAGAAGATGCCTCGTTTACCTTCTCATAAATGATGAACCCTTTTCTCGTTCAAGCATTCAGTTTATAGCCTACTCCCCTGATCGTCAATAGAATCTCAGGGTTTCGCGGATCAACCTCAATTGCCTGCCTGAGCCAGCTGATATGCACATCCAACGTTCGTGTATCTCCCGTATAGCTGGTTTTCCAAACATTCTTAAACAGGGTTTCTCGAGTTATCACTTCTCCTGCATGTTCGATGAACAACATCAATAAGGACATTAACCTCGGCGTCAGGGTCGTCCTTTGCCCGTTACAACTCACCAAACTCCTGTCCGGGTCAACCACAATTTGCCCCTGATGGATCATTCTCTTCTCATCACCTGGCAGCAGTTTCATAATCCGGTTAACAAGTTTTCTGGTGGTGAAATCCATCACCAGCAAAATCCCCACAATATCTTCCACCCCTTTTGCAGTCCTGTCTGGACCGCAAATAAGTATGATCGGCAAATCAGGATACAGCTCATGAACACTTCTCACGATCCGCGCCCCGCTGGTCCGCATTGAGGCAGCATTCACAATCAGCAGGTCATATTGATTCCCGCGCGCCATGTCAATCGCCTGTTTGCCAGTCGAAGCTGTCTCAATCAAAAAGCCCTTCTTGCGGAGAAGCGAGACAAAATCCTGGTTACCAGACCAGCGACCTTCTATCCAAAGAATCGGTGAATGCCTAACAACAACTGAATCCACGATAGATGGGTTCCCCTCTAAAATAATCTTAAAATTTCTTTAGTTTTAATAGATTTGAACTCCATAGGTCAGGCGATTATATCAATCTTCTGCATATATTGCAAATACCACTTTTGTACCGTGTAAGGGCAAAGTAGTAAAGTCCTAATCTAGCAAAGTTAAAATGTCCTATTGGAGGACAAGGAGCAATGAAATGGACAATCACAA